>NZ_LR594662.1:6161262-6501578 GCF_901827175.1 Variovorax sp. RA8 | reverse complement strand
GGGGGGTCGGAAAGGTGGAGGATCCCTCTGTCATTTGTCGTTCTGCTTGTGGATAGTCGCCCCTGGGATGGGCCTTCGATTCTAACTTGTCAAAACCTTATCCACATGGCTTTCTGCTCCGGCGAATCTGCTGCCGCGCGGCTGTCGATTGTTGCGAGATCGAATGTTTGCGATAATCGCCGGTTTCCCTGAAAACCTCTTTGTGTGTTTCGGGGTATTCAGCCGGTATTCCCGCCAATTGGCAGCAGAACCCGGTGGCCGCCAAGCCTTCCGGGTCCATCAGGAAATCAAATTATGAAACGCACCTACCAAGCATCCAAAGTCCGCCGCGCCCGTACCCACGGTTTCCTGGTCCGCATGAAGACCCGCGGCGGCCGCGCCGTGATCAACGCACGCCGCGCCAAGGGCCGCAAGCGCCTCGCCGTCTAAGGCGCCGTCGGCTCTGTTGCCAGTCGTACAGCCGCCGCCATCGACTGCCGGCGCATCGCGGTTGGCTTCCATGCAGCGGCTCAAGACCCGCGCGCAATTCCAGGCCGTCCTCGCAGGTGCTACCGTGGCGCGCACCACCCATTTCGCATTGCACCGTTGCGCGCTCGATGCGCAGCATGGCCCCACGCCGCTGTTCGCCACTCAGGACGTGTGGGTCGGCGCGATGGTGCCCAAGCGCTGGGCGCGCCGCGCGGTCACGCGCAACGCCATCAAGCGCCAGGTCTATCGCATGAGCACGGCTGCGGAGTGTTCACTGCCGCCCGCCGCGCACGTGGTTCGCCTGCGTGCGGGCTTCGACCGCAAGGAATTCCAAAGCGCGAGTTCCGACAAGCTCAACGCCGCCGTTCGTGCCGAGCTCCAGCAGCTGCTGGAGCGGGCCGCTGCCGTGCGCGCACCATGAAAGCCCTGCTGATCGGCCTGGTGAAGGGCTACCGCCTGCTGCTGAGCCCCTGGCTCGGCCAAGGGTGCCGCTTCGAGCCCACCTGCTCCGTCTACGCCATCGAGGCGCTCGAGCGCCATGGCGCGGCGGCCGGCAGCTATCTCACCCTGCGCCGTCTCGCCCGCTGCCAGCCGTGGTGCCAGGGCGGCCACGATCCAGTTCCCCCGAGGAAGGAGCCCGGTGACCGCGATTCCCGCGCGCTGTTCTCCTCTCTGTTCTCCGACGACAAGAAGTCTTCTTCATGAACGATATTCGCCGCACCATTCTGTGGGTGGTTTTTGGTTTCTCGCTGGTACTGTTGTGGGACCAGTGGCAGGTTTTCAACGGCCGCAATCCCACCTTCCTGCCGTCGACCAAGCCGCACGCGACCGCCACGGCGCCTGCGTCAGCGCCTGCGGCGCCTGGTGCAGCCTCGAGCGCGGTGCCACAGGCCACGAACACAACCCCGGCCGGCGCGAGCGGCGCTGCGACCGTGCCCGACGGCAAGACGACGGCACCCACCGCGAGTGAGCGTGTGGTCGTCACCACGGATGTGCTCAAGCTGACCTTCGACACCGAGGGCGGCTCGCTGGTGCAAAGCGAATTCATCCAGCATGACGACCTGACGGAGAAGGACAAGCCTTTCGTCCTGCTCGACCAGAGCCCCAACCGCTACTACGTGGCCCAGACCGGCCTGATCGGCGGAAACTTCCCGACGCACAAGACGCCGATGAGCGTCAGCGGCGAGCGTACGCTCAAGGACGGGGCCAACGAGCTGGTGCTGCGCTTCGAATCGGCCGATCTGGGCGGCGTCAAGCTGGTCAAGACCTGGACGCTCAAACGCGGCGGCTATGACATGCGAGTGCGCCACGAGATCGTCAACACCGGCACGGCGCCGGTTTCGCCGCAGGTCTACCTGCAGATCGTGCGCGACGGCAACAAGCCGCCTGGCGAATCCTCCTTCTACTCCACCTTCACGGGCCCGGCGGTCTACACCGAGGCCAAGAAGTACCAGAAGATCGAGTTCAAGGACATCGAGAACAACAAGGCCGACTTCGTCAAGGAAGCGACCAACGGCTATGTCGCGATGGTGCAGCACTACTTCGCGAGCGCCTGGTTGCTGAAGGACGGCATCCCGCGCGACCTGTTCGCGCGCAAGGTCGACACCAACCTCTACGCGGTCGGCATGATCACGCCGGCGGGGCCGGTGGAACCCGGCGCATCCAAGGCGATCGACGCCGAGTTCTTCGTCGGCCCGCAGGCCGAGAAGACACTGGAGGCCGTGGCGCCCGGGCTCGAGCTGGTCAAGGACTACGGCATCTTCACCATCATCTCCAAGCCGCTCTACTGGCTGCTCGACAAGCTGCACACCATGCTGGGGAACTGGGGTTGGGCCATCGTCGCGCTTGTGGTGCTGCTGAAGGCCGCGTTCTACTGGCTCAACGCCAAGGCCTACGCCAGCATGGCGAAGATGAAGGCCATCAATCCCAAGGTGATGGAGATGCGCGAGCGGCTCAAGGACAAGCCGCAGGAGATGCAGCAGGAGATGATGCGCATCTACCGCGAGGAAAAGGTCAACCCGATGGGTGGTTGCTTCCCGATCGTGATCCAGATCCCGGTGTTCATCGCGCTGTACTGGGTACTGCTGTCCTCGGTCGAGATGCGCCATGCGCCCTGGATCGGGTGGATCAAGGATCTCTCGGCCCCGGACCCCTGGTTCATCCTGCCGATCGTGATGACGGCGACCTCGCTGTTCCAGACCTGGCTGAACCCCACGCCGCCGGACCCGATGCAGGCCAAGCTGATGTGGATCATGCCGCTGGCCTTCAGCGTGATGTTCATCTTCTTCCCGGCCGGCCTGGTGCTGTACTGGATCACGAACAACGTGCTGTCCATCGCGCAGCAATGGTTCATCAACAAGCGCCTCGGCGTGCTCGGCAAATAGCGCGCGAGCGAAGCGAACTCAAGCAGGGCCGCACAATGCGGCCCTTCTCATTGAAGCATCATCCAACCCATGTTGGCGCGGACCAATGACCCGATCGTCGCCATCGCCACGGCCTCTGGCCGCGGCGCAGTCGGGATCGTGCGCGTGTCAGGCGCTCGGCTGGCGCCCTTGATCGCCGCGATCTGCGGGCGCAGCCTCAAGCCGCGCGAGGCCACCTACCTGCCCTTTCGCGATGCCAGTGGCGGCGCCATCGATCATGGCCTGGCCATCCACTTCCCGGCGCCGCATTCCTACACCGGCGAAGACGTGCTCGAACTGCAGGCGCACGGCGGTACGGTGGTGCTGCAATTGCTGCTGGCTCGTTGCCTGGAAGCCGCCGCCGACGTCGACGCAACCACCGGTCGGCCTCGCCTTCCCGGTTTGCGCGTGGCCGAGCCGGGGGAGTTCAGCCGGCGCGCATTCCTCAACGGCAAGATCGACCTGGCCCAGGCCGAGGCCATCGCCGACCTGATAGACGCCAGCACCGAGGCGGCCGCGCGCAGCGCCGGGCGTTCGCTGTCGGGCGCCTTCTCGCAGGAAATCCACACCCTGCGCGATGCCCTGATCCACCTGCGCATGCTGGTCGAGGCGACGCTGGACTTCCCGGAGGAGGAGATCGACTTTCTCCAGAAGGCCGATGCCGAGGGCCAGCTCGCCGCCCTCCAGGCACAGCTGGGCGCGGTCCAGCAGCGCGCGCGCCAGGGCGCACTGCTGCGCGAAGGGATCAAGGTCGTGATCGCCGGTCAGCCCAATGCGGGCAAGAGCTCGCTGCTCAACGCCCTGGCCGGCGCCGAGCTTGCCATCGTCAGCCCGATCCCGGGCACCACGCGCGACGTGGTCTCGCAAACCATCCAGATCCAGGGCGTGCCTCTGCACGTGGTCGACACCGCCGGCTTGCGCGACAGTAGCGACCTGGTGGAGCAGATCGGGGTGGCGCGCGCCTGGGGGCAGATCGAAGGCGCCGACGCTGTGCTGTTCCTGCACGACCTGACGCGTTCGGGCCGGGCCGACTATGCGGAGGCCGACGCCGGCATCCTGCGCCTTCTCAGCGAGAAGCTGGCCGCCGGCGCGCCGGTGCTCGATGTCTGGAGCAAGCAGGATGCAGCGCCGTCGGCGGCACCGGCCACGGGGATCAGCCTGTCCGCGAAGACCGGCTTCGGCATCGAGGCACTGCGGCAGCGCCTGCTTGAGGTGGCCGGGTGGCAGGCCGTGCCGGAGGGCGTCTATTTGGCACGGGCGCGCCATGTGCAGGCGCTGTCGCGCGTCGAGGAGCATCTTGCACGGGCCGCCGAGCATCTGGCGGCTGGCGCAGCGTCACTGGAGCTGGTCGCTGAGGAGTTGCGTCTGGCGCAGAACGCACTGAACGAAATCACCGGCGAGTTCGGCGCCGATGACCTGCTGGGCGTGATTTTTTCGCGATTCTGTATCGGAAAGTAGACAGAAAGAGTTAGCACTCGTGACTTGTGTCACTGCAATTTGCCACAATCGTCCATACTGCGCTCCGGCACCCACAGCAGGTGAATCAACATGTCATCGAGCATCCAGGATCTTTGCCGCGCCGTCGCACAGAACACCAGCTACGACGCATTCGTTCCGGCCTTCAATGCCCAGCAGTGGGAGACGCTCGCGGGCTACTTGCAGCCCTACGACCTCAATGCCGGGCAGGTGCTCATCGACCAGGGCGCCAACGACCGCACGCTCTTCTTCATCGAGCGCGGCGCGCTGAGCGTTCACCTGATCGGCAGCCAGGGGCAGATGCGGCTTGCGATCCTCAATCCCGGTTCGGTGGTGGGCGAAGGGTCGTTCTTCTCCAGGCTGCCGCGTTCGGCGAACGTGGTGGCAACGGGCGCGGCGCGCGTCTGGCGGTTGACGGCCATCCGCTTCGCCGAGATGTCCAACCGCCAACCAGCGCTGGCGCTGGAGCTCACGATGGGCTTGGGCGCGGTGATTGCGAAGAGAATGGTCAACAAGCCCAAGCGCGTGGCGGTGACCTGAGGCTCTCGGCCTGACGAGTGCATCGATCGCCATCTCCCGCTGCTTGGAACATGGTACGTACAAGTCGAGGGCTTCCAAGATGGGTGTGGAGTGCGCGTCCTGCGGGGCGAAAAACCGGGATGGCGCCAGATTCTGCAGAGGCTGCGGCCATCGGCTGGCGCCTGCGCCAGCCGCGACGGACCCAAGGCTTGCGACGGAGGGATGGCCGATCACGGAGCCTACGCCGCTGCTCGAAAGCCCGCAAACAAGGTCTTCCCCCGCGGATGAAAAGACCGTGGTGCTCAGCCGGTCGCCGGCCCCGCCACCTCCGGTGCCGCACAGCGCTGCGCCGGTCCCGCCGCCATCCGCGGTTCACACCCCCACCCCCAAGGCGGCATCGCGGGCCGCCGTACTCCCCGCCCCCGCTGCGCCGCGCCGATCTACGGCGCGATGGGGTGTCCTGGCCCTGCTGCTTGTCGTGCTCGCTGCGGGCGGCGGGTTCGTGCATAGCCGGCGCGGTGCTGCGACGCCGGCCGTGAGCCAGATCCCTGCGGCGCCGGTCGCCGTGGCGCCGCCTGCTTCCGTGCCCGAAGCAGCGCCAACTGCTCCCCCACCCGCTCCTGCACCCGAGCCGACGCCGCCACCGCCTCCTGTGCAGAACGCAGCAGTTGAAGAGCCAACCCCGGCCTCGCCGCCCACCGCCATGGCCGAGTCACCCGCCCCGCCCCCACGGCGCGCCAAGGCCGAAGCTCCGGTGAGGCCCGCGGTCGCCGCCGCGCCCAAGCCACGCAAGCCTGCACCGGCGGCGCCGGCCCCGGCAGCCCCGCCGGCGCCGCTGCCCCCAGTCGTTGCCATGGCGCCAATACCGGTCGAACCGGTCGCTCCGCCCAGTCCGGATGTGGCATGCGCCGGCCAGGGGTTCTTCGGCCGCGCCCGCTGCATGGCGGCGCAGTGCGCCAAGGCCGAGTACGGGAGCCATACCCAGTGCGATGCGGTGCGGCGTCAGCAGCAGGTCGACGCAGAGAAGCGCAATCCGAGCCTCGCCAACTGAGAAGGTGCAACGAACCCGTCGTGCCCGCGCCGGGTTCGTTCATGTCTCCCGAGACCACGGGAGACGCGCTCAGCCCTTCTGCAACTGCTCGATGGCAATGGCGAGCGCGCCGGGCCGGCCAGACAGGACCAGCGTGTCGCCGTCCGCCAGCATGACATCGTCGCCCACCGTCTCCGCCTTGCCGTTGCGCCGGCGCAGGCTCGCCACCCGCACGCCCACTGCCTCCAGCGCCCGCTGGTCCAGCAGCCGGCCCACCGCCCGGGCGTCGGCCGTGAGGGTGAAGGTGTTGAGGCGCTCATGGTCGTGCTCGTCGGCGTTGTCATCGTCGGCGCCATGGAAGTAGCCGCGCAGCAGGTTGTAGCGGGCGTCCCGCTGGTCCTGCACCACGCGGATCACCCGCCGCATAGGCACGCCGACCAGCGCCAGCGCGTGGCTGGCCAGCATCAGCGAGGCTTCGATCGCCTCCGGCACCACCTCCGTGGCGCCGGCGGCCTGCAACTTCTCCAACTCGCGGTCGTCCTTCGTGCGCACGATCACCGGCACCTGAGGCGCATGCGCCCGCGTGTTGGCCAGCACCTTCAGCGCGCCGGGGGTGTCGAGGTAAGTCACGACCACCGCGCTGGCGCGCGCCAGGCCGGCCGCCATCAGCGCCTGCAGCCGCGCCGCATCCCCGAACACCACAGAGTCGCCTGCCGCGGCTGCCTGGTGCACGCGGTCGGGGTCCAGGTCCAGCGCAAGGTAGGGGATGCCCTCGCGCTCCAGCATGCGCGCCAGGTTCTGCCCGCAGCGCCCGTAGCCGCAGATGATCACGTGCTGGGCGGTGTTGATGGTCTTGCGCGCGATCGAGGTCATCTGCAGCGACTGCTGCAGCCAATCGCTGGCCACCAGCCTGCGCACGATGCGGTCGCTGTACATGACGATGAAGGGCGTCGCAAGCATCGACAGCACCATCGAGGCGAGTACGGGGTTCGCCAGCCAGGCCGGCAGCAGATCCCGGCCCTGCGCAAGACTCAGCAGCACGAAGCCGAACTCCCCCGCCTGCGCCAGGTACAGCCCGGTGCGCAGCGACACGCCGGCTGTCGCTCCGAGCAGGCGCGCCAACAGCGTGACCAGCACCAGCTTGAAGGTCAGCGGCAGCAGCAGCAGGATACCCACCAGCGCCCAGCGCTCGACCACGATGTGCCAGTCGAGCGACATCCCGATCGAGATGAAGAAGAGCCCCAGCAGCAGGTCGTGGAAGGGCCGGATGTCGGTCTCGACCTGGTGCTTGAACTCGGTCTCCGAGACCAGCATCCCGGCCACGAAGGCACCGAGCGCCAGGCTCAGCCCCGCGAGCTCCGTCAGCCAGGCCAGGCCGAGCGTGACCAGCAGCAGGTTGAGCATGAAGAGCTCCTCGCTGCGCCGGCGCGCCACCAGGGTCAGCCACCAGCGCATCACCCGCGGTCCGCCATAGAGCAGCACGGCCACCAGGAAGCTGGCTTTCAGCCAGGCGATGGCCAGCGCTTTCAGCATCGCCTCCGGCGGCGCGCCCAGCGCCGGGATCAGAACCAGCAGCGGCACCACGGCCAGATCCTGGAACAGCAGCACGCCCATGACCCGCTTGCCGTGCTCGCTCTCGAGTTCCAGGCGCTCGGCCATCAGCTTCACGACGATCGCGGTGCTGCTCATGGTGAGTGCGCCGGACAGCGCAAGCGCGGTCTGCCAGCCCAGCCGCCAGGCCGGCGGGAGCCACGAAGCTATCAGCAGGGCGCCGAGGGTCGCGATTGCCATGGTCAGCATGACCTGCAGCAGTCCCAGGCCGAACACGTGCTTGCGCATGGCGCGCAACTTGGGCAGGCTGAACTCCAGCCCGATCACGAACATCAGGAAGACGACGCCGAATTCGCCCAGGTGCCGGATGCCCTCGGCGTCCTCGGCCAGGGACAGCGCATGCGGCCCGATGAGCACGCCCGCCCCCAGGTAGCCCAGCATCGGCGGCAGCCGGAGGAAGCGGCAGGCGACCACGCCGATCACTGCGGCGAGCAGATACATCAGCGTGAGATCGAAGGAGGACATGGGCCGATGCTACTGAATGGAATCCCCGTCGCGGCAGCGTTACTGGAGTACCTTCGCCTTCGGCTGCGGTGCGAGCCCTTTCGGGCGGCCGGGCGGGGCTCATGCGCGGCCGATAAAATCCCGCGATGCGCTCCAGCCCAGATCCGGCCCTTGAGGCCTCCGCCGACGCGATGCTCGCGCGGGCCCGCACGACCTTCGACATCGAAGCCGCGGCCGTTCTCGGCCTCAAGGAGCGCATCGGCGCGAGCTTCGTGCACGCCGTGCAGACGATCCTGGAGGTGCGCGGCCGCGTCGTCGTCATGGGCATGGGCAAGAGCGGCCATGTGGGCCGCAAGATCGCGGCCACGCTCGCATCCACCGGCACGCCCGCGATGTTCGTGCATCCGGCCGAGGCCAGCCATGGCGACCTCGGCATGATCAAGCCGGTCGACCTGGTGCTCGCCATCTCCAACAGCGGCGAGGTCGACGAACTCACGGTCATCCTGCCGGTCGTCAAGCGGCAGGGCGTGCCGCTGATCGCCATCACCGGCCGTGGCGACTCCACGCTCGCCCGCCATGCCGACCTCGTGCTCGACAGCGGCGTCGAGAAAGAGGCCTGTCCGCTCAACCTCGCGCCTACCGCCAGCACCACCGCGCAGATGGCCATGGGCGACGCTCTCGCGGTCGCGCTGCTCGATGCACGCGGCTTCGGCACCGAGGACTTCGCGCGCTCGCATCCCGGCGGCGCCCTGGGGCGCAAGCTGCTCACCCATGTCAGCGACGTCATGCGTTCCGGCGACGCGGTGCCGCGGGTGGGCCCCGACGCCAGCTTCAGCGAGCTGATGCGCGAGATGAGCTCGAAAGGCCTGGGCGCCACTGCGATCGTCGATCGCGAGGGCCGCGCGATCGGCATCTTCACCGACGGCGACCTGCGCCGCCAGATCGAGACCGGCGCGGACCTGCGCGCCCTGACCGCGGTCGACGTGATGCACGCCGGTCCGCGCACGCTGCGCTCCGATGCGCTGGCGGCGGAGGCCGCCGAGCTAATGGAGCAGCACAGGATCACCAGCGTGTTGGTGACCGATGCGGCGGGCTTGCTGATCGGTGCGCTCAGCATCAACGACCTGATGCGCGCGAAAGTCATCTGATGACTCTCGCATTCAAGGCGGAGACCTTGCTCGCCGCCCAGGACATCCGTGTCGCCTTCTTCGATGTCGACGGCGTGCTGACGGATGGCGGGGTCTATTTCAGCGAGCACGGCGAGACCCTCAAGCGCTTCAGCATCCTTGACGGCTATGGCCTCAAGCTGCTGCGCCTGGCGGGCATCGCGCCGGCGGTGATCACGGGCCGGGACTCGAAGCCGCTGCGCCTGCGGCTGCAGGCCTTGGGCATCGAGCATGTGCGCTACGGCACCGAGGACAAGCTGCCGGCCGCGCAGGCCATTCTCGCGCTGCTGGGGCTTGAATGGACGCAGGCCGCCGCCATCGGCGACGATTGGCCGGATCTGCCCGTGCTCACGCGCGTCGCCTTTGCTGCGGCGCCCGCCAACGCGCATGCCGAAGTTCGTGCGGTCGCGCATCATGTGACCTCGGCCCGCGGCGGAGAGGGCGCGGCGCGCGAATTCTGCGATCTGCTGCTCACGGCCGGCGGCCACTACCGCCGCCTGCTGGACATTGCGCGAGGCCCGGCTGCATGAGGGCGAAGGCGGCCTGGAACCTGCTGCGCGACACCTTCGACAGGGTGACGATCTACCTGCCGATCATCCTGACGGCCATGCTCGCGCTGGGCACCTACTGGCTGGTGCGCAACGCGCCGAAGCTGCTCGAGCCCGTGCCCAAGGAGGCGCCGAGGCACGAGCCCGACTATTTCATGCGCGACTTCGTGATCAAGAACTTCCTGCCCAGCGGCGAGCTGCGCAGCGAGCTGTTCGGCACCGAGGGCCGGCACTACCCTGACACGGACACGATGGAGGTCGACCAGGTGCGCGTGCGCTCCGTGTCGCCCGAGGGCCTGACCACGCGCGCCACTGCCAATCGGGGGCTGTCGAATGCCGATGGCAGCGAGATCCAGCTCTTCGGCAACGCGATCGTGGTGCGGGAAGCCGCCACCACGGCGGACGGCAAGCCCGTGCCCCGGCTGGAGTTCCGCGGCGAATTCCTGCACGCCTTCCTCGACACCGAGCGGGTCAAGTCGCACAAGCCGGTCACGCTGATCCGCGGCTCCGACCGGTTCACCGCCGACTCGATGGACTACGACAACCTCACGGGGGTCGCAAACCTTCGGGGCCGCGTGCGTGGCCTGCTCATGCCTTCCACGCCTGGGGCCAAGCGTTGAAGCCGCTGGCCTTCATCACCGGAGCGTCGAGCGGAATCGGCCAGGCGCTGGCGGCGCGCTTCCACGAGGCAGGCTACAGGCTGGCGCTGGTAGCGCGGCGGGCCGCCGAGATCGAGGCCTGGGCCGCCTCGCGCGGCATCGGCGCGGGCGATATCGAGGTCTACGGCGCCGACGTGGCGCAGATCGACAGCATCGTGGCGGCCGGTGCCGCCTGTCTCGGGCGCCAGGGCGTGCCCGATGTGGTGATCGCGAATGCTGGCATCAGCGTCGGCATCGATACCGAAGACCGCCGCGACCTCGATGTGTTGGCCGAAACGCTGGCCGTCAACAACGTCGGCTTGGCCGCCACCTTCCATCCTTTCGTCGCGGCCATGCGTGCGCGCGGCAGCGGCCGCCTGGTGGGCATCGCAAGCGTTGCGGCCATCCGGGGCCTGCCCGGCCATGGGGCCTACTGTGCCAGCAAGGCGGGCGTGGTGGCCTATTGCGAGAGCCTGCGCGGCGAGCTGCGCGCCAGTGGCGTCAAGGTGGTGACGCTGCTGCCCGGCTACGTTGATACGCCGCTCACCCGGGGCAACCGCTACGGCATGCCTTTCCTGCTGCAGCCCGAGGCGTTTGCCGATCGCGCCTTCCGCGCGATCGAGGCGGGCGCCAGCTACCGTGTGATTCCGTGGCAGATGGGCGTGGTGGCCAAGCTCATGCGGCTGTTGCCCAACGGCCTGTTCGATCTCGCCGTCCAGGGCCGCGGGCGGAAGAGGCGGCGCAACGATTGAGTCTGGCCGACTCTGAGGAGCGGACTGCGGCCCTCAAACGAAAAAGGCTCCCGAGGGAGCCATTCCTGATAAGTGCAGGGCCTGATCAGTAGCCGCTGTTGCCGCCGCCGCCACCGCCACCATAGCCGCCGCGACCGCCGCCGCGCGGGCCAGCGCCGTAGGGGCTGCGGAAACCGCCATCGCCACCACCGCCACCACCACCGTAGCCGCCGCCACTGCGGCCGCCGCCGCCGCCACCATAGCCGCCACCGCCGCTGCGGCCACCGCCGCCACCACCGTAGCCGCCACCACCACCACCGCCACCGCCATAGCCGCCGCCACCACCGTAGCCGCCACTGCGCGGCGGGCGCGCTTCCATGGGACGCGCCTCGTTGACGACGACGCTGCGGCCGCCCATGTCCTGGCCGTTCATGCCCTTGATGGCCGCTTGCGCTTCCGCGTCGCTGCCCATTTCAACAAAGCCGAAACCCTTGGAACGAGGCGGGCTGGAGTCGCGCTCCATCATGACCTTGGCGCTGGTCACCGTGCCGAACTGGCTGAAGGCGTGCTCCAGATCACCGTCGCGTGCCGAATAGGGCAGGTTGCCGACGTACAGTTTGTTGCCCATGAAGGGACTCCTAATAAACACAAAGAAAAAGCGATGGAGTCCCGGGAGCACCACCCACGAAAAAGCCGCTGGGCCGCGCGAAACTGACCGATCACCGAATCGCCGCTCCCCCTAGAACTTAAGTGAGAGGCTCGTGCATTATGGGTGAAATGATTGGCGCGCAAGTAGGAATTTGCCCGCAGCGCCGCCCCCGCGAAAAATAAATGGAAAGTTTGCGCACGCTCACAAAGCAGCGCATGCGCATGGCTAGAATCGCCTGGTCATTGGGGAGTAGCCGCCTTCCATCGCGAGAAGGGTGTGCGTCAACAGACTTGTCCGGCCCGGGCCGGACATGGCGCAGACAGTGTTCAACCTGGCGAGACCTTTGACCGTGCAGCTTCGGATGTGGCCGAAGGTGCTGCACGGTCAATTGCGTCCTTCGGCCCAAGGAATCCCTTTCTCATGGAAGCTTTTCTCGTCGCGACCGGCGTGGTCGCGCTCGCCGAAATGGGCGACAAAACCCAGTTGCTCTCCCTTGTGCTCGCCGCGCGCTTTCGCCGGCCGTGGCCGATCGTGCTGGGCATCTTTGCCGCCACGGTCGTCAACCACGCGCTCGCCGGCGCGGTGGGCAACTGGGTCACCCATACGCTGGGGGCCGATTTGCTGCGCTGGATCCTGGGAGGCTCCTTCATCGCGATGGCACTGTGGATGCTGATTCCCGACAAGCTCGATGACGACGAGCTGCCGAAGGCATCGCGCTTCGGCGTCTTCGGCACCACGCTGATCGCCTTCTTTCTTGCAGAGATGGGCGACAAGACGCAGATCGCCACCGTCATGCTTGCCGCGCGCTATGTAGACGCCTATGCCTGGGTCGTACTCGGCACCACCCTGGGCATGATGCTGGCCAACGCACCGGTGGTCTGGTTGGGCGAACGCATCGTGAAGCGCGTGCCCATCAAGCTGGTGCACGGCGTCTCCGCGGCGCTGTTCCTCCTCCTCGGCGTGGGCGCGTTGATCGGCTGGGGTTGAGCGGCATATACTCTCCCGACGCGCCGATTTGCTCCAGCTTGCGGGCGCTTAACAAATGCTGCTAAAGACGGATGCCCGACCCGGCTCGTTTTTGGCGAGGCCGGGTTTTTCTTTTCCATGTCCTTGGTCGTTTCTCCGCAATCCATGTCTTTCCCGGGCCCGCTGCCGCTCAGCAGCGGAGCGAGCATCGCCGACTACAGCCTGGCCTACGAAACCTACGGCACGCTCAACGCAAAACGCAACAACGCGGTCCTGGTGTGCCATGCGCTGAACGCCTCGCACCACGTCGCGGGGGTGTATGCGGGGCAGGACAGGTCCGAGGGCTGGTGGGACAACATGATCGGCCCGGGCAAGCCGGTGGACACCGATCGCTTCTTCGTGATCGGCGTCAACAACCTCGGCTCCTGTTTCGGCTCCACCGGCCCGATGCACGTCGATCCCGCGACCGGGCGCATCTACGGTGCCGATTTCCCCGTGGTGACTGTCGAGGACTGGGTGCGCGCGCAGGCCCTCCTGCTCGACGCGCTCGGCATCGATACGTTGGCCGCGGTGATGGGCGGCAGCCTGGGCGGCATGCAGGCGCTGTCGTGGACGCTGCAGTACCCTGGGCGCGTGCGCCATGCGGTCGTGATCGCCAGTGCGCCCAGCCTGACTGCGCAGAACATCGCCTTCAACGAGGTCGCCCGCCGCGCCATCGTGACCGACCCCGACTTCAACGGTGGCCATTTCTACGAGCACGGCGTCATCCCCAAGCGCGGCCTGCGCATCGCCCGCATGATCGGCCACATCACGTACCAGAGCGACGACCTGATGAACGAGAAGTTCGGCCGCGCGCTGCGTAGTGCCGTCGAGGGCGAGGTGGCCGGTACGGACTTCCTCTACTCCACCCAGGAGGTCGAGTTCCAGATCGAAAGCTACCTGCGCTACAACGGCGACAAGTTCAGCGAGTACTTCGACGCCAACACCTACCTGCTGATCACGCGCGCCCTCGACTACTTCGATCCCGCCCGCGCGCATGGCGGCGACCTGCGTGCCGCGCTGGCGCCCGCCACCGCCCGCTTCCTGCTCGTGAGCTTCACGACCGATTGGCGCTTCGCGCCCGCGCGCAGCCGCGAGATCGTGAAGGCCCTGCTCGACAACCGCCGCAGCGTGAGCTACGCGGAGATCGATGCCCCGCACGGGCACGACGCCTTCCTGCTCGACGACGTTCGTTACCTGAGCGTCGTGCGCTCCTACTTCGAACGCATCGCCAAGGAGGATCTGTCGACATGAGCTGCACGGCATCGAAGGCTCATGGCACCGCAGCCCGCTCGGCGGAGGTTGCCTTATGAGCGACATGGACACCCAGCGCGTGATCGCACGGCTCGTGCCCGAAGGCTCCCGCGTGCTCGACCTCGGCTGCGGCGACGGCGCCTTGCTCGACCTGCTGCAGCGCGAGCGCGGCTGCAGCGGCTATGGCGTCGAGATCGCGGACGGCAATGTGCTGCAATGCATCCGCCACGGCGTCGATGTGATCCAGCTCAACCTCGACGAAGGCCTTGCGATGTTCGACGACGCTTCCTTCGACGTCGTGCTGCAGATCGACACGCTGCAGCATCTTCGCAACGCCGAGGTGATGCTGCGCGAGACGGCGCGCGTGGGCCGCATCGGCATCGTTGCCTTTCCCAACTTCGCGCACTGGCCCAACCGCATCAGCATCTTGCGTGGCCGCATGCCGGTGACGCGGCGCCTGCCTTACCAGTGGTACGACACGCCCAACATCCGTGTCGGCACCTTCAAGGACTTCGAAGTACTCGCGCGCAGAAACCACCTGCGCATGCTCGACGCCTTCGGCCTGCAGGAAGGCGCCGAGGTGCGCTGGCTGCCGAACGCGCGTGCCGCGACGGCGGTCTTCAAGTTCGAGCGCGAGCGCTGAACCCTCGCCCTGGCGCCGGCAACAGATGCGCTTCACCCTCGCCGCCCCGTCGCACAGCGAACTCCTGACGAGGAAGAGCCGCTTCATCGGCTGCGTGCAGCCGGTGGCCGATCGGGCGGCCGCGCAGGCCGTCGTCGGTGCACTGCGCAGCGCGCATCCCGGCGCGGCCCACGTGTGCTGGGCGCTGATGGCCGGCGGGCAATCGGCCGCCAACGACGACGGCGAGCCCGGCGGCACGGCCGGCCGTCCCATGCTGGAAGTGCTGCGGCACCATGACCTCGAGGGCGTGCTCGCCAGCGTCGTGCGCTACTTCGGCGGGGTCAAGCTCGGTGCCGGTGGACTGGTGCGCGCCTACACCGACAGCATCGCGCAGGCCCTGGCCGGCGCGACGCTGGTGCCGCTGGTGAAGCAGCGCCACCTGCAATGCGCCGTTCCCTATGCGTTCGAGGGCCTCGTGCGCCGCGAGATGGCGACAGCGGGCGCCACGCTGCGCGAGGTGCGCCACGAAAGCCTGGTGCATTTCTCTCTGAGCTTGCCCGAGCCCGCCGCGGCCGGCTTCATCGCTGCGATCGACGATGCTGCGCAAGGGCGCGCCGCCTGGCAGCCGGCGTGAGCCGCCGCCGCGGAGCCGCGGTCTCGGGCACCGCCAGCGAGAACACGCCGCGCGGCGCGACCGGCACCGGCCCTTCCTCAGGTCCGCGGCGCGCCATCTCGGCCGTCACGATGCCGGTCGGGACGGCGAGCACGCCCCAGCCGATCAGCATCATCACGGAGGCAATGGCGCGGCCGAGATCGGTCTTCGGCACCAGGTCGCCGAAGCCTACCGTCGCCATGGTCGAGATCGCCCAGTACACCGCGACAGGAATGCTGGTGAATCCATGCGCTGGGCCTTCGACCACGTACATCAGCGTGCCCATCACCAGCACCACCAGGATCACGAAGCCGACGAAGACGGTGATCTTGCGGCGACTGGCCGCAACCGCGCTTACCAGCGCGCGATATTCGACCGAGTAGCGCGACAACTTGAAGATCCGGAACACGCGCAGGAGCCGCAGGATGCGCACATCGATCAGGTAGGCGAACTCGGGTGCGAGCGCGACCAGGAAGGTGGGCAGCACCGCCAGCAGGTCGATCACGCCGTAGAAGCTCGTGGCGTAGCGCAAGGGCTTCTGCACGCAGGCGAGCCGCCCGAGGTACTCCAGCGCAAAGAGCGCGGTAAAGACCCATTCGAGCACGCCGAACACGTGCCCCGCGCGCTCCCTGACCGCCATGACGCTGTCGAGGATCACCACCGTCACGCTCGTCAGGATCACCGCAATCAACACCAGGTCGAAGAGCCGGCCTGCCGGCGATTCGGACTCGAAGATCACCGAGAAGAGCGTGCGCCGCCAGCCGTGCGCGGGCTTGCCGAAACGCGCGTCGCGGTCGAGCGGCTCGGCGGCCGGGACTGCGGGTGAATGGGTTGCCAGCATTGTTCGATCACGTGAAGTCAGGGGTCCGGCCATTGTCGATGCGCGCCAACGCAGACGAAAGTTCCCAGGGGTGGCCATTCGAGACGTATTCAGTTACGCTTCTTGCGCAATGAAGTGCCGAGAGTTCGGAGCGCGTTCTTACGATGAGCCCTTTTGAGGAGCTTCCCATTGGCCACACAGTCCCCCTTCTTCGGCAAGCGTGATCGCGAACCCGAACCCCTCGTCTCTCGTCCCGCGCCGCTGGTGGGCTCCGGCACCAACCTGTCGGGTGCGCCCGTGACCCCGGCCAACCTGTCGGCACAGTCGGCGACAAGCGCGGCAGCGAAGGAAGGTGGCAGCAAGCTCACCGTCGGCCCCAACATCAAGCTCAAGGGCGTCGAGATCACGGACTGCGACACCCTTGTGGTCGAAGGCCTGGTCGAGGCGACGATGGACTCCCGCGTGATGCAGATCGCCGAGCAAGGCGCCTTCAAGGGCTCGGCCGAGATCGACATCGCGGAGATCCGCGGTCTCTTCGACGGCAACCTGACGGTTCGCGAAAAGCTCGTCATCCATTCCACGGGCAAGGTCACCGGCAAGATCCGCTACGGCAAGATCGTCGTCGAGGAAGGCGGCCAGCTCTCCGGCGAGATCAGCTTCGGTGCCGCCACCGGCACCAGCAGCAGTGGCAGCAAGCCGGCGCTGCAGGCCGCTGCCTGAGGCCGCGGCCTCAGCTCAGCTCAGGCGTTGGATCAAGGCACCGGCAGCCGCCGGTGCCTTTTCTTTTGCGCCGTTGATGAAGTAGATGAAGACGTCGCGCGAGGCCTTCGTGCTCTTCGTGCCTTTCGCGCGCTCCTCGACGCAGGGCAGCGCCTCCGGATGGCCGCCGCCGGCCCAGGTCCTTGCCGCCTCGGCCCAGGCATCGAGCGCCTTGGGCGCATAGCCGGTCTTCTGCTGGGCGTCGCTCATCATCAGCCGCGCATAGACGAAGTCACTCGTCAGGTCGGCAAAGGACGGGAACTTGTCCGCGTCGGTGAACACCGTCGCGGCCTGGTATTTGCGCGCCAGCGCCAGGTACGCCGGCGACATGAAGCTCGGGTGCCGCACGTCCAGCACGTGGCGCAGCGAACGGCTGCCCTCCTTCTTCGGCAGCAGCGCGAGAAAAGCCTCGAAGTCCTCGGCATCGAAGGCCTTGGTCGGCATGAACTGCCAGACGATCGGGCCCAGCTTGTCGCCCAGCTCCGTGATCCCGCTCTCGACGAAGCGCGAGACCGACTCCCCTGCGGCCGCCAGCTGCTTGCGGTTGGTCGCGTAGCGCGAGGCCTTCAGCGAGAACACGAAGTCCTCCGGCGTCTCGTCGTGCCATTTCTTGAAGGTCGGCGGCTTGAAGCTGCTGTAGTAGGTGCCGTTGACCTCGATGGCCGTGAGCTGCCGGCTGGCGTAGTGCAGCTCCTGGCTGTGCGGCAGCCCCTCGGGATAGAAGTTGTTGCGCCAGGGTTCGTAGGTCCAACCGCCGATGCCGACGCGAATGCGCTTGTTCGTGCTGCTGCTCAAATTTGCCTCCGATCGGGATGCCACTGCGAAGGCGGCAGAGATTAGCCCAAAGGGCTGCGCGGCGGGCGGCATGCGCCCATAATTCGCGAGCCCCCTTGCCAGTTCCCATACGCGGAGAACCCCATGAACGCCCCCTTGCACCGCGAAATGCCTTCGGGCCTGCTCGACGCCGAGCGCGTCCTGTCCGATGTCTCGACGAAGTGGGACCAGGACATCGTCCGCCAGCTCACCGACTACATCGCCATCCCGGCCAAGTCGCCCGGCTTCGACAAGGACTGGGTGCAGAACGGTTTCCTCGACACCGTGCTGCGCAACGCGGCCCAGTGGGTCGAGGCGCAGAAGGTCGAGGGTCTCAAGCTGGAGATCGTGCGGCTCGAAGGGCGCACGCCGGTGCTCTTCTTCGAGGTGCCTGCCACCGGCACCGACATGAAGGAGACCGTGCTGATGTACGGGCACCTCGACAAGCAGCCCGAGTTCACCGGCTGGCGCAGCGACCTCGGCCCGTGGACGCCCAAGTACGAGGATGGCCTGCTCTACGGCCGCGGCGGCGCCGATGACGGCTACGCGGTGTACGCGAGCGTCGCCGCGTTGCAGGCGCTGAAGGCGCAAGGTGCGGCGCATCCGCGCGTGGTCGGCCTGATCGAGACCTGCGAGGAGTCCGGCTCCTACGACCTGCTGCCCTACATCGACGCGCTGCGACCGCGGCTCGGCGAAGTCGGCCTCGTGATCTGCCTCGACTCGGGCGCCGGCAACTACGAGCAGTTGTGGCTCACCACCTCGCTGCGCGGAATGGCGAGCGGGACGCTGAAGGTCGAGGTCCTGACCGAAGGCGTGCACTCCGGCGACGCCTCCGGCCTCGTGCCCTCGAGCTTCCGCATCATGCGCCAGGTGCTGGACCGCCTCGAGGACAGCAAGACCGGCCGCCTGCTGCCCCAGAGCTTCCACTGCGAGCTTCCGGCCGATCGCCTCGAGCAGGCCAAGGCCACCGCCGCGATCCTGGGCGACGAGGTCTACAAGCGCTTCCCATGGGCGCACTACGACTGCGGCGGTGCGACCGCGTTCGCGCTGCCGACCACCAGCGACCCGGTGGAAGCGCTGATCAATCGCACCTGGAAGCCCACGCTCTCGGTCACCGGTGCCGAGGGCTTCCCGGCCTTGCGGGACGCGGGCAACGTGCTGCGCCCCTACACGGCGTTCAAGCTATCGCTGCGTCTGCCGCCGTTGGTCGATGCCGCCCGGGCCGTGCAGGAACTCAAGACCCTGCTGGAAGACAACGCGCCCTACCAGGCCAAGGTCACCTTCGAGAGCAACGGCGGCGCGACGGGATGGAACGCGCCTTCGACCGCGCCCTGGTTCGAGCGCGCGCTCCATGCGGCGTCGCAGGCGCACTTCGGCGCGAGCTGCGGCTACATCGGCCAGGGCGGCACCATTCCGCTGATGAACATGCTCAGCGTCGGCTTCCCCAAAGCCCAGATGATGGTCTGCGGCGTGCTCGGCCCCAAGAGCAATGCGCACGGGCCCAACGAGTTCCTGCACGTGCCCTATGCCAAGAAGCTGACCGCCGCCGTGGCGGAGGTGATTGCCGCGCTGCCGGTCGCCCAGGCTGCCGCTGCTTGAAGCCCGGGCCCGGGCCTGCGGCCGAATCGGCGCTGCGCACGCCGGACGGCGAGACGCTGGCGCTGCATGAATGGCCGCTGGCGTGCCGCCGTGACGCCAGGGCAGTTGTCCTGCTGGTGCATGGCATCGGCGAGCATGCGGGCCGCTATCGTCACGTCGCGGCCCGGCTCAACGTCGAAGGCTTCGTCGTGCGCGCCGCCGATCACTACGGTCACGGCGCATCCAGCGGCGTGCGCGGCGGCCTGCCCAGCGTCATGCGACTGGTCGATGACCTCGCGCTGGTGGTCGACGATACGCGGCGAGTCCATCCCGGGCTGCCGCTGGTCCTGCTGGGCCACAGCCTCGGCGGGCTGGTCGCGGCGAGCTTCGTCGCGCGTGCGGTGCGCAAGGTCGATGCGCTGGTGCTCTCGTCGCCGGGGTTGGACCCGGGGCTCAGCGCGTTCCAGAAATTCCTTGTCGCCCTGCTGTCACGCGCCGCGCCCACGCTGCGCATGGGCAACGGGCTCGACGACCGCTACCTCTCGCACGATCCGGCGGTGGTGCAAGGCTACCGCGCGGACCCGTTGTGCCACGACCGTGTCGGTGCGCGGCTGGCGCGTTTCCTGACTGATGAAGGTGCCATCGTGCAGGCCGCGGCGCCCCGGTGGACGGTACCTACCTTGTTGGTCTACGCCGGCGACGATCGGCTGGTGAACCCGGCTGGCAGCCGCCGCTTCGCGGATGCGGCGCCGACCGCGGTGCTGAGCGCCACCTCCTTTCCGGCGCTGTATCACGAGATCTTCAATGAGCTGGACGCCGAGCCCGTCTTCGAGGTGCTCGCGCGCTGGCTCGATGTCCGCTTCCCGCCGGCCTAAGCCGCTGCGGCCGCGCGCCGCCTGTGCGCCAGCCACAGCAGCGCCGCGCCGGTCAGCAACACCGGCAGCAGCGAGCCGAGGTTCAGCAGCCGCCAGCCCTGCGTCGTGATCAGCACCCCGGAGGCGAAGGAGCTCAGCGCCAGCGTCGCGAACACGCAGAAGTTGAGTGCGCCTTGCGCGCGATCCTTCTCCTCGGCCGTGTATGCCGAGAGCGACAGGGTCGTGCTGCCGGTGAAGAGGAAGTTCCAGCCCACGCCCAGCAGGAAGAGCGCGGCGAGGAACTGGTGCAGCTCCACGCCGGACAGCGCGACCACGATGCAGGCCAGGTTGAGCAGCAGGCCCACGCCCATCACCGGCAGCGCGCCGAAGCGGCGGATCAGGTGGCCGGTGAAGAAGCCCGGTGCGAACATGCCGATCACATGCCATTCGAGCACCAGCGCCACGTCGTCGAAGGGCAGGCTGCAGACCTGCATCGCGATCGGCGTGGCGGCCATCAGCAGGTTCATCACGCCGAAGCCGAGCGCGCCCGCCATGGCGGCGACGATGAACACCGGCTGGCGCACGATCTCGCCGAGCGGGCGGCCGCGCGCCGCCGCGCTTCTGGCGGGCGGGGCGGGAAAGTCGATGAAGTGCATCAGGACCATCGCGAGCAGCGCCACGGCGGCCAGTGCGAGATACACGCCCGCGAACGGCACCGCGAACCAGTTGCGTGTGACCGCCGCGAGGTTGGGCCCCGCCACGGCACCGATCAGCCCGCCCGCCATCACCAGCGACACCGCCTTCTCGCGCCATGCGGGAGCTGCGAGCTCGGCGGCGGCGAAGCGATAGAGGCTGGCATTCGCGTTGTAGTAGCCGGCCACCACCGTGGCCGCGCACAGGAGCCAGAAGTCCTTCCAGAGCGCGGCCTGGGCGCACAGCAGCGCCGAGCCCAGGGCCACCGCCAGTCCGATCTGGAAGGAGCGGCGTCGCCCGAAGCGCTGCTGCGTGCGCGCCACCACGCCGGTGGCGAGCGCGCCGCCGATCACATAGCCCATCACCGGCAGCGTGGCCATCCAGCCGCGCGGCGCCAGCGCCAGGCCGACCAGCCCGTTGATTGCGATGAAGGCGACGTTGTTCGTCAGGAACAAGCCCTGGCAGACGGCCAGCAGCCAGAGATTGCGATTCATCGAGAAGGCGAGCTCAGCCCTTATGCAGCAGGCTGCTGAGCGAGGACAGCAGCTCGTCCTGGTTGCCCAGGCCTTCCGCCGGCGCCTGGCCATTGGGCGTGAGGCGGTCGACCAGCATGGGCAGCAGCGTGGCCAGCATCGGCAGCAGCGTGGCGGCGTTGAGGCCAAGCTTCTGCGCGAGGCCGGAAATGACGTCGCCGCCCAGCGCGTCCTGCAGTTGCCCGCCCGAGACCGGCTGGTTCTCGCCCTTGCCGATCCACGAGCCGATCACGGCGCCCATGCCAGCCTGTTCGAACCTGGAGACCAGCCCGCCGAGCCCACCTACTTCGCCGTTGTCGGCGAGCAGCCCGCCGAGCGCGCCCGCAAGACCGCCGCCGAGCGCATCGAGGCCGTCCAAGCCTCCGTTCTGGGGTTGCTGGGGCTGCGCGCCGCCGAGCACTTGTCCGAGTACCGAATCGAGCAATCCCATGGTGGGCTCCTGAGTGAATGAACGAGTGAGTGAGAGGGAAAGCGCCGACTACGGTTTCGACCGCGGCGGACGCTTGTTCAGGAGCGGCTCGCTCACGCCCTGCACGCCGACTAGGCCGAGCACGGTCGCGAGGGCATTCTGCGCGCCTTTCCAGCCGTCTGTCACGTCGATCCACTCGGACAGCGCATGGAAGCCGCCGGTCCTGCCGCCGCCGCCGATGATGATGGCCGGGATGCCGAGCGACATCGGCACGTTGGCGTCGGTGCTGGCGCCCGTCAGCAGGGTCCTGTGGCCGAAAGCGCTGTTGGAGCGCACCGCCGCTTCGACGATGACCGAGTCCGATGGCGTGCGACCGCCCGGGCGGTCGCCGATCAGCTTGTTGCTGACGCTGAGCGTGCCGACGTTCCAGCGCTTGTTCTCTTCCGCTACTGCCTCGTCGATCGCGGCCAGCACCTTCTTTTCGGTCTCGAGCAGTGCGCCCATCTCATCGGAGCGGATGTCCACCGCCATGCGCGCATCGGGCGCGATGGTGTTGACCGAGGTGCCGCCACCGACAGTGCCCACGGTGAAGGTGGTCTTGGGGAAACTGGGCGTCTTGATCTCGGCGATCTTGGCGATCGCTCGGCCCATGCCGTGGATCGCGCTGGGCACTTGGCCGAAGGCCGCGTAGCTGTGGCCGCCCGGGCCCTTGAAGCTCACCTCGTAGCGATGGCTCGCGGTGCCCAGCACCAGCACCGTGCCCTCGGGTGCGGGCTCCACGCCCACCATGCCGTCGATGTCGAGATGGTCGCGAAAGATCGCCTTCATCCCACGAAGATTGCCCAATTCCTCTTCGCCCACGTTGCCGACGAAGAGCAGGTCGCCCACGGTCTGGACCTTGCTGTCGTTGAGCACCTTGAGCCACGACAGCAGTACCGCGAGGCCGCGCGTGTCGTCCGAGATGCCGGGCGCGTAGAGCTTGCCGTCGCGCTCCTTCACCTTGACATCGGTGCCGGCGGGAAAGACCGTGTCGAGATGGGCCGAGACCAGCAGCTTGGGGCCGTTGCCCGTGCCCTTGCGCAGGCCCACCACGTTGCCCTCCGCATCGATTCGCGCATCGCTGAGCCCCAGCGCCTTCATGCGTGCGAGGAAGGCCTCCGCGCGCTTGTGCTCCTTGAAGGGCGGCGCCTCGATCTCGGTGAGCATCCGGAGGTCTTCGACCGAGCGCTCGTGATCGGCCTTCAGCGCGTCGAGCAGTTGCTTGACGGCCGGCGCGGCCAGCAGCTGCGTGTAGGCCTGGTCGACCGCCGGCTTCACCTGGGCGGGGGTCGGCGCAACGGCCGTGCCTTGGGCCTGGACGGGACCCGCGGTCCACAGGACGGCGAGCACGAGGGGCGCAAGGCGCAATGGCGCAGGCAGGAGCGAGGGCATGTGTGGCGAAGGGCGGTGGAGAAAGAGGGCAGGGATTCCGATCAGGGGTGCGCCAACAACGCAAGCGCCGCCAGTGCCGCGGTCTCGGCACGCAGCACGCGAGGGCCGAGCGTCAGCGGCGCGAAGCCGCGCACGGTCGCGTCGCGCTCCTCGGCTGCGCTCAGCCCGCCCTCGGGGCCGCTGAGCACACAGGCGCCGCGCAGGCCGGCGCCCGGGACGCCGTCACGGATGTCGCGCAGGCTGCGCGCGCCGTCGGCCAGGCTGAGCACGAAGCGCTCGGCATCGTCGATCGGCGGCGATTCGATCCAGCCGGCCAGCGCGCGCACCGGGTGGACCAGCGGCACCCGGTTGCGGCCGCATTGCTCGCAGGCCGCGATGGCTATCGCCTGCCAGTGCGCGCGCTTCTTGTCGGCGCGCTCGCCGGCCAGGCGCAGCACGCCGTGCGCGGTCATCAGCGGCTGGATGCTGGCGACGCCGAGCTCGGTCGCCTTCTCGACCAGCCAGTCCATGCGCTCGTTGGCCGGCATGCCGATCGCCAGGTGCACGGCGCGCGGCGCCTCGCGCTCGATCTGCGCGTGCGCGCCGACCTGCACCGTCACTTCGCTGCGCCCCATGCGCTCGACGGTGGCCGCGTACTCGCCGCCGCTGCCGTCGAAGAGCGTGAGCGCATCGCCGGGCTGCATCCGCAGCACCTGCACATGGCGTGCGGCGCCGGGCGGGAGCGCCATCGTGCCTTGCGCGGCGAGGGCCGTGGTGCTGTGGAAGCGCGGCGTCACATCCGCCCGTACGCGAAGCCGCTGACCGGCCGGGTACCTTCGATCTCGTCGATGGCCCGCAAGAGCGGCGCCAGCTCGCGATAGCGGCCCGCGGTCGCGCGGATGTACGCGAGGAAGCGCGGCGTGTCGGCCAGGTAACGGGGCTTGCCGTCGCGCAGCGTCAGCCGCGCGAAGATGCCTGCGACCTTCAGGTGGCGCTGCAGGCCCATCCATTCGACTGCGCGGTAGAAGGCGCCGAAGTCCTCGTCGACCGGCAGGCCGGCCTTGCGCGCCTTCTCCCAATAGCGCACGGTGAGGTCGAGCACGAAGTCCTCCTCCCAGCTCAGGAAGGCATCGCGCATCAGGCTCGCGATGTCGTAGGTAATGGGGCCGTGTACCGCGTCCTGGAAGTCCAGCACGCCGAGTGCCGGGCCGCCGGTGATCATCAGGTTGCGCGGCATGAAGTCGCGATGCACGTACACGCGCGGCGCCGCCAGGTTGTTCTCGACGATCAGCTGGAAGCTGCGTTGCAGCCGGTCGTGCAGCGCGCCTTCCACCGCCAGGCCTCGATGCCGCGCCACGTACCAGTCGGGGAACAGTGCCAGCTCACGCTCAAGCAGCGCCCGATCGTAGGGCGGCAGCACCTGCGGCCTGGACGCCAGCTGCCAGCGGATCAGGGCATCGACCGCCTGGGCATAGAGCGGGCGCGCGGCCTCGGGATCGGCCGGGTCGATCACCTCGAGCATGGTCTGGCGGCCGAGGTCGTCAAGCAGCAGGAACCCCCGGTGTTCGTCCCACTCGAGCACCTGCGGCACGGTCAGGCCGGCGTCGCGCATCAACCGGGCGACCTGCACGAAGGGGGCGCTGTTCTCCTGGGCGGGGGGCGCGTCCATCACGATGCGGGTGGCGGCCGCGTCTTCGGTATCGATGCGGAAGTAGCGCCGGAAGCTCGCATCCGCCGAGGCCGGGCGCACGGTCGCCGGCAGCAGCCGGTGCCGCGGTCCGACCGCGGCCAGCCATTGCGCGAAGGCCTGGGCGCGTTCCGGATCGCTCCAGCTGATCGTTGGGGATGGCGTCGGGGTGCCGCTGTCCGGGGGCAGGGAAGCTGTCATGGATAATCGATTCTACAAATCCACCCGGCGGGGACTCCCGCAACCCCGGGTCCCCCGGCGCACCATTCCCCGAAGATTCCCCTTCCGTACCGATGCCTGACCTGACCCGAGCTGACTGGCGCCGGTGCCGACCGCCTCTGCCGCTGGCCTTGTTGACGCTGGCGCTGCTGCAAGCCCAGAGCGCGTCGGCACAGAACGCCGGCCTGGACGCGCCGATCACGCTGAAGCGAACGCCGCAATTGCTGGAGACGATTCCGAAGACCCAGCGCGGCGAGCTGCCGACCTTCGTCGACGGGGACCGCATGTCCGGCCGGACCGATCTCGAAACCGTGGTCGAAGGCAATGCCTCGCTGCGCCGGGGCGACACGGTGATCCACGCCGACCGGCTCGAGTACTACCAGCCCGAGGACCTCGCCAAGGCCAGCGGCAATGTGCGCGTGAACCAGGCCGGCAATGTCTACGAGGGTCCTCAGCTCGAACTCAAGCTCGAGACCTTCGAAGGCTTCTTCAACAAGGTGCACTACCGCTTCCTGGCCTCCGGCGGCGAGGGCGACGCCGAGCGGATCGACTTCGTCGACAGCAACGTGTCGGTCGCCCGCCAGGGCACCTACACCACCTGCCGGCGCGAGGACTACCCCGGCTGGATGCCGGCCTGGATGCTGAGTGCCGCAACCTTGACCACCGACACCGAGGAGAACGTCGGCGTGGCCACCGACGCGCGGATGAGCTTCATGGGCATCACGACGCCGCCCTTCCCGTCGCTGAGCTTTCCGCTCAGCAACGACCGCAAGAGCGGCTTCCTGCCGCCGACCGTTGGCGTCAGCAG
Source organism: Variovorax sp. RA8 (assembly GCF_901827175.1). Taxonomy (NCBI): domain Bacteria; kingdom Pseudomonadati; phylum Pseudomonadota; class Betaproteobacteria; order Burkholderiales; family Comamonadaceae; genus Variovorax; species Variovorax sp. RA8. The sequence continues at coordinate 6,475,780 of NZ_LR594662.1, read as the reverse complement.
CGTCAACGGCGTGGACATCACCGTCCCCTACTACTGGAACATCGCACCCAACCGCGACGCGACCTTCTACCCCGAGATAATGGGCAAGCGCGGCATCAACCTCGGCAGCGAGTTCCGTTACCTCGAGAAGGACTACAGCGGCGACATCCGGGTCGACTACATGCCCACCGACAGCCTGCGCAACCGCAAGCGCTGGGGCATCTGGACGAATCATTCACAGACCTTCGACCCCAAGCCGCTGGGGCTGGACGCGCTGAGCGCCTCGATCAGGTTCAATCGCGTGAGCGACGACGATTACTGGCGCGACTTCACGCGCACGCCCTCGCTCACGACGCGCCTGCTGTCGAACGATGCCTCGCTCAACTGGACGAAGGGCGACTGGAACGGCGTTGTGCGCACGCTGAAATACCAGACGCTGCAATACGACCAGTCGCCGATCATTCCGCCCTACGACCGCCTGCCGCAGATCACCGCGAACTACTACAAGTACGACTGGCACGGCTTCGACTTTTCGCTCAACACCGACTACACGCGCTTCCGCGGCGACCCGGTGCAGCAGAGGCAGCCCAACGGTGAACGGGTGTACGCGCAGGCCGCGCTGAGCCGCCCCTTCCTCACGCCCGGCACCTACGTCATTCCCAAGATCCAGCTGCATACGACCAGCTACCAGTTCGAAGCGCCGCTGTCCAACGGCGCGAACTCGGCCAGCCGCACAGTGCCCACCTTCAGCCTGGACAGCGGCATGATCTTCGAGCGCGACGCCAGCTTCTTCGGACGCGCCTTCCGCCAGACGCTGGAGCCGCGCGCCTTCTACGTCTACACGCCCTACCGCGACCAGAGCCTGTTGCCGAACTACGACTCGGCGGCCAACGACTTCAACTTTGCGACCGTCTACACCGAGAACGCCTTCTCCGGCAACGATCGCATCTCCGACAGCAACACGCTCACGGTGGGCGTGACCTCGCGGCTGATCGATCCCGAGAGCGGCGCCGAGGCGGCGCGCTTCGGGGTCGCGCAGCGGCTGCGCTTCAAGGACCAGCGCGTCACGCTGCCGGGCACCACGGCCGTCACCGACCGCGTCAGCGACCTGCTGTTCGGCGCCCAGATCAACTGGACCCCGCGGTGGAGCGTGGACGGCACCGTGCAGTACAACCCCGACGACCACAAGTCGACCCGCACGGCCCTGAGCGCGCGCTACAACCCTGGCCCCTATCGCAATATCTCGGCGGCCTATCGCTACCAGGCGAACTCGACGCCCACTGTCAACGACGGCAACAAGTCGCTGGACGTGAGCTGGCAGTGGCCGCTCAACGACCTGTGGGGCGACAAGGGCAAGGACCTCGGCCCGGGCCGCGGCCAGGGCGGCGGGCGCTGGTATGCCGTGGGCCGCCTCAACTACAGCCTGCAGGACCGCAAGCTCACCGACGGCGTGCTCGGCGTCGAGTACGACGGCTGCTGCTGGATCGGGCGCGTGGTCCTGGAACGTCTCACCACTGGCCAAGCCACGGCCAATACGCGCATCATGTTCCAACTCGAGTTCGTCGGCTTCGCCGCCATCGGAGCGAGTCCCATGCGCACCTTGACCCAGAACATCCAGCGCTACCAGCCCCTGCGGCAACCTTTCCCTGCCCCCAGCCGCTTCACCAACTACGACTGAGCCCCTCCTCGCCATGAATCACATCCGCTCCATCCTCACCCTGGCGTGCCTCGCAACGCTGGCCGCGGCGGCCGGTGCGCAAGGACAGGCGGGCTCGCGCCCCGGCGTCGGCATCACGGACATCATGCGCGGCGGCCCGCGCCTCGCGCCCGTCCCCGCCGCGCCGCGCGCCGCCCCAGCGCCGGCGGCCCCGACAACGCAGCGCTCGGCCGAGTACATCGTGGCGCTCGTCAATTCCGAACCCATCACCAACACGGACGTGCAGTCGCGCGTCGAGCGCCTTCTCAAGGAGAACGCCGAGGCGCAGCGCGTGCCGAGGGCGGAACTCACGCGCGTGGTGCTGGAGCGGCTGATCGCCGAGCGCACCCAACTGCAAGCCGCCAAGGAGGCCGGCATCAAGGTCGACGAACTCGCCATCGACCAGGCCGAGCAGACCGTCGCGCGGCAGAACCAGATCAGCCTGACCGAGCTGCGCAGCCGCATCGCGTCCGAGGGCATCTCTGTGCAGACCTTCCGCAACGACCTGCGCGACCAGCTCCTGCTGACGCGCCTGCGCGACCGCGAGATCGAGGCCAAGGTGAAGATCAGCGACGTCGAGGTGGACCAGTTCCTGCGCGAGCAGCGCAACGGCGGCAATGCCGCGGTGCCGTCGAACATCAACATCGCCCAGGTGTTGGTAGCCGTGCCCGAGAACGCCACCGAGGCGCAGGTCGCCCAACTGCAGCAGCGCGCCCAGGGCGTCGCGCAACGCGCGCGCGCCGGCGAGGACTTCGCCAAGCTCGCTCAGGAATTCTCCGATTCGCCCGATCGTGCCAACGGCGGTGTGCTGGGCATGCGCAGCGCCGACCGCTATCCCAGCCTGTTCGTCGAGGCGACGCAGTCGACTGCGGTCAACGGCATCGCCGGACCGATTCGCTCCGGGGCAGGCTTCCACGTGCTCAAGGTGCTGGCCAAGAGCCAGCCCGGCTCGGCCGACGCGGTCGTCACACAGACCCACGTGCGCCACATCCTGCTGCGCAACGATCCGAAGCGCACCACTGCGCAAGCTGTGGCGCAGCTGGCGGAGTTCAAGGAGCGCATCCAGAAGGGTGCCGATTTCGCGGGACTGGCCCGCGACAACTCGCAGGACGCCAGCGCCAAGGAAGGCGGCGACCTGGGCTGGTCGCACCCCGGGCAGTTCGTGCCCGAGTTCGAGGAGGCGATGAATCGACTGGCGCCTGGGCAGGTCAGCGATCCGGTCGTGTCCCGTTTCGGCGTGCACCTGATCCAGGTGGTCGCGCGCCGCGACGCCAAGTTGAGCCAGGCCGAGCAGCGCGAAGCCGCCCGTGCCGTGCTGCGCGAGAAGAAGCTCGAGGAAGCCTACGAAACCTGGGCGCAGGAACTGCGCACGCGCGCCTACGTCGAGTACCGCGAGGCGCCGCAACAATGACGCTCACCCCCAGGCTCCTTCCTCGGCTGGGGGGCGTGAAGCGCGGCAGGGCAATCGAGATGACAAGGCGCTGCGGCGGCCATCGGTGAAGCACATTGCGCGCAAGCGCTTCGGACAGCATTTCCTGTCCGATGCCGGCATCATCGATGCGATCGTGCGTGAGATCGCGCCGCGGCCCGGCGATGCGATGGTCGAGATCGGGCCGGGCCTCGCGGCGCTGACCCAGCCGCTGGTCGAGCGCCTCGGCCGGCTGACCGTGATCGAGCTGGACCGCGACCTGGCGCAGCGACTGCGCGCGCACGGCCAACTCGACGTGATTGAATCGGACGTCCTGAAGGTGGATTTCGCCGCCCTGGTAGCCCGCCTGGAGTTGCCGCCGGCCACGGCGCTGCGCGTGGTGGGCAATCTGCCCTACAACATCTCGACGCCCATTCTTTTCCACCTGCTGGACTTCGCGCACCTGATCGCCGACCAGCACTTCATGCTGCAGAAGGAAGTCATCGACCGCATGACCGCGCAGCCGGCCACCTCGGACTACGGCCGCCTGAGCGTGATGCTGCAGTGGCGCTATGCGATGGAAAACGTGCTTTTCGTCCCGCCCGAGAGCTTCGATCCGCCGCCGCGGGTGGACAGCGCCGTGGTGCGCATGGTGCCCTTGGCCAAGCCGCCGTCGGTCGACCAGGCTCGGCTCGGCGAGATCGTCCAGGTCGCCTTCAGCCAGCGCCGCAAGCTGCTGCGTCACAGCCTGGGCAAATGGCTGGAGCAGCATGGCTTTGCCGGCGAGTTCGAAACTCAGCGGCGCGCCGAAGAGGTGCCCGTGGCCGAATACGTCGCCCTGGCACAGTCAATCCCGCACCAATAGAAAAGCCCGTCGAAGACGGGCCTTTCTGTTCGCGAGGGCCACCGCGCCCGACTGCCCCGCAAGGGGACTGGCGAAACGACGCGATGTGTGCGCGGCCCCGGGGCGAGCCTACTATGCGGCGGCGAGCCAGTAGCCCGCATTGAAGGGGCTGCTCATGCGCAGCGCCAGGGGCGACACGTCGACCAGCTTGTCGGTGGGCATCTTTTCTGCCGCCGGGTCGCTGTTGTTCTGGAGTTCGATGCCCGAAACCGATTCGGTGCCGTTAGCCTCGTTCGCCCGTTCTGCTTGGCTGGTGGGTGCAGAACGGGCTACAGAAAAGAATAGAAGCACCGAAACGGTATCTTCCGATCGCCCCAGTAGTCCGCGGCGTCGCGGAAGATGTCGAGCAGCTGCTCGCGCGCTTCCTTGTCGAACTTGGCGTTGGCCGGAATCTGCTCGAGCACGATGACGAAGCCGGGCTGCGGGCCCGATTTATGCAACGGGTCGGTCATGCAGTCGTACAGCGCATCGAAGTTCTTGCCGAAATGCTGCGGAAAGGTGAACTGTTGAGCGATCAGGTCCAGCACGTCCTGCTTCGATTGGGCATTGCCCAGATTGGCATAGAGGAAGTGCTGCCCGGCCGCGTGTGCCGCCTCCTGCAGATCGCTCACGCGAAATGCACGAATCGATTGCACGATATTGGGTCGCACGCCCCGAAGGGTGGGGGTCATCTCCGCTGGTCTTTCCATAGTTGTCGTGGTCATCTTTACCTCAGGGCGCCTGGGTGCGCCGCTCCAATCCAGTTCATCGCTCATGGCACGATCCGCCTGAAACTCGCGTAATGGTCTGCCGTGTACCAGCACACCGACGGCGCCGTCCGCTCGCCTCCGCAGACGATGCGCCGTGCGCCGCGATCCCGCGAGCCGGGTGTTTCGACCGTGTACTCTCGGTAATGGCCCCGGCGCTCTCGCGGCAAGAGGCGTTCGCGATTGCCGAACACCGAGCCGTCCTTTTCATATCGGAAGGGGCCACCGTTCAAGATGGCTCCATAAGTGCGCTGGCCCTGCACCGGCAATTCGGCCAGCGCGACCGTTTCCTGTGCCGACCGATCGGCGCGGGTGCCGATCCATTCGCGGGCCTGGGCTCCGGCGCCCAGGGCCATCAGCAAGAGGCCAGTGAGCGCTAATTTGGAGACCGGGAACGTGATCGAGGCGTAAGCCGCCATGGGGCACCAGAAGGAAAAGAGCGAGGGCCGAATCGCAGGTCAACCTCCGGGTTAACCCGCAAATTCAAGGCCGCAAGTGTGCCCTAGGGGCGCACAAATAGCAAGCGCCTGCTCAATCTTTGAGCAGGCGCCAGGGTCTCGTTGGTGGATCTGAAGTTAGCGACCGCTGTCGCACAAAGGCTTAACGCTCGGCGTTGGCATCCGCCACCGTCAAGGCCGTCATATTGACAATGCGGCGCACCGTGGCGCTGGCGGTGAGGATGTGCACAGGTTTGGCCGCCCCGAGCAGCACCGGACCGATTGCGATGTTGCCGCCGGCTGCCGTCTTGAGCAGGTTGTAGGAAATGTTGGCCGCATCGATGTTCGGGAATACCAGCAGATTGGCGTCGCCGGCCAAGGCGCTGTGCGGCATGACCTGGGCGCGCTGCTTGCCGTCCAAAGCAACGTCACCGTGCATTTCTCCGTCGACTTCCAGCCACGGCGCCTGCTCGCGCAGCAACGCCAGCGTCTGGCGCATCTTGACCGCGCTCGGGTGCTCACTGGTCCCGAAGTTCGAATGCGACAGCAGTGCGGCTTTCGGCTTGAGGCCGAAGCGCATCATTTCTTCGGCCGCCATGGTCGTGATCTCGGTCAGTTCCTCGGGGGTCGGGTCGTAGTTGACATGCGTGTCGACCAGGAACACCTGCCTGTCTGGCAGCAGCAAGCCGTTCATGCAGGCATAGATCGGCACGTCCTGGGGCGTGCTTGCGCAACCGCCGGCGCGCTTGCCGATGACTTGGTCGATGTAGCGCAGATGCAGCGCGGTCGTGCCCCAGGTGCCGCAGATCAGCCCGTCGACGTCGCCCTTGTGCAGCAGCATGGCGCCGATCAGCGTGAGGCGGCGGCGCATCTCGATCTTGGCGACCTGCACCGTGATGCCCTTGCGTTCGGTCATCCGGTGATAGGTTTGCCAGAAGTCGCGGTACCGGTGGTCGAAGTCGGTGTTCACGACGTCGTAGTCGAGCTCTTCCTTGAGGCGCAGGCCGAACTTCTCGATGCGCTGGGCAATGATCGCCGGCCGGCCGATCAGCGTGGGCCGGGCGATGCCTTCGTCGACCACGATCTGCGCTGCGCGCAGCACGCGTTCTTCCTCCCCTTCGCTGTAGGCCACCCTCTTCTTCGGCGCCCGCTTGGCGGCGTCGAATATGGGCTTCATGGTGGTGCCCGAGGCGTACACGAAGCTCTGCAGCTTGTCGCGGTAGGCGTCGAGATCGGCGATCGGCCGCAGTGCGACGCCACTCTCGGCCGCCGCCCTGGCGACCGCGGGCGCGATCTTCATCATGAGCCGGGGATCGAAGGGCTTCGGAATGAGGTAGTCGGGGCCGAAGCTCAGCTTCTCTCCCACATAGGCTGCCGCCACGCGCTCGCTCTGCTCGGCTTGTGCGAGTTCGGCGATCGCGTGCACGGCTGCGACCTCCATTTCGTCGGTGATGGTGGTCGCGCCGCAGTCCAGCGCGCCGCGGAAGATGTAGGGGAAGCACAGGACGTTGTTGACCTGGTTCGGGTAGTCGGTGCGGCCGGTGGCCATGACGACGTCCTCCCGCACCGCCTTGGCATCCTCGGGCGTGATTTCCGGATTCGGATTGGCCAGCGCAAAGATCACCGGCCTTGCCGCCATCTTGGCCACCATCGCGGGCTTGAGGACCCCGCCGGCGGAAAGGCCGAGGAACACGTCGGCGCCTTCGATCACCTCGGCCAGCGAGCGCGCCGAAGTCTTCTGCATGTATTGGCGCTTGTCGTCGTCCATAAGCTCGGTACGGCCTTCATAGACCACGCCGGCCAGGTCCGTCACGAACACGTTCTCGCGTTTCAGGCCGACCTTCAGCAGCAGGTTGAGACAGGCCAGCGCCGCAGCGCCGGCGCCGGAGGTGACCAGCTTGATCTGCCCGATGTCCTTGCCGACCACCTTGAGCCCGTTGAGCATGGCGGCGGCCACCGTGATGGCCGTGCCGTGCTGGTCGTCATGGAAGACCGGGATCTTCATGCGCTTGCGCAGCTCGCGCTCGACGTAGAAGCAGTCCGGCGCCTTGATGTCCTCGAGGTTGATGGCGCCGAAGGTCGGCTCCAGCGCGGCGATGACTTCCACCAGCCTGGCGGGATCCTTCTCGTCGATCTCGATGTCGAACACGTCGACGCCCGCGAACTTCTTGAAGAGCACGCCCTTGCCCTCCATCACCGGCTTGGAGGCCAGCGGCCCGATATCGCCCAGGCCCAGCACCGCGGTGCCGTTGGTGATCACCGCGACCAGGTTGCCGCGTGCGGTGTACTTGAAGGCATTGACCGGGTCCTTGACGATCTCCTCGCAAGGCGCTGCCACGCCGGGCGAATAGGCCAGCGCCAGGTCGCGCTGGTTCATCATCTGCTTGGTCGCCGCGATCGCGATCTTGCCCGGAACAGGAAGCTCGTGGTACTCGAGTGCTGCCCGGCGCAGTTCGGCGCGCTTGTCTTCGGGCGTGGGGATCGGGGAGGTCAGATCGGACATGTGCCTTGGCTCCGTGCAACGCTTCTTGTAAGGGGCGCCGATTGTAGACCTCGCGGTACGGGGCCGCAGGTCTTGCCGAACCGCCGCAAGCAGTCAAAAACCCCCGGAGCGCCAACCCATTGTGGCAATATGCCCGCTCAGAAAAACCGGACGAGGAGCGACCATGGCGCTGATGGATTTCATCAAGAAGCAGTTCATCGACATCATCCAGTGGACCGAGACTGGAGACGGGACGCTCGCCTGGCGCTTTCCGATGGCGGAAATGGAAATCCAGAACGGCGCCTCGCTCACGGTGCGTGAGTCGCAGGTCGCGGTCTTCGTCAATGAGGGCCAGGTCGCCGACGTGTTCGGCCCGGGCATGTACAAGCTCACCACGCAGACGCTGCCGGTCCTCACTTACCTCAAGAACTGGGACAAGCTCTTCGAGTCCCCGTTCAAGAGCGACGTCTATTTCTTCAGCACCCGCCAGCAGGTCGACCAGAAATGGGGCACGCCCCAGCCGATCACGATCCGCGACAAGGACTTCGGCGCTGTTCGCCTGCGCGCCTTCGGTAACTACAGCTTCCGCATCGGCGACGCCAAGCTCTTCCATACCGAGATCTCGGGCACGCGCGACGTCTACACCGTGGCCGACCTCGACGGCCAACTGCGCGGCCTGGTCCTGCAGAACATCAGCAATGCGATCGCCTCCAGCGGCGTGCCCTTCCTCGACCTGGCCGCCAACCAGATCCAGTTCGCGCAGGCGCTGGCGGCGCAGCTGGTGCCCGAGTTCGCCAAGATCGGCATCCAGCTCGAGGCCATCACGGTCCAGAACGTCTCGCTGCCCGAGGAGCTGCAGAAGATCCTCGACCAGAAGATCGGCATGGGCATGGTCGGCAACGACATGGGCAAGTTCATGCAGTACCAGACGGCACAGGCGATCCCGAAGTTCGCCGAAGGCTCTGGCCAGGGCAGCGGCATCGCCGGGGACGCGATGGGCCTCGGGGCCGGCGTGGCGCTGGGGCAGGTGCTGGCGCAGAACCTGCAGCAGGGACTCAATCCGGCCAACGCCGCCGCCGCGGCGGCAGCGCAGCAGCAACCCGCCGTGGCGGTGATCAACCCGGCCGACGTGATGACCACGCTCGAAAAACTCGGCGAGCTCAAGACCAAGGGCATCCTCACGCAGGAAGAGTTCGACGCCAAGAAGGCGGAACTGCTGAAGAAGCTGGTCTGAGCCCTCTCCGTTCCGGTTGAGCCTGTCGAAGCGTCTTCGACAAGCTCGCAGCGAGCGGACCCTTGCCGTCGCCTTTCGTGGCCACCGATTCTTCCCAGCAGCGCTACTACCGCGCGCCCTGCCCCGGCTGTGGCGCGCCGGTCGAATTCCGATCGGCGCAGTCCACCCACGCCGTCTGCCCCTATTGCCAGAGCACCGTCGTGCGCCAGGGCGACACGCTCGCGCGCACCGGCAAGATGGCGGAACTGTTCGACGACTTCAGCCCGCTCCAGCTGTTTGCCGCCGGGCGCATCCAGGACCAACCCTTCACGCTGGTGGGCCGGCTGCAGTACAGCTACGAGGGCGGCCACTGGACCGAATGGATCGCCGCGCTGGACGGCGAGCGCACCGGCGTCCTGAGCGAAGACAACGGCGCCTTCGTCTTCTCGCTGCCTTACGAGTTGCAGCGCGAGGCGCCCGATCCGGCCGAGCTGCGCGTGGGCGCCACCACGGCTTTCAACGGCCAGAGCTACACGGTGGCCTCGAACCAGCAGGTGCGGCTGGTTTCGGCGCAGGGCGAGCTGCCGCGGTTGCCCGAGCTCGGCCGGCCCTTCGCGGCGGTCGAATTGCGCAGCGACCAGGGGCTGGTGCTGAGCCTCGACTACGACACCCAGCCGCCGGGCGCCTATCTCGGTCGCGCGGTGCAGCTCGAGGATCTGCAGCTGACCGGCCTGCGCGACGAATCGGCCAAGGAGGAAAAGGGCCGCAGCTTCAACTGCCCGAACTGCGGCTCGCCGGTCACGGTCAACTTCGCCGAGAGCAAGAGCGTCACCTGCCGCGCCTGCAACAGCATCATCGACCTGACGCAGGGCATCGGCGGCGAGCTGCGCCACGCGGAGCAGCACGAACCCGTGCAGCCGCTGATCCCCATCGGCACCACCGGCCAGCTGCAAGGCGCGCAGTGGCAGGTGGTCGGCTTCCAGCACCGCATGGGCGTCGCGCCCGGCGACGACGAGCATTTCGGCTGGAACGAGTACCTGCTCTACAACAAGAAGCGCGGCTTCAACTTCCTGGTCGACGCCGAGGATGGCTGGAGCCTGGTCAAGCCCACCACTGGTGCGCCCACCATGGCCGAGAACGGCTCGCGCGCCACCTACCTCGGCAAGGTCTACCAGCAGCAGTACGCCTACAACGCCGAGACCAGCTACGTCGCGGGCGAGTTCTACTGGCAGGTCGAGCGCGGGCAGAAGACCTTCAACCGCGACTTCGCCAGCGGCAGCGCCCTGTTGTCGATGGAACGCTCGGCCAAGGAGCTGACCTGGTCCTCCGGCAGCAAGATCGACAGCGCCGCGGTGGCGGCCGCCTTCAAGCTGGATGGCAAGAAGGACATGTTCAAGCGCGGCGACGCGCTCCCGGTGAGCGCGGCCGGCAAGCTCGGCTGCGGCACCATCATCCTGATCATCGTGGTGCTCCTCATCCTGTTGATCATCCTGAGCACCTGCACCAGCAGCTCCAGCGGTTCGCGCAGCTCGGGCGGCTCCTATGGCGGCTATTCCAGTGGCGGAGGCCACAAATGACGTTTTTTTCCGGAGGTCCTCATGTTGGGAATTGAATGGCTAAGGCCCGCGGCCTTCCTGGGCTCGATCCTTTACGCGCTCATCGGCGTGCTGATGTTCTGGATCACCTTCCTGCTCATCGACAAGCTCACGCCCTACGACCTGTGGCAGGAGATCGTCGAGAAGCAGAACGTGGCGCTCGGCGTGGTCGTGGCCGCGATGAGCCTGGGCATCAGCATCATCGTCGCCGCCGCGATTCATTGAGTCGTCGCGGCGGTCGATGAGCGAGGCAGCCTTGGATCCGGCTCCCGCGACGGCGGCGCGCGGCCCGCAGCCGGTCGAGATCGCGCTGCTGGCCAGCGTGTTCGTGGTCGCGGCCTGCGGGCTGGTCTACGAGCTGAGCGCCGCGGCCCTCAGCTCGTACCTGCTCGGCGACTCGGTGCTGCAATTCAGCACCGTCATCGGCACCTACCTGTTCGCAATGGGCGTGGGTTCGTGGCTCTCGCGCTACTTCGAGCGCCAGCTGCCGGCTCACTTTCTGCGCATCGAGCTGATGGTGGCCGTGATCGGCGGCGCGCTGCCGGCGCTGCTGTTCATCGCCAACGCCTACATTCCCGGCGCCTTCCGCCTCTTGCTCTACGGGCTGGTGCTGGTGGTCGGAACGCTGGTCGGGCTCGAGATCCCGCTGGTCATGCGCATCCTGCGCCGCAACGTGATGCTCAAGGACCTGGTCTCGCAGGTACTGACCTTCGACTACCTGGGTGCGCTGGCGGTGTCGGTTGCCTTCCCGCTGCTGCTCGTGCCCCAGCTCGGCATGATCCGCACCGGACTGCTCTTCGGGCTCATGAATGCGGCGGTGGCGCTGTGGGCGCTGTGGCTCTTCAGGCACGAGTTGCGCCGCGTGGGCGCGCATGCGCTGGCCTGCGCGCTGGCACTGGCCGCGCTGGCCGCCGCCTTCGTCTTCGCGGGGCACATCACGACGCTGGCGGAAGACAAGTTCTATCAAGACCGCATCGTCTTCAGCGAGAGCTCGCCCTACCAGCGCATCGTCGTCACGCGCGGCGGGGCCGGGCACCGGCTCTTCCTCAACGGCAACCTGCAGTTCGCCGAGCGCGACGAGTACCGCTACCACGAGGCCCTGGTGCACCCGGCGATGGCGGCCCAGGGCGCACCGAAGAAGGTGGCCGTGCTCGGCGGCGGCGACGGCATGGCGGTGCGCGAGATCCTCAAGTACCCTTCGGTGGAGAGCATCACGCTGGTCGAGCTCGATCCAAACATGACGCGGCTGTTCAGCGACCACGAGACGCTCGCCGCCCTCAACGGCGGTGCCCTCAAGTCGCCGAAGGTCCGGGTCGTCAACACCGACGCCTTCCAGTGGCTGCAGCAGGCCGGCGAGATGTTCGACGTGATCGTGGTCGACTTTCCCGATCCCACCAATTTCGCGATCGGCAAGCTCTACACGAATTCCTTCTACGCCTTGCTCGACAGGCGGTTGGCCGCCAGCGGCTATGCCGTGATCCAGACCACCTCGCCGCTGGTCGCCCGCAAGAGCTTCTGGACCGTGGTCGCCACCGTCGAGTCGGTCGGCCTGGTGGCGACGCCCTACCACGCCCATGTACCCAGCTTCGGCGAATGGGGCTTCGTGGTGGCGGGCCGCAGGCCCTACCGGCTGCCCGAGGCCCTGCCCGAGGGGCTCCGCTTCCTGACCATGCCGGCGCTGCCCCAGCTGTTCGAATTCCCGCGCGACATGGCGCGCGTACCGGCCGAGGTGAACCGGCTGTCCAACCAGACCCTGGTCACCACCTACGAGCAGGAGTGGGGCAAGGTCTCCGGCCACGGGGGATGAAGCGCCGCGCATTCTTCGGTGCCGCCGGCGCCCTGGCGTTTGGCGGCTGCGGCGCGCGGCACGAGATCGAGGGCGGCTTCACCGGCATCGATGTCGCCCGCGGCCACGCACTGCGCGACGAGGCGTGGCGCCGCAGCGAGGCGCCCTCGGTCACGCGCCGCACGCGCGTCCTCATCGCCGGGGGCGGCGTGGCGGGACTGGCGGCCGCGCGCGCCCTGCGCATGGCCGGCATCGACGACTTCGTGCTGCTCGAGCTCGAGGATCAGGCCGGCGGCAACAGCCGCGGCGGCCAGTTGGGCGGCATCGCCTGCCCGCTTGGCGCCCACTACCTGCCGCTGCCGGGCGACGAGGCGCATGAGGTGCAGGACCTGCTCGAGGAGCTCGGCCTGCGCCGGCGCGTGGCGGGCCGGTGGGAGTACGAAGAACGTCACCTCTGCCACAGCCCACAGGAGCGCTTGTTCTTCCAGGGCGCCTGGCAGGACGGCCTGCTGCCCCTGCAGGGCGTGCATGAGCGCACCCTGGCGCAGTACCGCCTGTTCTCGCGGCGCGTGGAAGCCCTGCGGCGCGAGGCGCGCTTTGCCCTTCCGACGCTGCGCGCGCCACTCGCGCAGCGCCTGCTGGAACTGGACGCCCTGCCCTTCGCCGCCTGGCTCGAACGCGAAGGCCTCGACGATCCGCAGCTGCGCTGGTACCTGGACTATTGCTGCCGCGACGACTACGGCGCCGGCAGCGCCCATGTCTCGGCCTGGGCGGGCATCCACTATTTCGCGAGCCGGCACGGCTTCCATGCGCCGGGCGACGACGACACCGAGCGCGACGCGGTGCTGACTTGGCCCGAGGGCAATGCCTGGCTCGCCCGGCGGCTCGCGGCGCCGCTGGGAGATCGCCTGAAGACCGGCCATGGAGTCCTGCGCATCGCCGAAACCCGCTCGGGCGTCGAGGTCGAGGCCTTCGATGTCGCCAGCGGGGTTCGGGTGCGCTGGCAGGCGGAGCGCTGCATCGTCGCGCTGCCGGCCTTCATCGCCGCCCGCGTGGTGGAGAACCCGCCCGCGCCGCTGCGCGACGCCGCGGCCGCGTTGCGCTATGCCCCCTGGCTCGTGGCCAACATGCACCTGCGCGAGCCGCTGGCCGACCGGCCGGGCGCGGCGCCGAGCTGGGACAACGTGGTCTATGGCACGCGGGGGCTCGGCTATGTCGACGCGCGCCACCAGGCGCTGGATCCGACCCCGGGCGCCACCGTGCTGAGCTGGTACCGGCCGCTCGGCCCGAGCGCCTACGACGGCCCGGACGGCCGGCGCCTGCTGCTGGATCGCCCCTGGGGCGGCTGGCGCGACGAACTGCTCGCCGAGCTGTCGCTGCCTCATCCCGATCTTGCCGCGCTCGCCACCCGCGTCGAGATCACGCGCTACGGCCACGCCATGGCCATCCCCGCGCCCGGACTGCTCGCCCGGCTCGGGGCGCGGGAGCGCGTCGCCGCCGGCCGCCTCGCCTTTGCGCACAGCGACTGGTCGGGCTATTCGATCTTCGAGGAAGCCTTCGTGCGCGGTCACCTCGCAGGAGGGGAAGCCCCGCCGCGCAGCCGCTGAATTGCGCGGGTTTGCGCAATGGCGCAAAATGCGCCAATCAGGAGTGACACATGCCCACGCCAACCCCCTTTGCTTCCGTCAAGCTGCCGGCCGCGCTGGTCGACAAGGCGCGCGATGCGGCCCAGCCCATGCGACGCTCGGTGGCGAGCCAGATCGAGTATTGGGCCACCCTCGGCCGCGCGCTGGAGCAGACCGGCCTCTCCACCCAGGACAGCCAGGCGTTGATCGCGCGCGAGGAAGGGGCGCGTTACGCCGTCGCCGGCGAGGCGCTGCCGGCGCTGTCGTCCGAGCTCGACGCCCTGCACGGCCACGTGCTGGCCCTCGCCCAGTCCGGCGCGCTGGCCGAGCGTGCCAAGGCTGCGGTGGCCGAGAACCGCGCCAAGGCGCAGACCCGTCCGCGCAGCCGCCGCGCGGCCTGATGCCCGTTCTCCATCTGATCGCCGGCCCGAACGGTGCCGGCAAGTCGACGCTGTACCGTTACCTGATCCAGCCGCGCTACCCGCAACTGCCCTTCGTCAATGCCGACCTGTACGAGCGCGAACAGCTCGGCCACATCCGCCATGCCGTCCGCCGGTCCGAGGCGGCGCGAGCCTGGGCCGACGTCCAGCGCAAGACCCACCTGGAGGCCGGGCAGGCCTTCGTCAGCGAAACCGTGTTCTCGCATCCGTCCAAGCTGCAGCTCATCGCCGAGGCCCGGGCATCGGGATTCGAGGTCGCGCTCTATGCGGTGTGCCTGGACGACCCGCGCCGCCTGCTGGAGCGGGTTCAGCAGCGCGTGCACGAGGGCGGCCACGACGTGCCCGTGAACAAGATCCTGGCGCGCTATCCGCGCACCCTCGAGAACCTGCGCCTGGCCGTGCGTGAGGTGCAACTCGCGATGTTGTTCGACGCCGCGGACACCGAGACCGGAGGGCCCCACGTGGTGGCCTCGGTCGTCGGTGGCCAGGTGCGGCCCCACGGCCCGTGGCTGCCCGCCTGGGCACGCAAGGTGCTGGGCCCGGCGGGGGCGGCTTAGGCCCGCATCAGCGCCTCGATCTCGTCCGGCTTGACCGGCACCCCGCGCGAGATCAGCTCGCAGCCTGTTTCGGTCACGATCGCGTCGTCTTCGATGCGGATACCGATGTTGTGGAACTGCTCCGGCACGCCTTCGCCCGGCCGCACATAGATGCCCGGCTCGATGGTCAGCACCATGCCCGGCTTCAGGATACGGCTGGGGCGGTTCTTGATCAGCTCGTTCGACAGCGGGTCCCTGCGCTCGCTGACCTCCCCCGCCTGCGTGGGCTCCACATAGCTGCCGCAGTCGTGCACGTCCATGCCCAGCCAATGGCCGGTGCGGTGCATGTAGAAGGCGAAGTAGGCGCGCTTCTCGATCACGTCGTCCACACCGCCCACCTTGTTCGCATCGAGCAGCCCCAGGTCCAGCATCCCCTGCGACAGCACCTTCACAGTGGCCTCATGAGGGTCATTGAAGCGAGCGCCTGCTCGCGTTGCGGCGACCGCCGCGTCTTGACTTGCCAGCACCAGCTCGTACAGCGCACGCTGCGGGCCGGTGAAGATGCCGTTGGCCGGAAAGGTGCGGGTGATATCGCTCGCGTAGCCGTCCAGCTCGCAGCCGGCGTCGATCAGCACCAGCTCGCCATCGCGGACCGGCGCCACGTCGGCGCGGTAGTGCAGCACGCAGGCGTTGGCGCCGGCGGCCACGATCGAGTTGTAGGCCGGGTACTGCGAGCCGCCGAGGCGGAACTCGTGCAGCAGCTCGGCATCGAGGTGGTACTCGCGCACGTCGCGGCCTTCGCGAAGCATGCGCGCCGACAGCTGCATCGCGCGAACATGCGCGCGCGCGCTGATCTGTGCCGCGCGGCGCATCGTGTCCTGTTCGTGCGCATCCTTGATCAGCCGCATCTCGTCGAGCGGCCCGCACAGGTCGCGCTGTTCCTCGGGGCACAGCGCGCCGTAGCGCACCCTGGCGCGTACCGCCGACAGCCAGCCGTCGACGCGCGACTCCAGTCCCTTGTGCGTCGCGAAGGGATACCACACCGTCTTCTTGTTCTCCAGGAGCTTCGGCATGCGGCTGTCGAGTTCCTCGATCGAGAAAGCCTGGTCGACTCCCAGTGCCGCCGGTGCCGCGTCGGGTCCCAGGCGGTAGCCGTCCCAGATCTCCCGCTCCAGGTCCTTGGGGGCGCAGAACAGGGTGGCATGCCCCTCGCTGGTGAGCACCAGGGAGGCATTGGGCTCGCCGAAACCCGTCAGGTAATAGAAGTAGCTGTCGTGCCGGAACAGGAAATCCGTGTCCCGGTTGCGCGGTCGCTCGACCGCTGTGGGGATGATGGCCACCGCATCCGGTCCCAAATAAGAAGAAAGTTCTTTACGCCGGGGGGTTTGATGATTTGCGGTCATAACGTGACTATGCAATACCTTTGTAACGACTCTCCTGGAGAGTGAAAACACATCACGAAAACATTTGCAAGAAGAGTTGCCCTGTAGGAGGACGCCCACGTACAAATGACTATCTTGTCAAATTGGAGGTATTTTTGTTGAAGTTTTCATATAAAGGCGCGCTTCTGCTGACCGTGGTCGCAAGCGCTCTCATTGCGGGTTGTGGAGGAGGTGGCGGCGGTGGCGGCGGCGGATTCGCCGCCCTCGGCGCAACGGCCACGGGGACGGACACGGGCACCGGCGCCGGCACGACGACGGGCACGAGTGGCGCTGGTGCCGGTACCGGCACCAATGCCACGCCGAGCACCCAGGCTCCGGCCAGCACGACCCCCGTTCCCAACGAAGTCATCGACGCTTCCGGCGCTATCGCTGCTGATGCCTACAAGGCGACCGCTGCCCAGTTCGCCAAGGACGCGGGCATCGCGTACCGCTACGGCAACCCGGCACCGGTCGACAACGGCGGCATTCCGACGCTGCACCAGCGCGCCGACCAGACCATGAGCTACCACGCCGGCACCTGGCAGGTCGGCGGCCCGGTCCTGGCCGATGCGGGCCTGTACTCGACCAACCAGGCCCACGTGGGCTTCGTCGCCGACAACCCGGCCGTGCGCATGGGCGTGGGCGATCTGCAGATCTCGGCGGTCGACCACAACACCTTCGCGCAGGCGCCGCAGCTGCCCTGGCAGGAGGCTGCGGCGTGGGACGGCAGCGCCGGGCGCACCAACTACAACGTCAGCACCTACAAGACAGCCGGACTCACGAACGGCGACCCGGTGGCGGTGGCGCGTTGCGGCGGCCGCACGGGCTTCTGCTCGACTTCGCTGGTCGCTTTCCAGAACGGCTTGATCGGTACCGCAGGCAGCAACACGGCAAACAACAAGGGCTCGGTGAAACTGCCTGCCAACAAGGTGCCGACCGGCATAGCGATCACCAACACCAGCGAATACGCGCTGGTGACGGTGTGGGACACGACGGCAATGAAGGGCCAGGTGGCGGTGATCTCGCTGGCCGGCCTGTGCAACAACTGCAACCCCTACGACTCCGCGAAGAACGGCAGCTACGACGCGTGGTACGACTGGTGGCATGAGTGGATGGGTGTGTATCCGGGCCTGCCGAACATGGGCAACATCGCCTTCATGAAGGTGCTGGGCTACATCGACCTGCCTGGCATGAACGCGCCGACGGAAATCGCGGTCACCACCGGCTTCGACCAGTTCCAGACGGCACTGCCGGAGAAGGGTGGAGAGTTCATGGGCCAGACCTACTCGCCCCTGACCGACCCGGCCAAGCGCGCGACGTTCTCGGGTTCGGGCAGCAATGCCAACCGGTATGCCAAGGCGGGTGTGGCGGTCGTCATCTCCAAGTCGGAGAAGAAGGCTGCGTTCATCGACCTGAAGCCGCTGTTCAGCTACGTCAACAGCGTGTACTTCGGTACGGGCCCGACGGAGTTCACGAACCTGGGGCAGGCCGACAGCCAGTGGCCGTACACCTTCGCGCACAAGCCGCAGCAGACGCCGACGGTGATCTCCACCGTGGCGCTGGACGACCGTCCGACGGCAGTGAAGACGACCCTGTTCGGCAACGTGCACCGGGCGTGGATTGCGACCGAATCGGGCTCCCTGCGCATCTATGGCCTGGGCAACGTGCCCACGGGTACGCTGGCGGCCGACGTGACCGAGAAGGGCCGCGTCCCCGTCGGCAAGAATCCGACCTCGCTCGCGATGTCCAAGATCGATCCGGAGAACAAGACCATCGAGCCGCTGAACCAGCAGGTGCTGGTGGCCTCGCGCGGCGATCGCAAGATCCAATGGGTGAGGTTCGGGTCTGACGGCAACAGCGGCAGCGTGGTGCGGACCCTGCAGGACTCGCGGATCGTGGACCCGATCGCGGTGGAAGACGCCGACAACTTCGCCAGTGACAACATGGTGCTGAGTATTGCGGACTACGCCGGCAAAAAGGTGTCGAACTACCGCTATGGTTCCGTCATCTTCGCCAATCGTGGTGGCTCCTGGTCCTGCCAGCCCCCGGGCGGCTGTCCCGTGCAGCCGACGAACGGAGTGAATATCGAATTCGGCGGCAGCTTTGCGATGGAAGGCAAGCCCTTCAATATCCGAACTGCCAACGTGCCGTAATCGCCGGGATTCGACCTCAACTGATGCAAAAAAGCCCGCCTCGGCGGGCTTTTTTGTTGGTTGCGCCCGCGTTTTCGGCGCATCTTCCTACACGCCAAAGTCAAGAAATTCTCTTTCCAGTCGTGGGGAATTTGCGTTGGAAGCGTTAGCAAGCACAACGTTAGTAACACGCCCCTAGGGAGCCCAGTACACATAGGAAAGGAAGTGCAAGAACGGTTGCCCAGCAAGTTGTTCACCCGTACAAACCCCAACTTAATCAATCTAGGAGGGATTTGCTTGAAAGTCATCGACAAAAGCGCGCTTCTGCTTTTTGTTGCAGCAGGCGCACTCGCGGGATGCGGGGGCGGCGGTAATAGTTCTGGAGGCGGCTTTGCTGCTTTGGGGGCCGAAACGTCACCGACCACTGCTACTTCAACCGAGGCCGCGCCGGCCGAATCAACTGCCGCGACCAAGGAAGATGCAGCGCCCATCAGTAAGCTCGATTCCAGCTGGGTCAAGATCGCCAACGAGGGTCAGGCCTTCACTCTGGCTTCCGCGACGGTCGTTCAATATGGTGCCAACGACACCTACGCCAACAAGTCGCTGTCCGGCTCGGTAGCCTGCGGCAACGGGACCTTTGGTGACCCGCTGCCCTACGTGGCGAAGGCGTGCTACGTCCAAAGCGCGACAGCACCCGCTCCTGCTCCCGCTCCCGCTCCCGCTCCGGCCCCAGCGCCCGTCGCAGGCACGCGGCTGGCAGGCGAGGGCTCGTCCTTTACAGTGGCCTCGGCGACGCTGGTGCAATACGGCGCCAACGGTAAGTGGACCCAGAAGACGGTGAGCGGCAGCGCCAACTGCACGAACGAATTCTTTGGCGGCGACCCCGCGCCCTTCGTCGTCAAGGCCTGCTATTCGCTTGGTGCGGCGACCGCACCCGCGCCGGCACCCGCACCCGCGCCGGCACCCGCTCCGGCACCGGCACCGGCACCGGCACCCGCGCCGGCACCGGCACCGGCCGCTCCGGCGCCCGCTCCGGCCCCGGCTCCCGCCGTCTCCGGCGACGTGGTCGACAGCGCTGGCAACCTTCAGGCGAGCGCGTACCGTGCCATGGCGCCGCTTCTCTCCAAGGCAGAAGGCATTGCCTACCGCTACGGAAACGCCCCGGTGGTGAACAACAGCGGTATTCCGACGCTCTTCAAGCGCGGTGACCAGACCATGAGCTACCACGCTGGCACGTGGCAGGTTGGCGGTCCGGTCTTGGCCGATGCGGGCCTGTACTCGACCAACCAGGCCCACGTGGGCTTCGTCGCCGACAACCCGGCCGTGCGCATGGGGGTGGGTGACCTGCAGATCTCGGCGATCGACCACAACACCTTTTCTCAGGCGCCGCAGCTGCCCTGGCAGGAGGCTGCGGCGTGGGACGGCAGCGCCGGGCGCACCAACTACAACGTCAGCACCTACAAGGATGCCGGCCTTACGACCGGCGATCCTGTGGCGGTAGCGCGTTGCGGTGGCCGCACTGGCTTCTGCTCGACTTCGCTGGTGGCCTTCAACAACGGACTGATCGGCACCGCAGGCAGCAACACGGCGAACAACCGTGGGTCGGTCAAACTGCCTGCCAACAAGGTGCCGACCGGCATCGCGATCACCAACACCAGCGAATACGCGCTGGTGACGGTGTGGGACACGACAGCGCTGAAGGGCCAGGTGGCGGTGATCTCGCTGGCCGGGCTGTGCAACAACTGCGATCCATACAACCCCAACGGAGGAACGCCTACCGGCATCCGAAGCACTACCTATGACCGCTGGTACGACTGGTGGCATGAGTGGATGGGCGTGTATCCGGGTCTGCCGAACATGGGCAACATCGCCTTCATGAAGGTGCTGGGCTACATCGACCTGCCTGGCATGAACGCGCCGACGGAAATCGCGGTCACCACCGGCTTCGACCAGTTCCAGACGGCGCTGCCGGAGAAGGGCGGCGAGTTCATGGGCCAGACCTACTCGCCCCTGACCGACCCGGCCAAGCGCGCGACGTTCTCGGGTTCGGGCAGCAATGCCAACCGGTATGCCAAGGCGGGTGTGGCGGTCGTCATCTCCAAGTCGGAGAAGAAGGCTGCGTTCATCGACCTGAAGCCGCTGTTCAGCTACGTCAACAGCGTGTACTTCGGTACGGGCCCGACGGAGTTCACGAACCTGGGGCAGGCCGACAGCCAGTGGCCGTACACCTTCGCGCACAAGCCGCAGCAGACGCCGACGGTGATCTCCACCGTGGCGCTGGACGACCGTCCGACGGCAGTGAAGACGACCCTGTTCGGCAACGTGCACCGGGCGTGGATTGCGACCGAATCGGGCTCCCTGCGAATCTATGGCCTGGGCAACGTGCCCACCGGCACCACGGCGACCGATGTTGTCGAGAAGGGTCGTGTCGCGATCGGCAAGAACCCGACCTCGCTGGCGATCTCGAAGATCGATCCGGAGAACAAGACCATCGAGCCGTTGAACCAGCAGGTGCTGGTGGCCTCGCGCGGCGATCGCAAGATCCAATGGGTGAGGTTCGGGTCTGACGGGAACACCGGCAGCGTGGTGCGGACCCTGCAGGACTCGCGGATCGTGGACCCGATCGCGGTGGAAGACGCCGACAACTTCGCCAGTGACAACATGGTGCTGAGCATTGCCGACTACACGGGCAAGGCCGTGTCCAACTACCGTTACGGTGCGGTGGTCTTTGCGAGCCGCGGCGGCTCATGGGCATGCCAGCCGCCGGGCGGGTGTCCGGTACAGGCGACTGGCAGCATGAACATGGAGTTCGGCGGCAGCTACACGATGGAGGGCCGGCCCTTCATGCTCAGGTCCGCCAACGTACCCTGATCGCCCCTTTCGATTCAGCCAATTTGCGGCCCGCCTTGTGCGGGCCGTTTTTTTTGGCTGTTGCGTTCATCAGACATCGGCCGTCCACAACGAATTCTTCAGTATACGAATTCAGAAAGTTCAAGTAACCAATTGAAACTAACGTAACCCAGGGCCGTCAGAAAGCGCAACAAAGCAACCGAATGCAAGTAACGTAGGAATCATCTTACAAGCCCCCTCCCCTCGATTTGTCTCGGAGCCCTTCGATGAAAGTCACGGATAAAAACGCGCTTCTGCTCCTTGTTGCCGCAGGCGCCCTGGCGGGTTGTGGAGGCGGAGGGGGTGGCTCCGGCGGCGGATTTCCGGTCTCGCTCGCCAGCGGCGCTGCGCAGACGCCCGCGCCGGCCCCGACACCGGCGGCGCCGGCCAGTGACGACTCGAGCGTCGCGAAGGAACTGGAATCATCGGACAAGCCACTCGATTCGAGCTGGATCAAGGTCGCCGAGGAAAATCAAGGATTCACGTTGCGTGCCTTGCAGGCCGTGAAGTACGGAGCCAAGTCGACCTGGAGGACCAAGTACCTGTCGGGGGCCGTCGTCTGCAGCAACGCGACCTTCGGCGACCCGCTGCCCTACGTGGCAAAAGCCTGCTACGTCCAGGCCTCTGCTCCTGCCCCTGCGCCGGCTCCCGCCCCGGCCCCCGCGCCCGCCCCCGCACCTGCACCTGCACCTGCACCTGCACCTGCACCTGCACCTGCACCCGCCCCTGCACCCGCCCCTGCACCCGCCCCTGCACCTGCACCTGCACCTGCACCCGCACCCGCGCCAGCACCAGCACCAGCACCAGCACCAGCACCAGCACCAGCACCCGCACCAGCACCAGCACCCGCACCCGCACCCGCACCCGCACCAGCACCCGCACCCGCACCCGCCCCTGCACCAATCGCAGGAACGCTGCTCGCCCAGGAGGGCGCATCCTTCTCCGTGCCTCTGGCCACCTTGGTGAAGTACGGCTCCGGCACTTCGTGGGTCGAGAAGACGGTCACGGGCACCGCGCAGTGCACCAACGAGTTTTTCGGCCGGGATCCTTTGCCCTTCGTCGTGAAGGCCTGCTATTCGCTCGGCGCCGCTGCCCTCGTGCCGGCACCGGCACCGGCACCGGCACCAGCCCCAGCCCCAGCCCCAGCCCCAGCCCCAGCCCCAGCCCCAGCCCCAGCCCCAGCCCCAGCGCCAGCGCCAGCGCCAACCAGTGGTGATGTCGTCGACAGCACCGGCCGCGTCGTTGCCGACGCCTACCGCTCGATTGCGTCCAAGCTGGCGAAGGCCGAGGGCATCAGCTATCGCTACGGCAACGCGCCAGCGGTAGACAACGGCGGCATCCTGACGCTCGCCAAGCGTGCGGACCAGACCATGAGCTACCACGCCGGCACCTGGCAGGTCGGCGGCCCGGTCTCGGCCGATCCCGGCCTGTACTCGACCAATCAGGCCCATGTGGGCTTCGTGGCCGACGACACGGCTGCGCGCGTCGGCGTGGGCGACCTGCAGATCTCGGCGATCGACCGCAACACCTTCTCGCAAGCGCCGCAGCTGCCATGGCAGGAAGCGGCGGCGTGGGACGGCAGCGCCGGGCGCAACAACTACAACATCACCACTTACAAGAACGCAGGCCTGGTGACCGGCGACCCGGTGGCGGTGGCGCGTTGCGGTGGCCGCACAGGCTTTTGCGCGACCTCCCTGGTGGCTTTCAACAACGGCCTGATCGGCACTGCTGGCAGCAACACGGCGAACAACCGGACCTCGCTCAAGCTGCCCGAGGGCAAGGTGCCGACCGGCATGGCGGTCACCAACAACAGCGAATACGCGTTGGTCACGGTGTGGGATACCGTGGCGCTGAAGGGCCAGGTGGCTGTGATCTCGCTGGCCGGGCTCTGCAACAACTGCGACCCCTTCAATCCCAATGGCGGAACCCCGACCGGGATCGGGAGCACCACCTACAGCGCCTGGTACGACTGGTGGCACGAGTGGGGAGCCGTCTATCCCGGCCTGCCGAACATGGGCAATACCGCTTTCATGAAGGTCCTGGGCTACGTCGACCTTCCGGGCATGAACGCCCCCACCGAGATCGCGGTCACCACCGGCTTCGACCAGTTCCAGACGGCGCTGCCCGAGAAGTACGGCGAGTTCATGGGCGAGACCTACACGCCCCTGACCGACCCCGCCAAGCGCGCGACCTTCAGCGGCACCGGCACCAATGCCAACCGATATGCCAAGGCGGGCGTGGCTGTGGTCATCTCCAAGTCGGAAAAGAAGGCCGCGTTCATCGATCTGAAGCCGCTGTTCAGCTACGTCAACAGCGTGTACTTCGGCACCGGCCCGACCGAGTTCACGAACCTGGGCTACGCCGATACGCAGTGGCCGTACACCTTCGCCAGCAAGCCGCAGCAGACGCCGACGGTGATCGCCACCGTGGCGCTGGACGACCGACCCACGGCAGTGCGCACCACGCTATTCGGTCCGGTCCATCGGGCCTGGATCGCCACCGAAAGCGGATCGCTGCGAATCTATGGCCTGGGCAACGTGCCCACCGGCACCACTGCAACGGACGTCGTCGAGAAGGGTCGCGTCATCGTCGGCAAGAACCCGACCTCGCTGGCGATCTCGAAGATCGATCCGGAGAACAAGACCATCGAGCCGTTGAACCAGCAGGTGCTGGTGGCCTCGCGCGGCGATCGCAAGATCCAATGGGTGAGGTTCGGGTCTGACGGGAACACCGGCAGCGTGGTGCGGACCCTGCAGGACTCGCGGATCGTGGACCCGATCGCGGTGGAAGACGCCGACAACTTCGCCAGTGACAACATGGTGCTGAGCATTGCCGACTACACGGGCAAGGCCGTGTCCAACTACCGTTACGGTGCGGTGATCTTCGCGAACCGCGGCACCTCATGGGCATGCCAGCCGCCCACCGGGTGTCCCGTCCAGCCCACCGGCAGCATGAACATGGAGTTCGGCGGCAGCCATGCGATGGAGGGCCGGCCCTTCCATATCCGGACGGCCAATGTGCCCTGATGCGCTGACTGTCCCGATCTAGCGACCACCCGGCCCGCCCCGCGCGGGCCGTCTCTTTTCCGCGTTCAGCGCGGCCAGCCGCTCGGGCGTCCCGACGTCGGTCCAGGCACCCTGGTAGAGCTCCGCGCTCACCAGGCCATCGGCCATGGCCGCGCGCAGCAAGGGCGCGAGCGGCGCTCTGACGCCGCCGGGATTGCCGGCCGGAATGTCGCAATACGGCGGCGCGAAAAGTGCCGCACGGTACAGGCCAATGGTCGAGAAGGTGTGCTTCGCCGGCGCATCGTTCAGTGCCAGCCCGTCGGGCGAGATCCCGAAGTCGCCGCGCGGATGGTGCGGCGGGTTCGGCACCAGCCACAGGTGCGCGAGCCGCCCGCCGCCCACGAAATCGTCCACCGCCGCCTGGCTGAACGCGAAGTCCGGCGCGAACACGTCGCCCGCCAGCACCCAGAAGACGTCTCCCAGCAGCGGCAGCGCGCGCACGATCCCGCCCGCGGTCTCCAGCGCACCGCCGAAGTCGCGGCCCTCATGCGAATAGACGATGTTGCAAGCGCCGTGGCGCGGCCCGAAGCGCGTCGCGATCTGTTCGCCCAGCCAGTCGGTGTTGACCACCAGCTGCGCGAAGCCGCTGGCCGCCAGCGCCTCCATGGGCCATTGCATCAGCGGCTTGCCCTGCACCTCGAGCAGGGGCTTGGGCCGCTCGTCGGTCAGCGGCCGCATGCGTTCGCCGCGACCGGCGGCGAGGATCATGGCCCGGATGCTCACTGGACAACCTCCCCGCGGATCGCGCCGCGCTGCAGCGCATGCCGCTCCGCGTGCCCGGGCAGGAACAGCGCCTCCAGCGCCGCCATCAGCGCCCTCGCCTTGGCGGAGTGGTCGGCGCCGAAATTGCACACATAGACATCGAGCGTCGCGCCGCTCTGCTCGGGCCAGGTGTGGACGCACAGGTGCGACTCGGCCAGCAGCACCGTGGCCGTCACGCCGCCCGGTCCCCGAGGGCCGGCCGGAAAGGAATGGAACAGCGCGCCCACGGCCTGCAGGCCCGCGGCCTCGACCGCCTTCACGCATGCGGCCCCCAGGGCCTGCGCGTCGACCAGCCAACGCATCTCGCAATTGCAATCGTGGAGGTCGGCGGTCAGGTGCAGGCCATGCATGGCCGGCACTCTATCAGCCCTCTGCCGCCTCTCCGGACGGCCGCCGTGGCCCGCCCGTTAAAATGCCGGGCTCCCCAACCTGCTCCCCCAAGAAAGCCCCGACCACATGGCCAACCAAGCCTTGATGGCCAACGCGATCCGCGCGCTGGCCATGGATGCCGTTCAACTCGCGAACTCGGGGCATCCGGGTGCCCCGATGGGCATGGCCGACATGGCGGTCGCCTTGTGGGGCGATCACCTCAAGCACAACCCCGTCAACCCGCAATGGTTCGACCGCGACCGCTTCGTGCTCTCCAACGGCCATGCCTCGATGCTCATCTACGCCGTGCTGCACCTGACAGGCTATGCCCTGCCAGTGGGGGAGCTCAAACGCTTCCGCCAGCTGCACAGCAAGACGGCCGGCCACCCCGAAACGGGTATCACACCCGGCGTGGAGACCACCACCGGCCCGCTCGGCCAGGGCATCACCAACGCGGTCGGCTTTGCGCTGGCCGAGAAGCTGCTGGCCGCCGAGTTCAACCGGCCCGATCACCAAATCGTCGATCACCGCACCTACGTCTTCCTGGGCGACGGCTGCCTGATGGAGGGCATCAGCCATGAAGCTGCCGCGCTGGCCGGTGCCTGGAAGCTGGGCAAGCTGATTGCGCTCTACGACGACAATGGCATCTCGATCGATGGTCCCGTCAAACCCTGGTTCATCGACAACACGGCGGAACGCTTCAAGGCCTACGGCTGGAGCGTCATCGGCCCCGTCGACGGGCACGACGTGAAGGAAGTGTCGGACGCCATCCAGCAGGCCCGGCAGCAGGACGAGCGCCCCACGCTCATCATCTGCAAGACGCAGATCGGCAAGGGCAGCCCCAATCGCGCCAACACCGCCAAGGCGCATGGCGAGCCGCTGGGCGCGGACGAAATCGGCCTCACCCGCACGGCGCTGCAGTGGCCGCACGAGCCTTTCGAACTGCCGCAGGCTGTGTACACGGAATGGGATGCCAAGGCGGCCGGCGCGCAACGCGAAGCGGCGTGGGACGACAAATTCGCCGCCTACGCCAGGCAGTACCCGGACCTGGCCGCCGAGTTCACACGCCGCATGAAGGGTGAGCTGCCGAAGAACTTCCACCAGATCGCTTTCGATGCCGTGGTCACGGCCCACACCAAGGCCGAGACCGTGGCATCGCGCAAGGCGTCGCAACTGGCACTCGAAGCCTTCACCGCCGCCCTGCCCGAGCTGCTGGGCGGCAGCGCCGACCTCACCGGCTCCAACCTGACCAACACCAAGAGCACCCCGGCCCTGCGCTTCGATGCCACGGGCGCCGTGGTGCGCACCCAAGGCACCGAGCAACTGCCTGACGGCATGCCTGGCCGCCACATCAACTACGGCGTGCGCGAGTTCGGCATGGCCGCCATCATGAACGGCCTGGCGCTGCACGGCGGCTTCATCCCCTACGGCGGCACCTTCCTGACCTTCAGCGACTACAGCCGCAATGCCATCCGCATGGCCGCGCTGATGAAGAAGCGCGTGGTGCATGTGTTCACCCACGACTCCATCGGCCTCGGCGAGGACGGCCCCACGCACCAGTCCATCGAGCACGCCGCCTCGCTGCGCCTCATCCCCAACCTCGACGTCTGGCGCCCCGCCGACACGGCCGAGACCGCGGTGGCGTGGGCCGTCGCACTGCAGAACGCCACGCGCCCGACCGCGCTGCTGCTGTCGCGCCAGAACCTGCCCTACGCGCCCAAGAACGACCTGAGCGACATCAGCAAGGGCGCCTACGTGCTGGCCGAGCCCGAAGGCCTCAAGAAGAAGCTGCAGGCCGTCATCATCGCCACCGGCTCCGAAGTGCAGCTCGCGCTCAAGGCCCAGGAGCTGCTGGCCGCCAGGAAAATTGCCGTGCGCGTGGTCTCCATGCCTTCCACCACCACCTTCGACCGCCAGAGCGTCGCCTACAAGAAGAGCGTGCTGCCGGAGGGAACGCCGCGCATCGCAGTCGAGATGGGCGCCACCGACGGTTGGTGGAAGTACGGCGTGGCAGCCGTCGTCGGCATCGACACCTACGGCGAGTCGGCGCCCGCCGGCGTATTGTTCAAGCATTTCGGCTTCACGGCGGAGAACGTCGCTGCCACGGTCGAGGCGGCGCTCGCGCGCTGATCCGGCCGCACCCAGTTTTCAACTTCCAGGAGCAAACCACATGGCTATCAAACTCGGCATCAACGGCTTCGGTCGCATCGGTCGCAACGTGCTGCGCGCGGCGGTGCAGAACTTCAAGAACGACATCGAGATCGTCGCGATCAACGACCTGCTCGAGCCCGAGTACCTGGCCTACATGCTCCAGTACGACTCGGTGCACGGCCGCTTCCAGGGCGAGATCACCGTCGAGGGCAACACCTTGATCGTCAACGGCAAGAAGATCCGCCTGACGCAGGAACGCGACCCGGCCAACCTCAAGTGGGACGAAGTGGGCGCCGAGGTCGTGCTCGAATCCACGGGCCTCTTCCTCACCAAGGAGACCTGCCAGAAGCACATCGACGCCGGCGCCAAGAAGGTGATCATGTCTGCACCCAGCAAGGACGACACCCCCATGTTCGTCTACGGCGTGAACGACAAGAAGTACGCCAGCGAGGCCATCATCAGCAACGCCAGCTGCACCACCAACTGCCTGGCGCCCCTGGCGAAGGTGCTCAACGACAAGTGGGGCATCAAGCGCGGCCTGATGACCACCGTGCACGCCGCCACCGCCACCCAGAAGACGGTGGACGGCCCGAGCAACAAGGACTGGCGCGGCGGCCGCGGCATCCTCGAGAACATCATCCCCTCCAGCACCGGCGCGGCCAAGGCGGTGGGCGTGGTGATCCCCGAGCTCAACAAGAAGCTCACCGGCATGAGCTTCCGCGTGCCGACCTCCGACGTGTCGGTGGTCGACCTGACCGTGGAGCTGGTCAAGGAAGCCACGTACAAGGAAATCTGCGCCGAAATGAAGGCACAGAGCGAGGGCGCGCTCAAGGGCGTGCTGGGCTATACCGAGGACAAGGTGGTCGCCACCGACTTCCGCGGCGACCCGCGCACCTCCATCTTCGATGCCGAGGCCGGCATCGCCCTCGATGGCACCTTCATCAAGCTGGTGAGCTGGTATGACAACGAGTGGGGCTACTCCAACAAGTGCCTGGAAATGGTGCGGGTGGTCGCAGCCAAGTAAGACCCCCTTCGCTCCCCGTCGGAACGCGCCCCTGGGGGCGCGTTTTTTGTTGTGCGAGCGCTTCCGGGCGGCCATGCGACGCTCAGGCGTCGGCCCCCAGGGGCCTGGCCGGGTACCAGTTGCGCTCCGGCATGTCGAAGGCGTGATGCAGCTGCGTGCCCTGGCTCAGGAAGGTCAGGACGCCTCGGCGCTTCAGGGCATCGGTCACGATCCGGTAGCCCATCGGGAGCGAGTCGTGGGCTGCCGACATGAACGCCGTCTTGGTGTACTCGCGCTGCTCGCGCGGCTGGCGCTCGCCGACCAGACGGTCCAGCACCCGGCTCGAGAGATGGTCGGGCTTGCCGTCGCTGGGCACCTGCATCAGCCGGAGATTCGTGGGCAGGCCCAGGCCCAGGTGTTCCGCGAAGGTGGAGGCATCGCTCAGCGCCCGGATGCCTGCATTGCTCGTCAGCAGCACGCCCCGACCCTCGAACTCGCCGTATAGCACGACGCTCGACTCATCCTCCGCCGACGTCGCCGCATCGCGGGGCAGTGGCTCGAAATCCCAGCGGCTGCCCATGCCCCAACTTGCCAGGCGCACCCAACGCGCCGCGTCGGCCAGCGTCAGCCCGGCTCCGCGCGGCAGCGGGGTTCCAAAGGCCGGCAGCAGGCCCTCCACGTACCAGCTCCGGTTCGGCGACAGCACCGTGAACGGCCCGATGACCGCGCCGGCGAAGGGCTCGTGCACCGGCACCTGCCGCGCCAGCGCGAGCTCCTCCAGCTTCTTGGCCATGGCCATGGCCTTCCACGTGCGGTCGGTGTGCACCCAGGGCCGATGCACCCACAGCTCGCCCACGCTGAGCCTTTCGAGAATCAGCTCGAGGCCCTCGGCATGCCTGGCGTCGGGGTGCGAACTCACCACATAGTCCACGTGCGAGCTGAGGCAGTACGCCTCGACATGCTGCACCAGCTGTTGGGCCGAGGCCCGTGCGCCGCCGTCGCAGACCAGCAGCTTGTAATTGCCAGGTGTGCCCCACCGCACGAGGATGGCGGTGCCGCCGGCGTCCGCGGGAAAAAAGTCGACTTCGTAGCCCACGACAACTCCCTGTCCGAAGTCGCATCATTTCGATTGATGCGAAAAAATGTTGTTCTGAGCGCCGAGTTTGAGCGAGATCGCGCTTGTGTGCAAGTAGTATGTGCATCATGTCCATTCATGCATTGCCGGCCCTCCTCGGCGCGGAGGTCAGCATCCGAGC
This sequence comes from Variovorax sp. RA8, assembly GCF_901827175.1. Taxonomy (NCBI): domain Bacteria; kingdom Pseudomonadati; phylum Pseudomonadota; class Betaproteobacteria; order Burkholderiales; family Comamonadaceae; genus Variovorax; species Variovorax sp. RA8. The sequence goes on along the minus strand of NZ_LR594662.1, from coordinate 6,445,885 downwards.
CGGCTATCCCTTCCGCGGCCCCATCGACGAGGTTCCCGACGGCCCGGTCCGTGCCGTACAGATGAAAGACGTGGACCGGCTCCATGGCGTCGACTGGCGCGGCGTCATCCATACCCGCCTGGGTGGACGCCGGGAGCCCGACTGGCTCGCGCCCGAAGACCTGCTCTTCGTTGCGCGCGGCACGCGCTTCTATGCCAGCTGCGTGGGCGAACTGCCCGGGCCGGCCGTGTGCGGCCCGCACCTCTTCCACCTGCGGGTCAAGCCCGGGCGCAACCTTCTGCCGGCCTTCCTCGCGTGGCAAATCAACCAGGCGCCGTTCCAGCGCGACCTGCAGCGCGCGGCCGAAGGCTCCAGCCAGCTGAGCGTGCGCCGACCTGTGCTTGAATCGCTGCGCATCGGCCTGCCGTCCCTCGCCGACCAGGAGCGCATCGTCGCGCTGGCCCGCCTTGCGCAACGAGAGCGCCAGTTGCACGACCTGCTCATCCGCAACCGCGAACGCCAGTTCGAATCGATCGCCGAAGCGCTCGCCACCGCTTCGCGCAACGCATGACAACCCAGGGAAACCAAGAACGCATGAACCAGACCGCCATCAACCAGGACAGCATCAACGCCACCGTGTGGGCAGCCTGCGACACCTTTCGCGGCGTTGTCGATCCGAGCACCTACAAGGACTACGTGCTCCCGATGCTCTTTCTCAAGTACGTATCGGACGTCTGGCAGGACCACTACGACGCCTACAAGGCCCAGTACGGTGACACCGCACAGGACCTTATCGAGGAGCTGCTCAAGACCGAGCGCTTCGTCCTGCCCCCCAGCGCCAGCTTCTACGCCCTGCATGCCGCCCGCTTCGAGCCCGGCAACGGCGAGCGCATCGATCGTGCGCTGCATGCCATCGAAGACGCCAACATCGCCAAGCTGCGCGACGTGTTCCAGAACGTCGGCTTCAACTCCAACAAGCTCGGCGACGAGCAGCAGAAGAACGACATCTTGCGCCACCTGCTCGAGGACTTCGCCAAGCCCGAGCTCAATCTTCGCCCCAGCCGCATCGGCGAACTCGACCTGATCGGCAACGCCTACGAATACCTCATCAGCCACTTCGCGTCGTCGAGCGGCAAGACCGCCGGCGAGTTCTACACGCCGCCCGAAGTCTCCAGCCTCATGGCCCGCCTGATGGATCCGCAGGAGGGCGACGAGATCTGCGACCCGGCCTGCGGCTCTGGCTCGCTGCTCCTCAAGTGCGGCCGCCTGATCCGCGACCGCACCGGCTCCAAGCGCTACGCGCTCTACGGGCAGGAGGCCATCGGCAACACCTGGACGCTGGCCAAGATGAACATGTTCATGCATGGCGAGGACAACCATCGCATCGAATGGGGCGACACGCTGCGCAACCCGAAGCTGCTGGTGGGCGACACGAGCCTGCGCCACTTCGACGTGGTCGTGGCCAATCCGCCGTTCAGCCTGGAGAAGTGGGGGTACGAAGCTGCCGAGAGAGACAAGTTCGGCCGCTTCCGCCGAGGCTTGCCGCCGCGGACGAAGGGCGACTACGCCTTCATCCTTCACATGGTCGAGACCATGAAGCCCGGCACGGGACGCATGGCCGTGGTCGTCCCGCACGGCATTCTGTTTCGTGGTGCCGCGGAGGGGCGCATCCGGCAGAAGCTTGTGGAAGAGAACCTGCTCGATGCCGTCATCGGCCTGCCTGAGAAGCTCTTCTATGGAACCGGCATTCCGGCCGCAGTGCTCGTGTTTCGCAAGAGCAAGGCCGACGACAAAGTCCTCTTCATCGATGCGAGTCACGATTTCGAATCAGGGAAGAACCAGAATTCGCTGCGTGAAGCTGATTTGCAGCGTGTGCTGGATACCTATTTCGCGCGCGTGCCGATTGAGAGATATGCGTATCTCGCAACACCGAAGGAGGTGGCAGAAAACGACTTCAATCTGAACATTCCTCGCTACGTCAACATCTTCGAGGAGGAGGGGCCGATCGACATAGCACTACTGCAGCACGAGCGAGAGGGACTCAAGAGGGACCTTGACGACATCGAGGAAAAAATAGCTGCGCAGCTAACGGAGATGGGCGTATGACCGCAACGTCAGCGTCTTCCCCGGCGAACGATCGTGTTGGTCCCACCGATCTGTTCGAGACCTCCCGCCTTCTAAAGGAAGTCTTGGTACCGGTACCCCCGTTGCACGAGCAACAGCGCATCGCGGAAGAGCTCCGACGATGGGACGAGTCCGTTCGACTGACTGAACAATTGCTCCTTCGCACGCGGCAACAAAGAGCAGCAGTCATGCGCCGGTTGATCCCCGACGGATACACACATTGACTCTCACCGCTTCTACCTGCGAGCAGTACGGCGCTCGCATACCCGCGCTGCACATGCTCTGCAATCTGGGGTGGAACTATCTCAGTGCCGCCGATTGCTCCCCGCTGCGCGGCTCGACCCGCGAAGTCCTCCTCAAGCCGCGCCTCATCGAAGTCCTGCAGACCCGCCGCTTCGACTACAAGGGCCATGCCCATCACCTCTCCCCCAGCGCGATCGACCAGATCCTGCGCGAGCTCTCGACAGTCGGACTCGGCGAAGGTCTGTTGCCGGCGAATGAACGTATCTACGCCAAGCTCGCCTACGGCATCACGGTCACCGAATTCATGCCGGACGGCCGGAGGCACCAGCCGACGATCCATGTCATCGACTGGACCGACCCGAGCGCCAATCGCTTCGACGTCACGGAAGAGCTGCGCATGCTCTCCAGCCACGGCACCCACCATCGCGCGCCGGACATCGTCGGCTATGTCAACGGCATCCCGCTCGTCGTGATCGAGGCCAAGCAGCCGCACGGGCGGCACGGTGGCGGCATGGCCGACGCGATGGTGCTCGAAGGCATCAGCCAGCAGTTGCGCAACCAGCGCCAGGACGAGATTCCGGACCTCTTCGCCTACGCCCAGCTGCTGTTGTCCATCAGCCAGACCGAGGGCCGCTACGGCACCACGGCCACGCCGGCCAGGTTCTGGGCGCAGTGGAACAAGGAGGAAGAGTTCGACGATGCGCATGTCGGCGCCTTGAAGAACGCGCCGCTGCCCGCCTCGTCCCATGCGGCCCTTTTCGAGGGCAAGCCCGCGCCAATACGCGAGTGGTTCGACTCGCTCTGGTCATTGCCCATGCTGCCCAACCAGCAGGACCGCCTGCTGGTGTCGCTGCTGACGCCGCGACGGCTGCTCGAACTGCTGCGCGGCTTCGTGCTGTTCGACAGCAAGGCCGGGAAGATCGTCGCGCGCCACCAACAGTTCTTCGGCGTTCGCGCCCTGCTCGAACGACTGGCGGGGCGGCGAGCCGATGGCGGGCGCAACGGCGGCGTGGTCTGGCACACCACGGGCTCGGGCAAGAGCTTCACCATGGTCTTCCTCGCCAAGGCCCTCCTGCTGAACGAAGCCCTGAAGGAATGCCGGCTCGTGGTGATCACCGACCGGCGCGATCTCGAACAGCAGCTCGCACGCAACTTCATGACCGGTGGGGCCTTCGGGTCGTCCATCGCCACGCACAAGGAGGGCGAGCCCAGCAAGGCCGTGACCGGGCGCGACCTGGCCCACCGAATCGGCCAGGGCACGAAGCGCATCACCTTCGCGCTGGTGCAGAAGTTCAACACCGCTTCCAGGCTGGCGGAGTGCCGCAACGATTCGCCCAACGTCGTGGTGCTGGTGGACGAAGGCCATCGCAGCCACGGCGGGGAAACGCACGAGCGCATGAAGAAGGCGCTGCCTCGTGCGGCTTACGTGGCCTTCACCGGCACACCACTGTTGAGGAACGAGAAGACTGCGCAGAAGTTCGGCCCCATCGTCCACGCGTACACCATGCAGCGCGCGGCCGAGGACCGCGCCGTCGCACCGCTCCTCTACGAAGAGCGGGTGCCCGAGCTGTCCATCGACGCCGATGCGGTCGATCGCTGGTTCGACAAGATCACCGCCGGCCTCTCGGAGGCGCAACGCGCCGACTTGAAGAAGAAGTACGCCGGCAGCGGCGCGGTCTACGGCGCGGCCAACCGCATCGAGCTGATCGCATGGGACATCGCCACGCACTTCCATGAGAATTTCAAGAAGCTGGGGTCGGGCCTGAAGGGCCAGGTCGCCACGGCCAGCAAGCTCGATGCCATCCGCTACAAGAAGGCGCTGGACGCGACGGGCCTGGTCACGAGCGCCGTCGTGATCTCCCCGCCCGACATGCGCGAGGGCAACACCGGGATCGACGAAGACGGCATGCCCGAGGTGCAGAAGTGGTGGAAACAGAATGTGCTGGACGACGGCGTCGATGCGGCCCACCACGAAAGACAGGTATTGCAGGCCTTCGGGACCGAGGGCGACCCCGACCTGCTGATCGTGGTCGATCGCCTTCTCACCGGCTTCGACGAGCCGCGCAATGCGGTGCTCTACATCGACAAGCCGCTGAAGGGGCACAACCTGATCCAGGCCGTGGCCCGCGTGAACCGCCTGCACGACGCCAAGCGCCACGGCCTGCTGGTGGACTACCGCGGCATCCTGAAGGAGCTCGACACGGCGATCCGTGCCTACCAGGACCTCGAAGCCCGGACGCAAGGCGGCTTCGACATCGGCGATCTCGAGGGGCTCTACGCACAGGTCAGTACCGAGTACAAGCAATTGCCGATGCGACACGAGGCGGTGTGGTCCCCCTTCAAGGGCGTTGCCGATCGCAAGGACCCCGAGCAGCTGCGGCAGGCGTTGAGCCCTCGCTTCGTGAGCGATGGGCAGGGCGGTGAATACGACGAGCGGCAGAAGCTTCGTGACGACTTCCATGCGGCCCTGACTGCCTTCGGCACTTGTCTGCAGGCCGCGCTCGCGTCACGCGGCTTCTTCAACGACTGCAGCGTCTCGGAAGCGCTGATTGCGCAGTACAAGGCGGATCTCAAGGCATTGATCCAGGTGCGGCAATCGGCGCAGCGCGACGCTCGGGAGACAGTCGACTTCAGCGAATACGACGAGCAGATCCGCAGGCTGGTCGACGAGCAGGTCATCGGTACGAAAGTTCGTGAGATCGACGCGGCCTACGTGGTGCACAGGCTGGGCGCGGCAGATGTTTCCGAGACTTGGTCGCAGGACAAGGCACGCAACGAGGCAGACCTGATCAAGACCCGCCTGCGCAAGACCATCGAGCAGGAGCTGGCTGACGACCCCTACGCGCGGAAAGTGTTTTCCGCACTGCTCGAAGGTGCGATCGAGCAAGCCGAGGCCCTGTTCGACCATCCGCGCAGGCAGTACGCGCTGCTCAGGGAATTCGAGCGCGACGTGGACCGGCGCGCCACGCCCGGCATGCCGGAAGTCCTGGCCTCCAACCCGCGGGCGAGGGCCTGCTACGGTGCGATCCTGATCGCGCTGGGCGATGAGGCATCGAGGCTCAACGAGGCACAGCGCAGCGAGCACATCGATCATGCGCTCGCCATCAGCCATGTGGTGCAGGCCGCGATGGCCGAGCATTCCTTGAATCCGCAGAACATCGAAGCCGCCGTCCGCAAGGGCCTGCTGCAGCGGCTCTATACGCCGCTGGGTCTGGCCAGGGCGAACGATGTGATCGGCCATGTGCTCCAGATCATCCGTGTCGACATGGGGCGGCGTGCATGAGCGTTGCAGTCCAGCGAAGTCTTCGCTACGGCGATGAACGGATCGCGTTCAGCTTGCGCGTCCAGCCGGCGCGCAGGGCGCAGCGCATCGCCATTCACGTCGAGCCCGATGGGCGCGTGGTGGTCGATGTGCCGAAAGAGACGTCCGAGGCCGCGGTGCAGGCTGCGGTGCAGCAGCGCGCGCGCTGGATCAGCGGCCAGGTCGCGGCTGTTCGAGCGCGTCTCGCGCATGCATTGCCGCGCGCGCATGTCAGCGGCGAGTCCCTGTTCTATCTCGGCCGGCGCTATGTGCTCAAGGTCATCGTCGATGAAGGCCGGGACGGCCACGTGCGCTTGAGCGGCACGCGCATCGAAGTCGCGGTTGCGAAGGGCGATATGGCCCGCGTGCGGGCGTTGCTCGACGCCTGGTACCGAAAGCGCGCCGGCGAGGTGCTGGCTGCGCGCCTCGCGGCGCTGGCGCCCTTGCTCAGCTGGGTCCGCACGCCGCCGCCGATGCAGCTGCGCGTCACGAAGAAGCGATGGGGCAGCTGCTCGCCGGCAGGCCGCCTCACGCTCAACCCGAATCTCGTGAAGGCGCCGCGCGAATGCATCGACTACGTGCTGATCCACGAGTTGTGCCATCTCGGCGAGCACAACCATGGTCCGCGCTTCCATCGGCTGCTGGACACGCTGATGCCCGATTGGCGCCGGGTCAAGGAGCGCCTGGACGGCCTGGTGGAGCAGCTGATGCCCGCTTGAGGCCCTGCGCGGCCCAGCGCCCCACCTGCGCCGCAAGCCACGCCCCATCGTCCAGCGGCAGGTCATGCCCGGCGCTGGGGTGCTCCGCGATTTCCGCCCCCCATTGGCGTGCCAGCCGACGCGAGCAGCGCGGATTCACCAAGCCGTCGCGGGTGCTTGCCAGCACCAGCAGCGGCGCGAAAGGCGCCTGCGCAGGCGCCCGGTAGCGCGCCGCCGCCAGCACCTGGCGCACTGCGTTCGACGCCGACACCGGTCGCGCCTCGCGGATCGCCGTCCAGTCGTCGAGCACGGCCATGCCGCCACCGGGGTGGCGGGTGGTGAGCCGCAGGATCGTCGCCTCCCGCTCGCGAGCGCCCTGGCGCCCGAAGGCCAGGCCGAGCAGTGCGCCGTAGTTTCCTGGGCGCAAGCGTTCGTAAAAGGGACTGAAGGGCCGCAGGCTGGTGTTGATCAGCACGCAGCCCGCGAGCTCGCGCGGGTGCTGCACCGCCCAGTCCACTGCCACCATCGCGCCGAGCGACATCGCGAGCAGGTGGTAGGGCGGTGCGATGCCGAGCGCGCGAAGCTGCTCGCGGCAGGCTTCCATCGTGGCCTCGATGCGCGTCGGGCTGCGCATGTCGTTCAGCCGCCCGTTGCCCGGAAGGTCGAGCGCCACGATCCGCGCGGCGGGAAAGTGGTCCTGCAGCAGCCCGACGAAGCGCCCCCAGTGCCCGCTCTCGCGCGTGAGTCCGCGTATCAGCACCCAGGTGTCCATCAAAGCCTCCCGTACCAGCGCACCATCGCCTGCTGCTCATGATGCACACGTCGTGGGCCGGTGGGCAGCCAGCGTTCGTGACTGCCGACAGCGCGGGTGATGAAATCCAGCCACGCGATGTGCTGGCGCAGCACGCGCTGGTGCCGGTGCTCGATCACCGGGTTGAAGATGCCGTGGCGCGAGAAGAGCTGGCGCGGGTTCTTCTTGACCCACAGCCACGACCCCATCTCCAGCGTCACCGGCAGGAACACGCTGCCCGGCCGTTGGTCGGCGCCCAGGTAGAGGTGGTCCCAGAGATCCCCGTGGGCCAGGTACTGCCGGCTCTGCGGCTCCAGCTTGTAGCGATGGTGCAGCAGGCTCTGGTCGAGGATCTCGCACAGGGCGTGCATCTCCGCCAGATGCCCGATGGGCCGCGCGGTGTGCGCATAGGGGAACCAGATGCGGTCGGTCAGGCCGAAGCCCGAGTGGCAGTCCACCGCGACGCTGAGCGGCCGGCCCAGCAGCTCGGTCTCGACCAGCGTGCACAGCGCCGCGCTCTCGCATTCCATCGGGTCGCCCGCAGCGCCGCGGTACCAGGGCAGCTTCGCGCTGATGCGCTGGCCGCCGATCAGGTAGGGCACGTGCTCCTTCGATTCGACCGGCGCGTTGCGCATCAGGTCGACGCCGTTGGGGTTGGCGCGCGTGCCCAGCCACATGCCGCCCGGATTGACCAGCGGCATGAACACCAGCCGCATCGTCTCGAGCTGCCTGTGCAGCGTCTCGTCCCAGGCGAGCCGCATCACCAGGCTGCGCAGGTAGGCGATCGCGACCTGCGCGCCGATGCGCTCCAGCCCGTGCACGCCGCCGAAGAAGCCGACGGCCGGTGCGTCCGGCCGGGTGCTGCCGAGCAGAAAGGCCTGGATCGGGAAGTGCCGCGCGCCGGCTGCCACTTCGCACAGGACGCGCGTCTCCAGGTGCGCGCCGGCCAGCGGGACCAACTGCGCCAGCTCCAGCAATTCAGGCAGGTCCGTGGAATTCACGCGTCAATGGCAGGGAAAGGGTGCGCGCAGGATAGCGGCAACGCCTGCCATCAACGTGTCATACAAGTCCCTTAGCGTGGCGAAAGGGACGCCCATCGAGGGCGCCCAGTCATACCATGCAACCTTCCCTCTTTTGGCCTCCGAACCCCCGTGCCTTTCGCGCGCTCGGCGGTGCGTTGGTGTGGGGCCTGATCGAATTCGTCGCCCTGGCGCGCTCGCGACGCGGTGCGCGGCGGGTTTGAACCCGCCCTGGACGCTCAGCCCTTCGGCGCGTCGAACACGCCGACCATCCAGCTGACACCGAAGCGGTCCTGCACCATGCCGAAGCAAGGCGAAAAGAAGGTCGGCCCGAGCGGCATCTGGACCTGGCCGCCTTCGCCGAGCGCCGCGAACTTGCGCTTGGCATCGGCTTCGTCCGCCGCCGTGAGCGACAGCGAGAAGCCGCGGAAGACGGGCGCCTCCTTGGCCAGGCCGTCGGAGGCCAGCAACGTGGTGTCGCCGATCCTGAACTCCGCGTGCATCACATTGTTCCCGGCAGGCGGGCCGGACATCTCGGCGCCGCCGCACATCTCGGCGCTGCCCGCCGGTTCGGGGCTGTCCTTGAAGCGCATCAGCATCGTCACCTCGGCGCCGAGCTTGGCGCGGTAGAACTCGAGCGCCTCCTCGCAGCGGCCTTCGAAGAACAGGTAGGGCTGGACATGCATGGCAATCTCCTTTGGGGTGGGGGTGGGTGAGGGATTCGATTCGTGCGGCGCTCAGGCCTGCGGGAAGGCGCTCATGTCCATGTACGCGAGCTCCCACATATGGCCGTCCAAGTCCTCGAAGCCGTGCTGGTACATGAAGCCGTGGTCCCTTGCCTCGGTGGGCGTGCTGCCGCCGGCGGCCAAGGCCTTGGCGACCTGGGCATCGATCTCGGCCCGGCTCTCGCAAGAAAGGCACAGCAGCACCTCGGTGCTCTTCGAGGCGTCGGCGATGGCCTTGGGCGTGAAGGTCCTGAAGAAGCTCTCGACCAGGAGCATCGCGTGGATGTCCTCGCTGATCACCATGCAGGCGCCCTGCTCGTTGGTGAAGCGCGGGTCGAAGCTGTAGCCGAGGGCCCCGTAGAAGGCCTTGGACTTCTCGAGGTCCTTGACGGGGAGGTTCACGAAGATCTTGGTGCTCATGCCGGCTTCCTTTGGAGAAAAACACGTTGGGTTGAGGGAAATTCCGTTGTTGTGTACAACGTCCACAAAACAATAACAAAGATAATGGACGCTGTCCACATGAAAAACACCCCGACACTCTCCAACCCCCCGCCGCCGGCACGCAGCACCTATCGCCATGGCGATCTGCGCCGGGCGCTGCTGGAAGCGGGTGTCGAGCTGGCCCGCCAGGGCGGCCCGGACGCGGTGGTGCTGCGCGAGGCCACCCGTCGTGCCGGCGTCGTGCCCAATGCGGCCTACCGGCACTTCACCAGCCGCCAGGCGCTGCTGCTGGCCGTGCGCGCCGCGGCCCTGTCGGCAGCGGCCGGCGCCATGGAGGCCGAGCTCGCGGCCGTGCCGCGCGACGGGTCGCCTGAGGAAATCGCCCGCGCGAGCGTTCGCGCCATCGGTGCCGGCTACCTGCGCTTCGCCCAGGAGCAGACCGGCCTGTTCCGCACCGCCTTCGGCGCCCCGGTGGAGCTGGAGGACCCGCCCACCGACGCCAAGGGCGGCGCGAGCGGTCTCAACCCGTTCGAGCTGCTGGGCGCCGCGCTCGACCAGATGGTGGCCGCCGGTGTGCTGCCTCCCGAACGGCGCCCCGGCGCCGAGTTCCTGGCCTGGTCGGCGGTCCATGGCCTGGCGCTGCTGATCATCGACGGCCCGCTGCGCGGCGTGCCCCGCGAGCAAACCGACGAGCTGGGCCGCAAGCTCCTGGAAATGGTGGAAAAGGGACTGTGAGCCGCACGGCCGCTCCGAAGGCGAACAGCACCGCAGCCGAAGGCGGAGGTGCTCCATGAGCCGCACGGCCGCTCCGAAGGCGAACAGCGGCGCAGCCCGCAGGGCGGAGGTTGCCTTATGAGCCGCACGGTGGCACCGTGAAAGCACGCATCCCCGCCGACATCGATTTCTTCGCACCTTCGCACGAGGTGGCACCGCGCCTGCTCGGCCTGGTGCTGCTGGTCGGCGGTGTCGGCGGCCGCATCGTCGAGACCGAAGCGTACGACCGCGAGGACCCGGCCTCCCACACCTTCGGCGGCCTCACGCCGCGCAATGCCGCCATGTTCGGTCCGCCCGGCCGGGTCTACGTCTACCGTTCCTACGGCATTCACTGGTGCCTCAATTTCGTTTGCCGCGAGGAGGGCCACGGCGCCGGGGTGCTGATCCGCGCGCTGGCGCCCACTGCTGGACTCGAGCGCATGCGCGCGCGGCGCGGCGTCGACGACATCCGTCTGCTGTGCGCAGGTCCCGGCCGGGTGGGCCAGGCGCTCGGCATCGATGCCGGCTTCAACGGCAAGCGGCTCGACCGGCCGCCCTTCGCACTGCTCGCCGCGCCCGACGATCACCCGGCCGTGGTGGTCGAGGCCGGGCCGCGCATCGGCATCACCAAGGCGGCCGACGTGCCCTGGCGCTTCGGCGAGAAAGGCTCGCCCTTCCTGAGCAAGCCCTTCAGCCGCGGCAAGGCTCAGCGCGCCTGAAGGTTCTCCTCGCGCGCGATCTGCTGCAGGCTCTCGTAGATGAGGCGGCGGGGCGCGACCTTCCAGCCCATCAACGCCTCGATCGCCGCGACCGCCCGCATGGCCAGCAGCGAGTGCCCGCCCAGGTCGAAGAAATTGTCGGTGCGGCCGATCTGCTCGACGCCCAGCAGTTCCGACCAGATGCCGGCGATGAGCTGCTCGCCGTGCGTGGCCGGCGCCACGTAGCTGCGCCCGTCGGCCAGGGTGACGTCCATCACCGGCGCGGGCAGCGCGGCGCGGTTGACCTTGCCGTTGGGCAGCAGCGGCATCGCGTCGAGCGAGACGAAGTGCTGCGGGATCATGTAGTGCGGCAGGCGCGTGCGCAGGTGCTCGCGCAGCACCGGCGGCGCCGGCGGCACCGGGCCGCGTGAGACGAAGTAGGCCACCAGCCGCACATCGTCCTCGCGCTCGGCGCGCGTCACCGCCACGCAGTGCGCCAGCTCGGGGTGGTCGAGCAGTGCGGATTCGATCTCGCCCATCTCGACGCGGAAGCCCCGCAGCTTCACCTGGTGGTCGGCGCGGCCCATCAGCTCGAGCTGCCCGTCGTGGCGCCAGCGGCCCAGGTCGCCGGTGCGGTAGAGCCGGGCGCCGTGCTCCTCCCCAAAGGGGTCGGGCACGAAGCGCTCGGCCGTCAGCTCGTCGCGGTGGTAGTAGCCGAGGGTGACGCCGGCGCCGCCGATGTAGAGCTCGCCGGGCACGCCGATCGGGCAGGCATGGCCGTGCTCGTCGAGCACCCAGACCATGACGTTGTCGATCGGCCGCCCGACCGCGATCACCTTGCGCGGCTCGGCCACCTTCCAGGCGGTGGCCCAGACCGTGGTCTCGGTGGGCCCGTAGATGTTCCAGAGCTCGGCCATGCGCGCCAGCAGCTGCTCGGCCAGCACCGGCGGCAGCGACTCGCCGCCGATCAGCCCGCGGAAGCCCGGAGCGCCGGCCCAGCCGGTCTCGATCAGCGCGCGCCAGCCCGAGGGCGTGGCCTGCAGCAGCGTGGCCTGGTGCGTTTCGAGCAGCATGCGCAGCGCGGCCGGATCGTGCACCTGCTGCTGCGAGGCGATGATCACCTTCGCGCGCACCACCAGCGGCAGCAGCAGGTCCAGCACCGAGGGGTCGAAGGAAGGACTGGTGATCGCCAGCACGCAGTCCTGCGCCGTCAGCCCGGGCGCCTTCACCATGCCGGCGAGGAAGTTGACCACCCCGCGGTGCGGCACCCGCACGCCCTTGGGCTGGCCGGTGGAGCCCGAGGTGTAGATCAGGTAGGCCTCGTCCAGCGGTGTGGCGTCGAGCGTCGGGTCGGGTGCCAGCGGCTGTTCCGGGTGGCCGGCCGCCAGCCGCTTGTCGTCGATCGCCAGCATCGGGATCGCCAGCCCCTCCAGGATGTCGTGCGTGTCCTGCTGCGCGAGCACCGCGGCCAGGTCGGCATCGGCCGCCATGAAGCGCAGGCGATCCGCCGGGTAGTCGGGGTCCAGCGGCACGTAGGCCGCGCCCGCCTTCATCACCGCCAGCTGCGCGACCAGCATGTCGGGGCTGCGCGCGATGCACAGGCCGACGCGTTTGCCGCGCGCGATGCCGCGCACGCGCAGCGCATGGGCCAGCCGGTTCGAGCGCGCCTCCAGCTCGCCGTAGCTCAGCGTGCGGCCGGCCGCGTCGATCACCGCCACGCGCTCGCGCACCTCCGGCGCGCCCAGGTCCAGGTAGTCGTGCACCAGTTGCCGCGCGGGCAGCGGCGAGCGCGCACCGTTCCAGCCGTGGCGCAGCAGGTTGAGCTGCGCCGGCGCGAGCATCTCGTGCGTCGAGATCCGCCGCTCGGGCTGCGCCAGCAGCCGCTCGACCAGCGCCAGGTAGTTCTCGAGCATGCGCGCGGCGGTGGCTTCGCTGTAGAGATCGCTCGCATACTCGAGGTGGATGCGGTGCGAGAACTCGGTGTCGATGTGCATCGACAGGTCGAACTGCGCGGCCACGCGCTCGAAGTCGTACTCGTCCACCTCCAGCCCGAAAAGCTCCGGCTCGCCCACCGGCGCATTGAGCACGTTGAAGAGCACGCGCACCGGGCCTTCGGGATGCAGCGTGCGGTCGTGCCCCAGGGCGTCGATCAGCTCGTCGAAGGGCGCGTCCTGGTGCGTATAGGCCTCCAGCGCGTTGCGGCGCACGCGATGCACCAGCTGCGTGAAGCTGGGATCGCCCCCGAGGTCGGTGCGCATCACCAGCGTGTTGACCAGCGTGCCCACGAGAGGCTCGGCCGCGAATCGGTGGCGGTTCGCGATCGGCGTGCCGATCGCGATGTCCTCGCTCTTCGCATGGCGCGACAGCATCAGCACGAAAGCCGACAGGTAGACCACGAAGGGCGTGACCGCCTCGCGCCCGCCGAAGTCGCGCATCGCCTCGCGCAGCCGCGGCGGCAGCCCGGCCGAGACGCGCGCCCCCCGGTGGCTGGCCTTGGCTGGCCGCGGGAAGTCGGTGGGCAGGTCAAGGTCGGGCAGGTCGCGCAGGCGCTCCAGCCAGTAGTCAAGGTGCGGCCGGCGCGCCTCCACCGCCGCCGGACTGCGCTGCCAGGCAGCGTAGTCGGCATAGCCGATCGCCGGCGGTGCCGACACCGGCTCGCGCCCGGCCGCGAGCGCGCCATAGGCGGCGAGGGCTTCGCGCATCAGCAGCGCGCCGGCCCAGTTGTCGGTAATAGCATGGTGCAGCAGCCAGAACAGTACGTGCTCGCGCTCGCCCAGCCGGATCAGGGTCGGCCGGTGCAGCGGGGCCTGCGACAGGTCGAAGGGCTGCGCCGCGCGCTCGGCGAGCAACACACGCGCCTGCGCGTTGCGCTCGCGCTCGGGCAGCCGGCTGAGGTCGATCTGCTCGACCTGGACGGCCAGCGCCGGCAGGATCTTCTGCATCGGCTCGTGCTCGCCCATCACGAAGCAGGTGCGCAGGCCCTCGTGCCGCTGCACCATGGCGTCGAGCGCCTGCTGGCACAGCGCCGGATCGAAGGCGCCGCGCAGCCGGATCGCGATCGGCACGTTGTAGGCGGTCGTTGCCGGGTCGAAATGCTGGATCACCCACATGCGCCGCTGCGAGAGCGAGGCCGGCAACGGCGCGCCGCGCGGCACGGGCTCGATGCCGGCCGGTGCCGCCGCCCGGCTCTCCAGCGGCTGTTGCTCGGCTTTCGCCACGTGGGCCGCCATCGCGGCCACGCTCGCATGCTCGAACAATTCGGCCAGCGGCAGCGCCACGCCGAAGCGCGCCGACAGCCGCGAGAGCACCTGCGTCATGCGCAGCGAGTTGCCGCCGAGCTCGAAGAAGCTCTCATGCACGCCGAAGGCCCGCGTGCCCAGCACCTCGCACCAGATGTCCCATACCGCCTGCTCGCGCTCGTCGCGCGGCAACACGTAACCCAGGCGCTCACGGTCCTCGCCCTCTTGCGCGCTCTCCTCGTGGGGGAGCTGGGCGCCGGCATCGATCGGCGCCACCAGCGGCAGCTCGCCGGTCAGGAAGGCCTCGCGGCAGCGGTGGCGCTGCACCTTGCCGCTGGAAGTGCGCGGCAATCCGCCCGCGCGCAGCAGGGCGACGGCATGCACCGGCAGGCCGTGCTCCACCGCGATCGCGCGGCGCACCGCGCGGAACACCGCCTCGGCATCTGCCTCGGCCTGCGCGCGCCGGTCCAGCTCCAGCGCCAGCACCACACCCTCGCCGGCCGGCGTCTCGACCGCGAAGGCCGCGCCGAAACCCGGCCGCAGCGCCGGATGGGCGCGCTCCGCGCTCCACTCCACATCTTGCGGATAGTGGTTCTCGCCGTGGACGATGATCAGGTCCTTCAAACGGCCGGTGACGAACAGCTCACCGCCATCGAGGAAGCCGAGGTCGCCGGTGCGCAGGAAGGGGCCGGTGCCGTCCGCCAGGTGCGCGCCGAAGGTAGCCTCGGTAGCTTCGGGCTGCATCCAGTAGCCGCCGCCGACGCCGGGCGACCGCACCCAGATCTCGCCGATGCAGCGATCGGCACAGGCGTGCTGGTCCTCGTCGACGATCAGGATCTCCGTGTCCCGCATCGCCTGTCCGCAGCTGACCAGCCGGCGTCCCTGCGCCGCGCCTTCGGGCAACGGGTCGAAGCGGTGGGCCAGCAGGGCCGCGGGGTCCGCCGACACGATGCGCGGCGCCACGTCCAGCCTGCTCGCGCTGACGCCCAGCACCGCCTCGGCCAGGCCGTAGGACGGCGCGAACACCCGCGCGGGCATGCCCGCCGCACCGAAGACCGCGAGCACACGCTCCACCGTGTCGGCCTTGACCGGTTCGGCGCCGCAGTTGAGCGACACCAGGCTGTCCAGGCGTGCGCCGAGCGCCTTGTCACCCAGCGCCTGCAGGCAGGCGACGAACGCCGAGTCCGGTGCGCCCGTGTGCGTGATGCGATAGGTCTCGATGGCCTCCAGCCAGCGCAGCGGCCGGCGCAGGAAGGCCACCGGCGACATCAGGTAGCCGGTGGCACCGGCCACCACCGGCGCCAGCACGCCGAAGGCCAGGCCGTAGTCGTGGAAGTGCGGCAGCCAGCTCAGCCCGCGCGAATCGGCGCTTGCATGGCCCCCGGCGATCATCGCGCGCACGTTCGCCAGCACATTCAGGTGCGACAGGCGCACGCCGCGCGGCGCGGAGGTGGAGCCGGAGGTGTATTGCAGGTAGGCCAGTGCCTGCCCGTCGATCCCCGGCGGGACGAAGTCCTGCGCCAGGGCCGCCAGCTGCGCCGCATCGGGCAGCGCGGTCCAGCGCGCCATCGCCAAGGTGGCGGGGTCCAGCGCGGCCGCCGCGGCGTCGAGCAGCGTGGCGCTGGTCAGCACCAGGGCCGCGCGTGAATCGGCGATCACGCTGCGCAGGCGCGGTGCCGCGTGATGCAGGCGGATCGGATCGGGCGCCGGCACCGGCACTGCCACTCGGCCGCTGAGCAGGCAGGCCCAGAACACCCGCACGAAATCCAGCCCCGGCGGGAAGGCCAGCAGCACGCGGTCGCCCGGGCGGGTCGCGGCGGCCAGCCAGGCGGCGATTTGGTGGACATCGTCACGCAGCTGGACGTAGCTGCACTGCTGCGCCAGGGACAGGTCCTCCGCCAGGAAGCCGTAGGCCAACTGCGTCGGCCGTGTCGCGCATTGCTCCTCGAAGACATAGGCCAGGCTGTCTTGTGACAGTGCGGTGGCGGCGGGCGGCAAGCTTTCGAGCGACGGCGGATGGAACATGTGTGTAGGAGCGGCCCGGCGATTGAGAGGGTCACATCTTCGGAGGGCGATATAACAGGACCCTGCCTTTTGGCATTATGTTGCGCCGCAGCAGGCCGGTCATATTCGGCAGTTCGATGGCGGCTTTGTCTGACACGTTCGGACTTTGCGCAACAGGGCCGCCGCGGTTGGGGCTCACGGCCCGCCGGCGCCACGCCATCGGACGCAGTGACGGCGTCACATAAGTTTGCGATCATCCGCGGCATGGAACCGATCACCTCCATCGACCGCTACGAGCCTGACCATGCCCACCGCTGCGAGGTGTGCGGCGGCACGCCGGTCGTGTCGGGCGTAAAGGACGGCAAGACCGTCTACGTCGCGACGATGTGCGGGCCCTGCCTGTGGAACGAGCCCCGGGCGATCGACCCGGGAACCTGGAACGAGGGTTCGGGGGGCTGAGCACCCTCGCCACCCTTCCGGAGCGTGCCCGCGCCCTGCCAACCTGACGCACTCCGAGCGAGGCTCGCGGCCATTTCATTCATGCCCGGGCTCGACGACTGCCGATGCCTTCACGCGCTCAGGCGTCCACCTTCACCTTGCCATCCCGCACCACCCGTCCCCACTTCTGGATCTCGGAGGCAATGAACTGCCGGAACTTCTCGCGCGAGCCGCCGCCGTCTTCGGCGCCGTAGGTGTCGAGCCGTTCCTGCACGTCGGGCATCGCCAGCACGGTGTTGACGTCGCGGTTGATCTTGTCGGCGATCGGTGTCGGCAGCTTGCCGGGCCCGGCCAGGCCGTACCAGGTGGTGGCCTCGAAACCCTCGAAGCCCTGCTCCTGCATCGTCGGCACAGAAGGGTGGCCCTTGGCCCGCTTCAGCCGCGTCTGCGCCACCGCCGTCACCTTGCCGCTCTTCACATGCGGCGTGGCGGCGGTCATGGTCTCGAAGCTGTACTGGATCTGGTTGCCCATCAGGTCCGCGAGCAGCGGGCCGCTGCCCTTGTAGGGCACGTGCAGCGCATCGACCTTCGCCTGCAGTTTGAACATCTCGAGCGCCAGGTGCTGGGCCGAGCCCGCGCCGGCCGAGCCGAAGCTCACCTTGCCCGGCTCCGCGGCGCACAGCGCGACGATGTCCTTCACTGCCACCGCCTTCTGCGCCGGCCCCGCGATCAACAGGTTGGGCGTCACGCCCACCAATACGATCGGCACGAAGTCGCGCTCCACGCTGTAGCGCAGCTTGGGCTGCAGATTGGGCGCCAGCGCGTGGCTGTTGATGTGCGCCATGAGCAGCGTCGAGCCGTCGCTCGGCTGCGTCGACACGTACTCGGCCGCGAGCACCCCGGCCACGCCAGCCTTGTTCTCCACGATCACCGATTGGTTCCACATCGTCGTCAGCTTCTGCGCCACCACCCGCGCCAGGGCGTCGGTGCCCCCGCCGGGCGGAAAGCCCACCACGATGCGCACCGGCCCGTTGGGCCATTCCTGTGCGAACACGCGCGGCACGCCGAGGGTGGCGGCCGCAGCGCCTGCGGCCTGGATCAGGGAACGTCGTTGCATGGGTGGATATCTCCTGGTTGGTTCCGTTTCGGCAGCCTCGATTCAGGCCGCCTTCTTCAGCGCCGCCGGCGCCGCGTGGCTCGCGAAATACTCCATTGCCGCATGCACCCCGCTGCCCGCGAGCTTCACCCCCGTGAGCTTCAGCCCCATCTCGACGCCGGCCACCATCGCCACCAGCGTGAGGTCGTTGCTGTCGCCCAGGTGGCCCATGCGGAACATGCGGCCCTTGAGCTTGCCCAGGCCTGTGCCCAGCGAGAGATCGAAACGCTCGTGGATCAGCCGCCGCAGCGCATCGGCGTCCACCCCCTCTGGCGTGATCACGCCGGTCAGCACCGGCGAATGCACGGCAGCGTCGGCGCACTGCGTCGGCAGGCCCCAGGCCTTCACCGCGGCGCGCACCCCCGCGCCCCAGCGCTGATGGCGCGCGAACACCTGCGGCAGGCCCTCGCCCAGCAGCATGTCGAGCGATTCGCTCAGCCCATAGAGCAGGTTGGTGTTGGGCGTGTAGGGCCAGTAGCCGCCCTGGTTCATCTCCACGATCTCGTCCCAGGCCCAGAAGGCCTTGGGCAGCTTCGCGGCCTTGCTGCGCTCCATCGCCTTGGGCGACACCGCATTGAAGCTGATGCCCGGGGGCAGCATCAGGCCCTTCTGCGAGCCGCTGATGGTCACGTCCACGCCCCACTCGTCATGGCGGTAGTCGGCGCTCGCCAGGCCCGAGATGCTGTCCACCATCAAGAGGGCGGGATGCCCGGCCGCATCGATCGCGCGGCGCACCGCCGCGATATCGGAAGTCACGCCCGTGGAGGTCTCGTTGTGCACCACGCACACCGCGCGGATCTTCTTTTCCGTGTCCTGGCGCAGCCGCGCCTCGATCAGGTCGGCCTGCACCCCGTGGCGCCAGCTGCGCGGCAGGCCGGTCTCGTCCACGCCGGGCAGGCTCAGGAACTCGGGCGCCAGGCCCAGGCGCAGCGCCATCTTCTGCCACAGCGTGGCGAAGTGGCCCGTCTCGTACATCAGCACCGCGTCGCCCGGGCTCATCACATTGGCCAGCGCGGCTTCCCAGGCGCCGGTGCCCGAGGCGGGATAGATCACCACCGGGTGCCGGGTCTGGAAGATCTGGCGGATGCCCGCGAGTACCTTCAGACCGAGCGCGCCGAACTCGGGTCCGCGGTGGTCGATGGTGGGCAGGCTCATCGCGCGCAGGATTCGGTCGGGCACCGGGCTGGGGCCGGGGATCTGCAGGAAGTGGCGGCCGGTCGGGTGGAGGTCGAGTTGCAGCATGGGCGGTCCTTTCCTTTTCAGTTTTGCATGCAAAATGCATTGGACCATGATGGATTACCCTGAAGCAACCCTGTTGAAACCTCCAGTTTTTGCATTCAAAATGC
Organism: Variovorax sp. RA8; assembly: GCF_901827175.1. Classification (NCBI taxonomy): domain Bacteria; kingdom Pseudomonadati; phylum Pseudomonadota; class Betaproteobacteria; order Burkholderiales; family Comamonadaceae; genus Variovorax; species Variovorax sp. RA8. Next base: position 6,426,931 of record NZ_LR594662.1, on the reverse strand, counting down.
ATCCGGAGGAAAATAGGCCATGGCAGAAGTGATCGAGATCTCGCGGCTGGCGCTGCACGACCAGGTGGCGGCGCGCCTGCGCACCATGCTGGTCGAAGGCCAGATCGCCCCGGGCGCCAAGCTCAACGAGCGCGAGCTGTGCGAGCAGCTGCGCGTCTCGCGCACGCCGCTGCGCGAAGCCATCAAGCTGCTGGCCGCCGAGGGCCTGGTGGATCTGCTGCCCAACCGCGGCGCGGTGGCCGTCAAGCTGACCGAGGCCGACGTGGAGAACACCTTCGAGCTGCTGGCCGCGCTCGAAGGCCTGTCGGGCGAGCTGGCGGCGCGCCGGATCACCGAGCCCGAAGTGTCCGAGCTACGCGCGCTGCACTACGAGATGATGGCCTGCTTCGCGCGCCGCGATCTCTCGGGCTATTACCGCATCAACGCGCGCATCCACACCGCCATCAACGACGCCGCCAAGAACCCGGTGCTCACGAGCACCTACCGCGCGATCAACGCGCGCGTGCAGTCGCTGCGCTTCCGCACCAACCAGGACGAAGCCAAGTGGAAGCTCGCCGTGGCCGAGCACGAACGCATGATCGATGCGCTCGCCGCCCACGACGCCGCGGCCATGCGCGAGCTGCTGGTCGAGCACCTCAACCGCAAGCGCGACACGGTGCTGGCGCTGCTGCGCGCCGGCGAGATCTACCCTGCAGCCCAGGCGGGCAAGCGCTGATGCGCATCGACCCCGCCAGCCATTTGCGGCCCGCCGGCACCGTGCTGCCGCCCAACGAGGTCTGCGCCCACCTCGCGCGCCGCCTCGCGGCCGAGACCGAGGGCGAAGTATTGTTCGACGATGCCTCGCGCGGCCGCTACGCCACCGACGCCTCGATCTACCAGATCATGCCGGTGGGCGTGCTCGTGCCGAGGAGCGAGCGCGACGTCGCCGCCGCCATCGACATCGCGCGCGACCTGCAGGTGCCGGTGCTGGCACGCGGCGGCGGCACCAGCCAGTGCGGCCAGACCACCGGCGCGGCGCTGGTGATCGACAACAGCAAGCACCTGCGGCGCGTGCTCGAGCTCGACGTGGCGCAGCGCCGCGTGACGGTCGAGCCGGGCCTGGTGCTGGACCACCTCAACGCGCAGCTCAAGCCGCACGGCCTGTGGTTCCCGGTCGATGTCTCCACCAGCGCCCAGGCCACGCTGGGCGGCATGGCGGGCAACAACTCCTGCGGCTCGCGCTCCATCGCCTACGGCAACATGGTGCACAACGTGCTGGGCGCGAGCGCCTGGCTGTCGGACGGCGAACTGGTGGACTTCGGCCCCGTCGCCACGCTCGGTGCGCGCGCCGCCGGCATCGCGCAGCACGTGCAGCAGCTGGCCCGGCAGCACCGCGCCGAGATCGCCGAGCGCTGGCCCAAGGTGATGCGGCGCGTCGCCGGCTACAACCTCGACATCTTCGACAACCAGAGCGAGCGGCCCTATACCGCCGACGGCAGCGTCAACCTCGCGCACCTGCTGGTCGGCGCCGAGGGCACGCTGGCCTACACCCGCAGCCTGACGCTGCAGCTTTCCGAATTGCCGCGTGCCAAGGTTCTGGGCGTCGTCAACTTCGCGAGCTTCCACGCCGCGATGGACTCGGCCCAGCACATCGTCAAGCTGGGCCCCACCGCCGTCGAGCTGGTCGACCGCACGATGATCGAGCTGAGCCTCGCCAACCCGGCCTTCAAGCCGACCATCGAGAAGGCGCTCATCGGCAAGCCCGCCGCCATCCTGCTGGTCGAGTTCGCGGGCGAGGACCGCTCCGCCCTGCTGCACCGCCTGCAGCAGCTGGCCGAGCTGATGGGCGACCTGGGCCTGCCCGACAGCGTGGTGCGCATGCCCGAGGAGGCCGCGCAGAAGAACCTGTGGGAGGTGCGCAAGGCCGGCCTCAACATCATGATGAGCCTCAAGGGCGACGGCAAGCCGGTCAGCTTCATCGAGGACTGCGCCGTGCCGCTCGAGCACCTGGCCGCCTACACCGACGGGCTGACCGAAGTCTTCGCGAAGCACGGCACGCGCGGAACCTGGTACGCGCACGCGTCGGTGGGCACGCTGCACGTGCGGCCCATCCTCGACATGCGCATCGACGGCGCCGCGAAGATGCGCGCCATCGCCGAGGAAGCCGGCGAGCTGGTGCGCAAGTACAAGGGCGCCTTCAGCGGCGAGCACGGAGACGGCCTGTGCCGCGGCGAGTGGATCGAGTGGCAGTTCGGCCCGGCGATCAACGAGGCCTTCCGCGCCATCAAGAACAAGCTGGACCCGATCGGCCTTTTCAACCCCGGCAAGATCATCGACCCGCCGAAGATGGACGACGGCGCCCTCTTCCGCTTCGCGCCGGCCTCCGCGCCTCGGCCCTACAAGCGCATCCCCATCACCCCGGTGCTCGACTGGTCTGCGTGGAACGTGCAGGCCGATCCGGTGACCGAGGAGACCACCCCGCCCGGCACCGGCGGCGACGTCACCGGCGGCTTCGCCAAGGCCGTCGAGATGTGCAACAACAACGGCCACTGCCGCAAGTTCGACGCCGGCACCATGTGCCCCAGCTACCGCGTGACGCGCGACGAGCAGCACCTCACGCGCGGGCGCGCCAACACGCTGCGCCTGGCGCTCTCGGGCCAGCTCGGCCCCGACGCCTTCACCGGCGACGCCGTTCGCGATGCCATGGACCTGTGCGTCGGCTGCAAGGGCTGCAAGCGCGACTGCCCGACCGGCGTGGACATGGCGAAGATGAAGATCGAGTTCCTCGCCCACTACAAGAGGAAGCACGGCCACACGTTAGCCGAGCGGCTGGTCGCCCGCCTGCCGGACTACCTGCACACCGCCAGCCGCATGCCCTGGCTCTTCAACCTGCGCAACCGCCTGCCCGGCGCCGCCTGGCTGGGCGAGCGGCTGCTGGGGCTGTCGGCGAGGCGTTCGCTGCCCGAGTTCCGCGGCGACACCTTCTGGCGCGAGCGCGACTCGACGCTCTTCACCAGCAGCGACATGGTCATCGCCGCCGCCTGCAGCGGGCGCAAGGCCGCGGTGCTCTTCGTCGACACCTTCAACGGCGGCTTCGAAAGCGAGAACGCCTGGGCCGCAGCCCGCGTCCTCAAGGCGGCCGGCTACCTGCTGCACACCGTGGAGAAATTCAGCGGCCACCATTGCTGCGGCCGGACCTACCTGGCCAGCGGCATGGTGGACGAGGCCAAGGCCCGCGCCGGCGCTCTCCTCGACGCGCTGCTGCCCTTGGCGGAGGAGGGCGTCCCCATCGTCGGGCTGGAGCCTTCCTGCCTGCTGACCCTGCGCGACGAGACCCTGGCGATGGGCCTGGGCGACAAGGCGCGGACCGTCGCAGCCCAGGCGCTGCTGTTCGAGGAATTCATCGCGCGCGAGATGCGCGAGGGCCGCTTCAAGCTCGGCCTCAAGCCCGCCGGCAAGCCCATCCTGCTTCACGGCCACTGCCACCAGAAGGCCTTCGGTGCGGTCAGCCCCATCCTCGAGGTGCTGAAGCTCATCCCCGATGCGAAGCCCGAGCTCATCGAGAGCTCCTGCTGCGGCATGGCCGGCAGCTTCGGCTACGAGGCGTCGCACTACGAGGTGTCGATGCGCATGGCCGAGGCCGCCCTGCTGCCCGCGGTGCGCAGCCAGCCCGACGCGATCATCCTGGCCGACGGCACCAGCTGCCGCCACCAGATCGCCGACGGCGCCCAGCGCCAGGCGGTGCATGTAGCGCGGTTGCTCGATGCGCTGATTGCCTGAACGAAGCTCAGGGCGCCGCCGCCTCGGCTTCGAGCACCGAGAAGGCGCCCGCGTCGACAACCCGGCCGAGCCTCAGCCCTGCGGCCTCGAGCACGGCTTCGAACTCCGCCTGCGTGCGCTCGCGCCCGCCCGGCGACACCAGCATGTTGAGATCGGAGAACTTGGCATCGCGCCCCTCGTTCGGCGGCGCGATCACGCGCTCCACCAGCAGCACCCGGCTGTGCGGCGCCAGTCCCTTTGCGACTGTCGCGAGGATGCGCACCGCCTCTGCATCGTCCCAATCGTGGATGACGGAGCGCAGCAGGTAGGCATCGGCCCCCGCCGGCACCTGCTCGAAGAAGCTGCCGCCGACGACGCGGCAGCGGTCGTCGACGCCGGCCTCGGCCAGCCGCTCCTGTGCCCGCGCGACCACCTGCGGCAGATCCAGCAAGGTTCCCTGCAGATGAGGATGGGCGGCCAGCACCGCGGCCAGCAGCGCGCCGTTGCCACCCCCCACATCCACGATGGTGTGCAGCCCCGAGAAGTCGTAGGCCGCGAGAACCGCCGCGCCGGCCCGCTTCGACAGTGCTGCCATCGCGTGGTCGAACAGTGCGCCGTCCTGCGGATGCGCTGCGCGGTGGCTCCAGACATCCTGGCCGTGCATATGGACGAAGGCGTTTTCCCCGGTGCGCACGCTGTGCAGCAGCCCGCTCCAGGCCTGCCAGTATGCGGGCGCGCCGACGAAGGCGGCCCAGGCGGCCATCGAGCCTTCCGCATCCGAGCGCAGCGGCTGGCCCAGCGGCGCGAGCGTGAAGCGCTGCGACTCGCCTTCGTGCAGGATCTCCACGCTCGCCAGCGCGCGCAGAACGCGGTAGAGCGTCGGCGCGTGCGTGCCCGTGGAGGCCGCAAGCTCGCCTGAACTGCGCTCGCCATCGGCCAGAAGATCGGCAATGCCGAGCGTCGCTGCAACGTGCAGCGCCTGGGACAACTGGTAGCCGTCGATCAGCCGCCGCAGGGCGAGGGCCGGATTCGGAGCGTTCTGCATGGCCGTCCCCCCGCGTGTGTCGAAGCGGCCATTGTGTTCCCCTTTGCCGGAATGCGCGATTCCCGTGCCAGGCCTGCTCTAACTTTCGTCGAGCTCGTCTTCGATCTCGCTCGCGAGCCGAACCGCCTCGGCAAGGTGCGCCAGCTCCAGCGCATGCTGCCGCGCGAGTTTCGCGAGAACCTTGCGCCCCTTGGGCAGCAGGTGCACCTCGACCAGTCGCCGGTCGACCGTGCTGTGCTGGCGCCTGACCAGGCCCGCCTCCTCGCAGCGCGACACCAGCGCCACCACGCCATGCGGCTGCGCCTGCAAGCGCTCGGCAATCTCGCTGACCGACGCCCATTCGCGACCCGCGAAGCCCTGCGTGTGCAGCAGCAGCTGGTACTGCAGCACGGTAATGCCGGCGTCGCGCGCCGCGTCCTCGCTGAATCGCAGGAAGCTGCGCAGCCGGTACCTGAATTCGGACAGCGCCTCCAGGCGCCCCTTCGCGCTCTGCTCGTTCTTGGACATGTTGTCGGACCCGCTTGAAGTCCCGAAATGTAGCAAGGCACCCGCCCGGGCTGTCGCCGCGACGAGAAGCCACTGCCCGGGTAATCCCTCATGGTGTGATCTAAAAAGACTCATAGCATGACGTATTTGATCGCGGCGCTGTCGCCGGGCCTGCATTCGCATGTGGGACGGGCGGCGCCCGTGCCCCAGCGGTTCCCGCGCACCACACGGCTTGGCCCGGGCGGTGGTCTTCTTCCTTCATTCCCGATCCTTCGAAAGTGCATTCATGAAAATCAGGAGTCAACGAGACTTCTTCTCAGGCTTGATGTTCGCTGTCGTCGGCGCCGCGTTCGCGATCGGCGCCACCAACTACAGCATCGGCACCGGCGCCCGCATGGGTCCCGGGTACTTTCCGCTCATGCTGGGCGTGCTGCTGGCCATCCTGGGACTGGGCGTGATCCTCGGCTCGATGACCATCGAGACCGCGGACGGCGAGCCCGTCGGCCGCATCGCCTGGAAGCCGCTGGTGCTCATCATTGGCGCCAACCTCGTCTTCGGCATCCTGCTGGGCGGCCTGCCCAGCATCGGCCTGCCGGCGCTGGGCCTGATCGCCGCCATCTATGCGCTGGTCGTGGTCGCAAGCCTCGCGGGCTCCAGCTTCCGCATGAAGTCGGCGCTGATCCTGGGCACCGTGCTGGCCATCGGCAGCTACTTGACCTTCATCCTCGGCCTGAGCCTGCAGTTCCAGGTCTGGCCCACCTTCATCACCGGCTGAGGAACGTATCGCCATGGAGCTTCTCGACAACCTCGCGCTCGGCTTCAGCCACGCCGTCTCGCTGCAGAACCTCGTGTACGCCTTCGTCGGCTGCCTGCTGGGCACGCTGATCGGGGTGCTGCCCGGCATCGGCCCCGTGCCGACCATCGCCATGCTGCTGCCGGTCACCTACGCGCTGCCGCCGGTGGCCGCGCTCATCATGCTGGCCGGCATCTACTACGGCTCGCAGTACGGTGGCTCCACCACCGCCATCCTGGTCAACCTGCCCGGCGAGTCATCCTCCGTCGTGACGGTGATCGACGGCCACCAGATGGCCAAGCGCGGCCGAGCGGGCGCGGCACTCGCGACCGCGGGCCTGGGCTCGTTCTTCGCAGGCAGCGTCGCCACGCTGGTACTCGCGGCCTTTGCGCCGCCGCTGACCGAGCTGGCCTTCAAGTTCGGCCCGGCCGAGTATTTCTCGCTGATGGTGCTGGGCCTGATCGGTGCCGTGGTGCTGGCCTCGGGCTCGCTGCTCAAGGCCATCTGCATGATCATCCTTGGCCTGCTGCTGGGCCTGGTCGGCACCGACGTGAACTCGGGCGTGGCGCGCTACAGCTTCGACATCCCGGAGCTGACCGACGGCATCAGCTTCATCGCGATCGCGATGGGCGTGTTCGGCTACGGCGAGATCATCGCGAACCTGTCGAAGCCCGACGAGGAGCGGGAGATCTACACCGCCGAGGTGCACGGCCTCTGGCCGACCCGCGAGGACTTCAAGAACATCGTGCCTGCGGCGCTGCGCGGCACCGCGCTGGGCTGCTCTCTCGGCATCCTGCCCGGCGGCGGTTCGCTGCTGTCGGCCTTTGCTTCCTACACGCTGGAAAAGAAGCTCAGGCTCAAGCCCGGCGAAATCCCGTTCGGCCAGGGCAACATCCGCGGCGTGGCCGGTCCCGAATCGGCCAACAACGCCGGCGCGCAGACCTCCTTCATTCCGCTGCTCACCCTCGGCATTCCCGGCAACCCGGTGATGGCGCTGATGGTGGGTGCGATGACCATCCACAACATCCAGCCCGGCCCGCAGGTGATGACCAGCAACCCCGAGCTCTTCTGGGGCCTGATCGCCTCGATGTGGATCGGCAACCTGATGCTGGTGGTGCTCAACCTGCCGCTGATCGGCATCTGGATCAAGTTCCTGTCCATTCCCTACAAGTGGCTGTTCCCTGCCATCGTGCTGTTCTGCGCCATCGGCGTGTACTCGACCAACAACAACACCTTCGACGTCTGGATGGTGGGCCTGTTCGGCATCGTCGGCTATGCCTTCCACAAGCTGGGCTGCGAGCCGGCGCCGCTGCTGCTGGGGCTGATCCTCGGGCCGATGATGGAAGAGAACCTGAGGCGTGCGCTCCTGCTGTCGCGCGGCTCGTGGGAGGTGCTGGTGACACGGCCCATCTCGGCCGGCCTGCTGATCGCCGCGGGGCTGATGCTGGTGATCGTGCTGATGCCGGCGGTCAAGTCCAAGCGCGAGGAGGCCTTCGTCGAGGAAGGCTGACGGTCTGGCGCCTTCCCCCTCTGGGGAAGGGCTGAGGTGGCCGCGCGAGCGCAGCAGATAATCTCGCGATGCGGCTCGATGACACCCTGCGCGCCTCGATCGCCGAACGCCTCCGCCGCTTCGAGCTCCAGGCGCTCCACGCACCCGGCTCGCGGCGCGCGGCCGTCGCGCTGGCGATCATCGAGGAAGGCTTCGGCGCCGCGCTGCCCGGCATCCCCGCGCCAGCCGCGTGGAGCGGCCAGGCCGCCGTGCTCCTCACCCGGCGCCCCTCGCACATGCGCAACCATGCGAGCCAGTGGGCGCTGCCCGGCGGAAGCATCGACGGCGACGAAACGCCGGAACAGGCGGCACTGCGCGAGCTGCATGAAGAAGTCGGCCTGCAGCTCGGCGAGGCAACGGTCCTCGGCCGTCTCGACGACTTCGTGACACGCTCCGGCTTCGCCATCACGCCGATCGTCGTCTGGGCCGGTGCCGCGCGCGAGCTGGTGCCGAGCGAAGCCGAGGTCGCGAGCATCCACCGCATCCCCGTCGCCGAGTTCATGCGCGCGGATGCGCCGCTGCTCGACGCCATCGACGACAGCGTGCATCCGGTGCTGCGCATGCCGGTGGGCGACACCTGGATCGCGGCGCCCACCGCAGCCTTCCTCTACCAGTTCCGCGAGCTGTGCATTGCCGGGCGCGTCACGCGCGTCGCGCATTTCGAGCAGCCCTTGTTCGCGCGCAAGTAGCTGCTTGACTGATCTACGTGCGCTGGTACATCGCCCACTTCAACGTCAGGATGTCTGCGGCGATCTTGGCTGCATTGACCCCCGCATACGGTTCGGCAGGATCGAACTCGAATGCCTCTTGATATCGGACGATTTCCGCGTAGTCCTTGTCGAAGACCATCGGGCCCGTGAGCTCGGCCGGATCGACTCCAGCGGGAAGCGCGAGAAATTTCTTTGGATTGGTAGCACTCTGATAGAGGTCGACGCTCAACAGGTTCATACATCAGTCCTCGATATTCCGACGAATAATTGCCCGCATCCGCGCCGCGCGCAATCAGCGCCGGCCTACACGGCGCATGAGCCCTGGGCGGTCCGATGCCCGGGCGGGCCTGGCGCCTAGCCCCGCCCGCCCCTGCGCGCCGCGCGCCGCGCCGGCGCTGCCTCCGCGCGCGCCGTCTCCTCGAGCAGCTCCAGGAAGCGCTGCGCCAGCGGTGGCAGTGCCGCGCCCTTGCGCGTCAGTGCGCCGATGGTGCGCGTGAAGCGCGCATCCGCCATCGGCAGCGGGGCCAGTCCTTCGCCGATGGCCATGCCCAGCTGCGACTCGCTCATGATCGACACCAGGTCGCTCTGCGCCACCAGCCGGTTCAGCTGCCCGCCCGCCGTGTTGCTCACTTCCACCGTCACGCGCGGCGGCGGCAGCCCGGCCTCGGCCAGCCGGCCTTCCACGTTGCGGCGCGCTGCAACGGCCGGCCCGGGCAGGATCCACCGCGCATCGACCAGGTCCTGCAGCCGCAGGCGCCGCTTCGACAGCAGCGGGTGGTGCTCGCGCACCACCAGGCACAGCGCGTCGTCGATCAGCGGCAGCGCATGCAGGTCCGGCGGGACCACGCCCGGCAGCGCGTTGATCGACAGGTCGATGTCCCCCAGCCGCAGCGCCGCCACCAGCGCATCGTTCAAGTTCAGCATCAGCCGCAGCCGCGCGGCCGGCCGCTGCCGGTGCAGCGCCACCGTCGCCGGCACGAACAGCCGCTGCGCATAGAGCGGCGAAACCCCCACGCGCAGCAGGCCCAGCTCGCCGAGGTGCATATCGGCCGCCTCCTTGATCGCATCCCCCAGGCTCGCGCGCAGCGCCTGCGTGCGCTCGCGGAACTGCGTGGCCACCGCCGTCAGCTGCATCCCGCGGCTGCTGCGCTCGAAGAGCGGAAAACCCAGCTCCTTCTCCAGCCGCTGCAGCCCCTGCGTGATGGCCGGCTGCGATACGTCCAGCGCCGCCGCGGCAGCCCGCACCTTGCCGTGATGCGCCACCGCCAGGAAATAGTCGATGTCGTCGAGCCGAACGCCCATGTCGCTTGCCTCCGGGCCCTGCGCCGGGCCCCTTGTCGGGTGATCACGCCAGCTTATCAAAGCCGCCCGTTCGCTTATCCAGCGCTGCCCCTCGTCTTCCTAGACTGGAGGCCATACGGAGACACCACACCATGAACCTCGGCATGTACACCGCGCGCAGTGCGCGCTTCTGGGCCGACCGGCCCGCCATCCTCTTCCGCGACCGCGTGGTCCGCTACGCCGAGCTGGAGCGCCGATCGAACCGCCTCGCGCACGCCCTGCTCGCGCTCGGCCTGCAGCGTGGCGACCGCGTCGCCGTCGTGTCCCCTAACCGCCCCGAAATCGTCGAGCTCGAATGCGCGCTCTACAAGCTGGGGCTGGTCAAGGTCGCGCTCAACGCGCGCCTCGCCCCCGCCGAGCTGGCCGATGCGCTCGCCAACGCCGAGCCGGTGGCCTGCCTCGCCGGCCCCGAGCACCGCGCCATGGTCGAGGAGGCCGCCGCCCCGCTCGCAGGCCTGAAGCACCGCATCGCCTTCACCCCCGCTCCCGCCGAGGGCGGCTGGCTCGACTACGAAGCCCTGCTGGCCCAGGCCCCCGACGCGCACATCCACGTCGACATGCGCCCCGACGAGCTCGCCGTGCTGCACTACACCTCCGGCTCCACCGGCAAGCTCAAGGCCGCCATGCAGACCGTCGGCAACCGCATGGCCTCGCTGCGCAAGATCGTCATGGGCCGCATGCATGCGGGCAAAGGCGACGTGCTCATGCTCTGCGGCCCCATCACCCACGCCAGCGGCATGTTCATCCAGCCCATGCTCTACCAGGGTGCCGCCGTGCTGCTCATGGAGCGCTTCCAGCCCGCCGAGATCCTCGAGGCCATCGAGAAGCACCGCGTCACCATGTGCTTCTTCGTCCCCGCGATGATCAATGCGCTCCTTGCCGAGCCCACCATCCGCACCCGCGACCTGAGCAGCCTGCGCCTGGTCTCCTACGGCGCCGCGCCCATGTCCCCCGCGCGCATCCGCGAGGCCTGGGCTGCCTTCGGCCCCGTCCTGTCGCAAGGCTACGGCGCCGGCGAGACCACCGGCGGCGTCATCGCCCTCGGCATCGAAGACCACAAGCTCGCCATCGAAGGCGGCCGCCCCGAGCTGCTCTCGGCCTGCGGACGCCCCTCCTGCGAATCCGACATCCAGGTGCTCGACGAGCAGGGCCGCCCCGTCGAGGGCGACGGCATCGGCGAGATCTGCGTGCGCGGACCCGACGTCTTCGCCGGCTTCTGGCGCGCCCCCGAGCCCACCCGCGAAGCGCTCGGCGACGACGGCTGGCTGCACACCGGCGACCTCGCCCGCGTGGACCGCGAGGGCTACATCCACATCGTCGACCGCAAGAAGGAAATGCTCGTCTCCGGCGGCTTCAACGTCTACCCCACCGAGGTCGAGGCCGTGCTCGCGCAGCATGCCGCCGTGTACGAGGTCTGCGTCATCGGCGTGCCCGACGACCATTGGGGCGAATCGGTCAAGGCCATCGTCGTGCTGCGGGACGGCGCCCAGGCCGATGCCGGCGAGCTCATGGACTTCTGCCGCGGCCGGCTCGCCGACTTCAAGCGCCCGCGCACGGTCGAATTCATCGATCACCTGCCCAAGAACGCCAACGGCAAGCTCTCACGCAAGGACGTGCGCGAGCCCTACTGGCGCGGCCGCGAGCGGCGCGTCAACTGATCACAGGAGCACGCCATGGACGCGACCACCACTCCCACCCCGCGCAGCGCCGAAGCCGCGCGCTTCGAAGGCTCCGATGCCGCCCGCGATTTCATCGTGCGCGTGCAGGCCTTCATCCGCGACGAGCTGCAGCCCCTCGTGGCCGAGCATGGCATCGACTACGAATCCGGCGCGCCCCGCCCCGTGCTCGACGAGGTCTGGCGCCGCTCGCGCGAACACGGCTTCTACGGCGTCACCCTGCCCAAGTCCCTGGGCGGCGCCGGCTTCAGCGTGCACGACCACTGCCTCATCAAGGAAGCCATCTACGCCAGCGGCTCGCCCCTCGCCGCGCACGTGCTCGGCGAACTCTCCGGCCCGCCCCGTGTCGGCGCGCTGGCAAAGCACGCCACGGCCGACCAGATGGGCCGCTTCATCCTCCCCGTGGCCCGGGCCGAGAAGGCCATCTGCTTCGCCATCACCGAGCCGGAAGCCGGCTCCGACGCCGGCGCCGTGCAGACCCGCGCCGTGCGCGTGGGCGACGAGTTCGTCCTCAACGGCACCAAGCGCTTCATCTCCGGCTCGCCCTTCTGCGACATGGCCGTCGTCATCGCCTCCACCAGCGACGACCCGGCCCGGCGCGAGACCACCGCCTTCTTCGTCGAGCGCGACCGCCCCGGCTTCAAGGTCGAGACCGGTTACAAGACCATGGCCGGCCAGTCCGGCACCGGCAACATCGTGCTCACCGACTGCCGCATTCCCGCCGCCAACCTCATCGGCGAACAGGGCAAGGGCCTCGCGCTCGCGCTCGGGCGCATCACCGTCAACCGCCTGCTGCACTGCCCCGCCATGCTCGGCCTTGCGCGCCTTGCGCTGCAGGACTCGGTCGCCCACGCCACGCGGCGGCGCCAGTTCGGCCAGGCCATCGGCGCCTTCCAGGCCGTGCAGCACATGCTGGCCGACATGGCGACCGAGCTGGCCGCTGCCCGCGCCCTCATGCTCAGCGTGGCCCGAACGCTCGATGCCGGCGGCGAGGCCCGCGCCGATGCCTCCATGGCCAAGCTCTTCTGCTCCGAGACTGCCTTCCGCATTGCCGACCGCGCCGTGCAGGTGCATGGCGGTGAGGGCATCGTCCAGGGCAGCCGCGTCGAATTCCTGTTCCGCATGCTGCGCATGTACCGCGTGCTCACCGGCACCAGCGAGATCCAGCGCAACACCATCGCCCGGGAGCTGCTGGGCGGCGACATCCGCTGACGCCTTCCGTACAACACCCAAAGGAGACACACCCATGAACACCACCCGCCGAGTCCTCGTCCTCGCAGCCGCCGCAGCCACCGCGCTCGCCACCACCGCCGGCGCGCACGCGCAGGACTACCCCAGCCGCCCCATCAAGTGGATCGTGCCCTACCTCGCCGGCACGGCGCCCGACACCACCGTGCGCATCACCGGCGACGCCATGTCGAAGATCCTCGGCCAGCCCGTCGTCATCGAGAACCGCGGCGGCGTCGCCGGCAACATCGGCGCCCAGCTCGCCGCCAAGGCGCCCGCCGACGGCTACACCTGGGTCTACAGCGGCTCGCCCATGGCCACCAACATGCGCATGTACCGCAAGCCCGGCTTCGACGTGATGAAGGACTTCATCCACGTCGGCCGCATCACGCAATCCGACTCGGTCATCGTGGTCAACCCCGACTCCGGCATCACCAGCGTGAAGCAGCTCGTCGAGCACCTGCGCAAGAGCCCGGGGAAGATGGCCTACGCCTCCGGCGGCGTCGGCACGCCCTCGCACATGGGGGCCGAGCTGCTCCTGGCGGCCACCGGCACCAAGGCGCTGCATGTGCCGTACAAGGGCGCATCGGAGTCCACCAACGCCGTGGCCGGCAAGCAGGTCGACTTTGCACTCGCGCTCGTCGCGCCTGCGCTGCCGCACATCCAGGGCGGCAAACTCGTGCCGTTGGCGGTGCTCTCGCCCGAGCGCAACGCGCGGCTGGACAAGGTGCCTACGCTCGCCGAGGCTGGCGTGCCGGGCATCTCGCTCGTCTCCTTCGGCGGGCTGGCCCTGCCGAAGGGTGCGCCGGCGCCTGTGGTGCAGAAGGTGCGGGATGCGCTCGCCCAGGCGCTGGCGGCGCCCGAGGTGCGGGAGAAGCTCGAGGCCAATGGCGCGGCCGTCGTGCCGAGCACGCCGGAGCAGTTTGCGCAGAGCCTGCAGGCGGAGATTGCGCTGACCGAGAAGCTGATGAAGGTGGCGAATATCGAGGCGCAATAGCCGTCGAGGCCGCGCGGCCGCTAAAGGCCGCGCGTGGTGCCCCTGACCACAACGGCGCCTCGCCGGAACTCAGGGCTTCTTCGTGAGGGTCTTGGCCGCTTCCTTCACGTCGCCGACCTTCTTCTGCACAGCACCGGCCGTCTTGTCGGCAGCGCCTTCGGCCTGCAGCCTCTCATTGCCCGTCACCTCGCCGACGGTCTGCTTCACACTGCCCTTGGCCTTCTCGAGGCCGCCTTTGACTTGATCCTTGTTCATCTCAGTTTCCTCTGGACGGTGTTGACCCGGGTGCTGGCGTGCCCCGTGTCACTGCCATCTGGCAGCAATCGATGTGTCGGCTCGCGCCAGGGGAGAGATAGAGCTACTTCGCCGCGTCTTGCTGTAGTACCTGCCTGACACCTTGCGGGCTCTCGCTTCGAGACAGCTCATCCGCAGCGAGGGCTCGACCTACGTGCAAGCGCGGCGCCGTCTTCGGCCAAGCTCCGGCCGTGGGGCAAGACTCCTCGCTCGTTACCAACCCGAGGAGCAACCATGAGCACAGTCACCTACGACACCCCGCCCGGCCGCAACGCGCCCGTGCGCACCGAAGCCGAGCTCTCGCGTCCAACAAGGCCCTGGCATCGCGTTTCATGGGGCGCCATCGTCGCGGGCGTCGTCATCGCCATGGTGCTCCAGCTGGTGCTGAGCCTGCTCGGCGCAAGCCTTGGCTTGAGCACCATCGACCCGATGAAATACAGCAGTCCCGATCCGGCCACCTTCGGCATCGCGGCCGGTGCCTGGTGGGTCGCCAGTAGCGCATTGGCTTTGTTTGCAGGCGGCTGGGTGGCCGCACATCTGGCCGGTGCGCCCGACAAGACCGACGCCTCGCTGCACGGCCTGCTCACCTGGGGCCTTGCCACCATCGTGACCGCCTACCTCGTGACCTCGCTGATCGGCGCCGCAATCGGCGGCGGCAGCAAGCTGCTGGGAACGGCCGCTACCGCGGGCGCTGCTGGCGCTTCCGGACCTGTGGCGGATGCAGTGCGACGCCAGATGCCTTCGGACGTTTCGATCGACGACCTGAAGAACCAGGCCCAGCAGCGTCTTGCTCAGGCGGCCACCCCGGGTGCTGCGGCACCTGCGGACCCTTCTGCACCGCTCACGGCAGAGCAAAAGGCGCAAGCCGAGGCCAAGGCACGCCAGGTGGCCGACGAGGCCGCGAAGCGCGCATCGCAGGCTGCGCTCGCGCTACTGCTCGCGATGGTGGTGGGGGCGATCGCTGCGACCTTCGGTGGCTCGCTTGCCGGTCGGCGGTATTGGGTGACTGACGGTACGGTGCGCCGCTGAGTTGCAATAGCGGCCCCGGCCCGCGCTGCCGGGGCCGCTGGTCTACTGGCATCGGCGCGCGGAAGTCCTGCCTCCCGTTATGCCTGCTCGCCCGCGCGGTCATGCAACATGTCGCGGCCGGGCGTTGAACAGCTGATCCTCCAGCGCCTCCATTGGTCTTCTCCAAGTTGGATTCGGAGTGCCTTCCAACCTTTGGGAGAGATCTTGCTCACGACAAGACCGATCTGAGGGCCGCCGCCTCTTGGGTCGAATACCACCTGCATCACCGCATTCGCTTGCCTCAGGTGAACCAGTGCGCAAAGTGCTTCGATGTCTTCGTTCTCTGTGAGGATGAGCGAGAGGGACGACCGGAAGCGCCGATGCGCAAGGTGCGGTGGCCTGAGTGCATCCGGAGCCTTGTTCTCGGTCGTTGTTTCGGGACGTTGTTCTAGCACGCCGAAAGTGTCTGGGGAATCTCAACCTGGGTACACACACTATCGGTTTGATTGGGGGATGGTGTTGCCGGCCCAGTCGCGCGCTGGCTTCCAGTGCGCCGCCAATCCGCTGCTGCTCTTCGTACGAGCCGAGAGGGCATGCAACGGTTGCGCGAGGTCGCCGGCGTGAACTCGGGCTGCGCTGAGCCTGGAGCGGACCCGGCCCCAGGTATAGCGGTCGCGACGTCGGTCGCATCGACCAAGCATTTCAAAAACTTGATCGCCTTCTCAAGGTCTTCCTTCCTGATGAGATGCGGCTACTGCTTCAAGGCGAGCCGCAGTTGCCTCAACATGAACTGACTTTGAAAGCTATCGGTGCCCGCACCCAGCCGCGCATGGAGTGCCTCAAGTACGCGATCCTCGACGTAGGTCTCCCAGGCCGTGCAGGCCATGATGATCCCGGCGCGCTTGAGCACCTCACTGCCGTGCGCCTCAACAATGGCAAAGCACTCGTCATCGGCGTCTCGGTAGTTCACTGGACCTCGGTTGGGTTCACGTGCGTGGCCGGTCCCGTAGCCGGCAACCGTCGCGGGCCCTGGAGTGTAGGAGTGCTTGCAGCCCGCGCGCACTTACTATTGGTCCGACGACAATCGGCCAGTTCCCGCCATTTGTGGC
Source organism: Variovorax sp. RA8 (assembly GCF_901827175.1). Classification (NCBI taxonomy): domain Bacteria; kingdom Pseudomonadati; phylum Pseudomonadota; class Betaproteobacteria; order Burkholderiales; family Comamonadaceae; genus Variovorax; species Variovorax sp. RA8. Next base: position 6,410,958 of record NZ_LR594662.1, on the reverse strand, counting down.
CGACAGCTTTGGTGCTCAAGCATCGATGAGGGCCGGCGCGCCGGGGAGTGCCCCGTTTGGTCTCCGCCAGACCAGAGTGGAGTTGTTTGCCGGCATTGGTACGGCCTCCTCCAGCGCAAGGCCTTCATTGCCCGCGACTTCCGCCACCTTGTCGATGTCGCGCACGCCCCAGAGCGGATTCCTTGCGCGCAGGCTCGCGTCGAACGCTTCATTGCTCTGCGACGTATGCGCGCCGCCGCGCATGTACGGGCCGTAGGTCACAAGCACACCACCGGCGGGCAGGATCCTGCCGGCGCCCGCCATCAACGCAAGGGTGACCTCCCACGAGGAGATGTGAATGACGTTGATGCACACGACCGCGTCGGCCGCGGATACTGGCCAGGGATGCTTCGTGACATCGATGGCGAGGGGCGGCTTTACGTTCGACAGGTTGCCTTCGGCCACCCACGCCTCGATGGAAGCGTGGCGCTCCACGTCCATCTCGCTGGGCTGGAAAGTGAGGGCGGGCAATGCCTTGGCGAAGTGCGCCACGTGCTGCCCGGTGCCGCTGCCGATCTCGAGCACGAAGCCGCGTGGCGGCAATACGCGCGCAAGTACCTCGAGGATCGGCTGCTTATTGCGCTCGGGGGAGGGGGCGGTCTCGCGTGAGTCCATGCAGCGATGGTAAGCCTGAAGTCGTGCTCGGCGACTCAACCGCTCCGTCTGCTGCCACCCGATGGGTGCCCTCCGCTGCGAGACTTCCCTTCAGGTGCCTGTGGGCGGGCTCGGCCGGCAGCTTTGCGGCAAAGAGATCAGGAAAGTGGATGTCTATCCAGGGCCAGCCGCCGCCGTGGAGGATGTGGCAGGATGCGGCCGAGGCCGTGTGGAAACGGCTTTGACTTGCGAGTATGCCGAACACGCGGCCTTGTGGTCGTCATCGGTGCCACCGGGTCATCCAGTAGTCTCGTTGCGCAAACGTGGGTTTTATCCGACCGAGGGTCGCTGCGCGAGCTGCAAAGGGCCGTTAAGGAGGCTCACGCCCCCACCAGCCTGACCGCCTTCATCGTTCTGGCAATACCCAGGATCGAGATCACCCGCTTCAGGTTGTATGCCAGCACGTGCAGGCCCATCTCGGTGTTGACGTGCTCCAATTTCGTCGTGAGGAAGTGCGTCCAACCCATCCAGTGCTTGAGTGTCCCGAACACGTGCTCCACGGTGCACCTTCGCAGCGTCATCGCGACGGGTTTGCGGTCCAGGCGTTGCTGGACGCGCTCAAGCACCTCTTCGTGCTCCCATCGGCGAATGCGACGGTAGTCGCCGGTTGTGCACTGGCCTTTCAGTGGGCATGTGGGGCAGGCGCTGGTCCAGTAGACGCGAAGCTTGTTGCCGTTCTTCTCGAGCGTGGTGAACCTGTAGATGGCCCGTTCGCCGGCAGGGCACTGATACTCGTCAGCCTTCGCGATGTAGATGACGTCGCGCTTGTCGAAGCGCCCCTCCGCCTTGGCGTTGGAGGTCATCGGCTTGGGCACGTAGGTCGTGATGCCCGCGTCCTCGCAGGCCTTGAGCTCCGTGCCGTTGAAGTACGCGGTCGGCGAGGGCCTGCAGCTTGGTCTTGCCCATCGCCTCGCGCGCGGCCGTTGCCATGTTGCTCAGCTGCGCGCGGTCGTTACCGTCGTTGGTGACCTCGTGCGCCACGATCAGGTGATGCCTGGCGTCGACGCCTGAACGTTGTAGCCCACCAGGCCCGAGCCCTTGGCTTGTGAGTTCATCGAACGCGCATCGGGATCGGTGGTCGAGCGCTGGCCATCGGGCTCGTGTTTCAGTTGCTCTTTGGTCCGGTCCAGCTCCCGCATTTGCTCGCGCAGCTTCTTGATCTTGTCCGTCAACCGCTCGGTCTTGGCCTCGACCTCCGCAGGCTGTGTGCGATCGGCGGTCTCCATGGCATCGAGGTAGCGTTGGATGCTCTGCTCGATCTGCCGCTGACGTGCATCGATCTTGCCGGCGGTGAAGTTGCGGTCGCGGCTGTTGACCGCCTTGAACTTGCTGCCGTCGATGGCGACGATGGCGTGCGTGAACAGCTTGAGGTCGCGGCACAGGCCGCCGAAGCGGCGGCAGACATTGCGGATGCCGACGCCGTTGTCGTGGCGGAAGTCGGCGATGGTCTTGAAGTCAGGCGCCAGCCGGCCGGTGAGCCACATCAGCTCGACATTGCGCTGCGCCTCGCGCTCGAGGCGTCGGCTCGACTGGATGCGATTCAGATAGCCGTAGATGTAGAGCTTCAGCAGGACCGACGGGTGGTACGAAGGGCGACCGGTGGCTGCGGGTTCAACGCCGTCGAAGCCCAGTGCATGGAGATCGAGTTCTGCCTGACTTGCGAGCAGAACTACCGCCAATCAAGGTTCAGGCAAATTACCCCGGCCACAACGAAGGCAAGGCCGATCAGCCGTGTCGAATGGAAAGACTCGCCGAACCACAGCATGCCCACCACCGCCGTGAGTGCGGTGCCAACCCCGGCCCACATCGCATAGGCCAGGCCGACTTCCAGATGCCGCACGGACAACGACATCAACCAGATCGCCAGCGCATAGAGCGACCCAACCGCCAGTGACGGCCACAGCCGGGTGAAGCCATCGGCATAGCGCAAGGCGATGGTGCCGACCACTTCGGCGGAGATGCTGGCTGCAAGCAGCAGCCAGGCGAGTGCGTGGTAACGCATGGGAACCCCTGTCTGGGACCCTGCGCTGTACCGGGCAGGATCGGGAGGAACAGAAGCGGTACCCCGAACCCGCAAATTGTAGAAAGAAGTCGTGACGGTTCAGCTATCGAGGGTGCGCTATGCCTGTCGCTCGGCCCCTGCCAGGTAGCCCATCAGCATCTCGACGATGGAGTGTTCGACAGCGCTGGGCGTGAGTTGCTCCGGCGCATCGATCAGTAGCCGTCGGTGACTGCTTTCGGGCGACGCGAACTTCGGCTTCGGGGCCCCCGGTGCGGTCCTTCAGCATCAAGAGAGGCTGACCTTCGTCAAAGCTTCTGAACGGCCAGAAGCAGCCGATCGCCAGCGACGGCAATGCAGCAACGCAAAGATGGCCTCTGATCAATGACACTGGCCAGCTCCACCCGCGCATGCGCGGGCAAATAGAACTTCAATCGCCCTCTGCAAATCCCGAGACCCTCCGGGTGCTGCGCGGCGCTCGGTTGACCTGGCCTGGTGCGTTCCCAGGCCGCACTATCGGTCTTGAACTCGGGGTCGGCACTGCCGAAGCGGTGACGGCGGAGTGCGGGCGCGGCCGGCCCTGCTGCTTCAAGGCGTGGCGATGCGTTCGCCGCGCGGCTCGGCGACACGTTCGGCGTGCCACCAGGCGATTAGACGCTTGAAGTCGCCGCCGAAGCCGACCCTGAGCAGCTCTTCGTAGATGACCGAGCAGTTCGCCGCTTCGCCCATGCCGAGCAGGCGCTCGGTCGCGGCCCGCTCGCAGCGCAGGTAGGCCGCCTTCATGCTGCGCACTTCGCGGTCGACGGCCGCGGGGGTGCGGTTGGGCGGCTGCGCGCGCGGGTTCGAAGCAAGGGTCGCGAGCAGAAGCGAGGCAGCGATGGTGGCTGCGATGGACAAAGTACGATGGTGGCTCATGGGGCCTCCGATGACGGGTGAGGGTGCCGCTGCCATTGCGCCTCGACAGCTCGCGTGCCGTCATGAAGGAACCGGCGCGCGTGGTGAAAAAGGCTGAAAATTCCTCCCTCCAGGCCCGGGGGAGACCAGATGCAGGTTCAAGCCGCCAATCGGTTGCGCTTCGAAGAGTTCGATCTCGACGTCGGCTGCCGCACGCTGCGCCGGGCCGGTCGGAGGCTCGACCTTCGCCCGCGCAGCTTCGACGTGCTGGTCTACCTGGCCGAGGCCGCAGGCCGGCCGGTGGGCAAGGACGAGATCCTGGCCGCCGTCTGGCCCGATGTCGTTGTCGGCGAGGAGTCGCTGACGCGCTGTGTCTCCGACATCCGGCAGGTGCTCGGCGAGCACGGGCAGGACATCATTAAGACACTGCCACGGCGCGGGTATCTCTTCGCGGCTCCGGTCGAGCCTGTGCCGGCCTCACGCGCCGCCGATGCGGGGCCGGCCACACCCGCTGGCGAAGCGGCAGTGCCATCCTCGTCGGCTCGGGCGGCGACTGGCACGGTCGCGGGTGAGGCCGCCGCGCCGGTGAGGCGAGGCGCTGCTGCCGCCGCGCTCTGGAGCGGCCTCGCGGCTGCCACCATCGCTGCGGCAGGATTGGCTTGGTGGTGGCAGCAGCGCAGCGCGCCGGTGGTGCCACCCGCACCGCCTCGCCTGTCGATCGTCGTGCTGCCCCTTGCAAGTGATGGCGGCGACCCGGCGCAGGACCGCCTGGCCGCCGTGCTCACCGACGAGATCACGGTCGACCTGTCGCGCATCCCCGAGAGCTTCGTGATCGCAGGGGCGACCGCGGAAACCTATCGCGGCCGCAGCGTCGACGCGCGTCGCGTGGGCAGCGAGCTCGGCGTGCGCTATGTACTCGACGGCGGCCTGGTGCGCCTGGGCGACACGGTGCGACTGACCCTGCAGCTCGTCGACGGCGAGAGCGGGCGCGCCCTGTGGGCAGACCGTATCGATGGCGAGCTACCCGACCTTCCTGCGCTGTACCGTCGAGTCACCGGGACCGTGGCGAGGTCGCTGGACCTGACGCTGCAGGAGGTGGAAACCACACGTGCTCGAGCGCGGCCCGGTGCCGACTCGCAGGAGCTGCTGCAGCAGGCGCGGTGGCTGCTGCAGTTCAACCGGACTACGCCGGACTCCCTGCAGCAGGCGCGCCGGCTGCTCGAGCAGGTGATCGCGCGCGACCCGGGGTCGGGACTCGCCTTCGCGCTGCTGGCACAGACCTATAACTACGACGTGTCGCAGCGCTGGCTGGGCCTGCGCGGCGCGACGCGCGAGCAGTGGCTGCAACAGGCCGACAGACTCTCGGCGCAGGCCTTCCAACTGGATCCCGCCGATGCCCGCGTCGTCGGCGTGCGCGGTACGACGCTCGCGCTGGCCGGCCGCTCCGAGCAGGCGGTGGAGTTGCTCGGGCGCCAGATCGGGCTCAATCGCAACGATGCAAGCGCCTGGTTCTGGCTTGGTTATGCCCGTTGCACGCTCGGCCGGCCGGATGAAGCGATCGCCGCCCTCGAGCAGGCGCGGCGGCTCAGCCCGCGCGACCCGAACCTCAACGGCATCTTCGTCGTCACCGCGACGGCGCATCTGCACCTGGGCCGCGACCGCGAAGCGCTCGAATGGGCGCAGCGCTCGGTGCTCGAGCGGCCGCAGCACGCGGTGGCTCATTCGTGGGTCGCCGCGGCCGCAGCGAACTTGGGCGAGACGGAAACCGCGCGTGCGGCGCTGGCGGAGTTCAGACGGCGGCTGCCCTCTTACACGATTTCGTCGTTCCGCGACGAGCGGCTGTGCGCGAACGACCTCTGCCGCGCCCAGCGCGAGCGTTACTACGCGGGGCTGGCGAAGGCTGGGCTGCCCGAATAGGCTGATTTCGCGCTGCGGCCTTCTTCGGGTGGCTGCGCATGGGTCAGAGCGACTGAGCGAGCGGCCGACTTGTGGCGACGAGCCCGAGACTACGGAAGTCGCTGATGGGTCGAGAGCGGCGTCGAGCGGCAGCTTTACGCGCCAGTACGCCAGGATCGTGCATGGGTGGGTTGAAGGCATTGGCCTGGACCCGTCTGCCTACGGGACGCACTCGATGCGCCGCACGAAGGCTTCCATGATTTACAAGAAGACGAAGAACTTGAGAGCGGTCCAGATCCTGTTGGGCCACAACAAGCTTGAAAGCACCGTCAAGTACCTTGGCATCGAAGTGGACGACGCTTTAGACACCGCGGAACAGCTGGACGTGTGAGTTCAGTGGCGGCGCGCGCGGCGCGCCGCCCATCAACAGGGCATGGCGTCCGGATCGGGCGGCCATGGCACTTGGTGGACGCCCTCGGAACGGCAACTGCTGGACCGCGTAGTTTGGGCGCCGACGGGTGACAGTTCATGGCACTAAGCCGGTAGTCGCTGTCGGCATCCGCGTCAAGAGCGGCTGTTCATGCGCCCCGGCATGACCGGCCGCAATCAGCCTGAAGCAGCAATTCCCAATGCCAAGTTCTGGGCGCTCAGCCCTACAGCCCTTCGCCACCGTATAGGCACATCGCGGGCCAGTCGGACTCGAAAACGGCCCGCGAAGCCACGCCGCCGTTCCGCAGCGCTGCCTCATTCGGCATCGCACGTGCGGTTCTCCGCGTCCGCTCCTCCGGCATCGAAACTACCGAACCAAGAACGCCCCAAGCTTTCCCCAGTCGAACTGCACCCCGATCCCGGGATCTTCGGGCGCAACCGCGCGGTGGTTCTCGATGACGAGGGGGCGAGCCGTGTACTCGTCGATGGGAAAGCTGTGGATCTCCAGCCACCCCGCATCAGCTTGTGCAGCCAACAGGCTGACGTGCAGCTCCTGCATCCCATGCGAGCACACCGGGATGCCGTGCTGGCGCGAGCGCTCGGCCACCCTCAGCCAGCCCGTGATGCCTCCGCAGTTCGAAGCGTCCGGCTGGATGAAGGACAACTTCGCATGCTTGAACGCCTGGTCGAACTCGTGAATCGTGTGCAGGTTTTCGCCCATTGCCAACGGCACGCCGGTCGCGTCGGCGATGCGCGCATAGCCTTCATAGTCGTCCGGAATGGTCGGCTCCTCGAACCAGAAGACGTCGAAGGGCGCGAAGCGCTTGCCGGCAACAATGGCCTGGTCCACGCTCATGGCGTAGTTGGCGTCCACCATCAGGGTGATGTCGGGGCCGATCAGCTGCCGCACTGCGCGAATACGCTCGATGTCTTCCTCAAGGTCCTGGCGCCCGATTTTTATCTTGACAGCGTTGACGCCCCTGGCGAGGTAACCACGCACGTTGCTCAGCAGCTTCTCGAGCGGAAACGACAGGTCGATACCGCCGCAGTAGGCCTTGCAGGTGTTCCCGGCGCCGCCGGCCAGCTTCCAGAGTGGCTGCCCGGCTCCCTTGCAACGGAGATCCCAAAGCGCGATGTCTATGGCCGCGATCGCAAATGACGCGATGCCCCCGCGTCCGACATAGTGCACATGCCACTGGTTGAAATCGTGAATGCCCTCGACGTCTGCGCCATCGGAGCCAACCAGCGCAGGAGTGAGGTCGTGGTCGATCATTGCCTTGATCGCGTGGCCTCCCCTGCCGCCGGTGTAGGTGTAGCCCGTGCCCTGGCTGCCGTCTGCGAGCTCTACCGTCACGGTGATCAACTCGAAATGGGTATGTGCGCCGTGCTTGGCATCCGTCAACACTTCAGCAAGAGGGACCTTGAACAGCTGGGTGGTCATGTTCGCGATCGAACGCATGGCGCACTCTCCTTTGGATTGCCGTCTCTCCTCAAGAAGAGGCACCTGGGTCACTTCGCCGGCTTCTTCGGCGACTTGCGCGCGGCGTCCAGCGCCGCTGCCTGCTGCGCGTGCTTCTCGGCGCGCGTCCTGCGCGGCTTGGGCTTCTTGGCTTCAGTGGCGTCGTGCGCTTCCTTCCTGGCCTTCTTGTCCTTGGCCTGGGGATGATGCGTTCGCGTCAGCCGGTCGAGGGCGCTCGGCCCGGGTTGCAGCGCCTTCGCCTTGCGCCTGTCCCGCTCCTCCTTGAGCAGCCGGCGCTCCTCGATCAGGGCGGACTCGGCTTCGGACGGCTCTTGCTCAGTCCCACCAGCTTCCATCCGGCGCTCCGTCGCGCGAAGCAGCGCTCGGCCGTTGGCCGAGATTCTCTTGGTCAATGACGCAATACGAATCGGCATTTGTCAGTTCCTCATGGTGCTGAAAGGCCACTGTAGGCCAGACCTGCGCTCGACGCCAGCCTGTTCGCACCACACCAGGGAGATGCTGATCAATGAACGACGTCGGCGAATCTGAGGACAGGCCGACCGGGCGGAGGATCGGCGCGACGCAGACGGCACATCGTCCATGCGCCGCGCCGGAGTAGCCGGCAGCCGCCTGGATCAGCCGACGGTATACGGCGTTTCGGGCACCTGCGTGTGGAAGCTGGCATTGAGCATGTTCCACGAGCGGATCGCGCAGACCGCGAAGGTGAGGTCCGCGATCTCCGCATCACTGAAGTGCCGCTTCACGGCGTCGAAGTCCGCATCGCTAGGGGTGCGCTGTGGCACTGCGTTGACGGCCTCCGCCCAGTTGAGCGCGGCGCGCTCGGCTTCGTTGAAGAATCGCTCCGCCTCGCGCCAGCCGGCCACAGCGTTGACATGGCGGGGGTCCATGCCCTGCTTGAGCAGGTCGGCCCAGTGCATGTCGATGCAGAAGGCGCAGCCGTTGATCTGGCTGATGCGCAAGTTCACCAATTCGCGCAGGCGCTTGTCCAGCGATTTGCCGGCGGCGTGGGAAAACTGGGCGCCGGCGCGCGCGGCCGCGGGGGCGAGGGCGTGGTAGTCGAGTCTGGCTTGGGACACGTGAGCTCCTTATCGGTTGAGGGTTGGGGGGAACACCTCTTAGACGACGGGTCACATCGGTTTGTGACAGGTGGCGATGCGTTTCCACGCGGCCGCCTCAAATGTTGCGAAAAGCCTCCCTCGGACGCCGTAGTGAAAGGCTTCTCGGTGCACAACAATAGGTGACATGAAGCTCATCTTTATCTATGGACCTCCCGCTTCCGGCAAGCTGACGATCGCCAGGGAACTCAGCCGAATCACCGGATTACCGGTCTTCCACAATCATTTGATTGTCGATGCCGTCGCCTCCATCTTTCCCTTCGGCACGGATCAGTTCGTCAGGCTACGGGAGCAAATGTGGCTGGACGTGATGCGCGAGGCAGCTGCGTCTCAGCGCTCTCTCATCTTCACCTTCGCGCCAGAGCCGACGGTCGCCAGCGGGTTTCACAATCGGGCTGTAGACGTCGTGAAGGTCGCCGGGGGCAGCACGCTGTTCGTGCAACTGAGGGTTCCTGTTGCCGAGCAGGAAAAGCGCCTCACGGCTGCGAGCCGGGCGGAGTTTGGCAAGCTGCGGTCGCTGAGCCTCCTGCGGGAGCTGCGGGCCCAGTTCGAAGCCTCGGAGCGTGCGATGCCGCCAGGAGAACTGGCAATCGACACCTCTGCTCTCGAGCCGCCGGCGGCCGCGCATAAGATCGCCTCCGCATTGGCTTTGCCGCTCCTTCCGCCAGCTTCCTCGGCAAGCGCCTCCGGCCGGGACGGTGAAAGCTACAGTCCCGTCCCATGCAAACCAAGTGGCTCGAAGACCTGATCGCCCTGTCGCACACCGGCAGCCTCACCCGCGCCGCAGAGCAGCGACACGTCACCCACCCAGCGTTCGGCCGTCGAATCCGGGCGCTTGAAGCCTGGGCAGGAGCACCCCTCGTCGAGCGGCGCGGGACTTCCGTCAGACTGACGAGCCAAGGCGAGAAGCTGCTGGGCTTTGCGCTGCAGCTGGTTCCAGCGATGGCCCATGCACGGAGCGAGATCTGCGGGGCGGATGCAGAAGGGCATGCCGCAACGGTCACATTGGCCACGGGGCGGACCCTGGCCCGCACGGTGGCGGCGGACTGGCTTTCGCGGATCAGGCGGCAACGTGCCGGCGTCCGGGTGGTGGTGCGCACCGGCTCCATGGCGGAAACCCTTCAGCGCTTCGAGCGCGGCGAATCGGACTTCATGCTGACCTATCACCACCCCCAGCTCGCAGTGCGCCTCAGTTCGCACCAGTACCTGCAGCGACGGGTGGCGAGCGACCGCCTGGTGCCGGTGGGAAAGATCAACGCACGGGGCCAGGCGTCATTCAGCTTCGAGCACGGCGAGGCTGTCCCCTACCTGGCGTATGCCCAGACGCTGGCCTTGGGGCGGCTGGTGAGCGACCACCTGAGCAATCATCCGAAGGCGCCCCGCCTCACCGAGACCATCGAATGCGATTCGGCAGACGCGTTGCTCGAGTACGCCCTCAAGGGGCTGGGCGTTGCATGGTTGCCCTGGTCCCTGGCAGCAGGCGCCTGCAAGGCAAGGCAGTTGGCGCCCGTGGGCAGCAAGGCGCTGGAGATCGGCTTCGAGGTCCGCATGGTGCGAGCCAAACGAAGGCTCTCGCCAGCGGCAGAGTCGTTCTGGCAGACCGTGGACCCGGGCTGACCGGTACTTTCCGGCAAGGCTGCGTGCCGAAAAGGCACAAATGCGGTGTTTCCGGAAACCAGAATCTGGGCACTACAGGAGACAAACCTTGAACCGTACCCTTGCCATCGGCGTCGCAGCGTTCTCGATCATTTCCGTGGCCCAGCACCACGCCTCGGCCCAGGAGGCGGCCTACCCGAGCAAGCCCATCACGGTGCTGGTCGGGTATCCGCCGGGCGGGAGCACCGACCTGACGGGTCGTGCAGTGGCTGATCAGCTCGCGCACAAGCTGGGGGTTCCGGTCGTCGTGGAGAACGCCAGCGGTGCAGGCGGCGCGATCGCCGCGATGAGGGCGTCGAAGGCACAGCCGGACGGCTACACCTTGCTGCTGGGGGCCAACAACGAGATTGCGATCAACCGGCTGATCACGCCTGCAACCGTCAAGTACAGCTACAAGGACTTCACGCCGATCGGCCTGGTCGCCTCGCAGCCCATGGTCCTGGTCGCATCGGCCGCCACGGGGGTCAAGGATGCCGACCAGTTCCTGAAAGCGGTCAAGGCCAAGCCCGGGCGCTTCAGCTACGGCAGCAGCGGAATTGGCACCGCGCTGCACCTGGCGGGGGAAATGGTCAAGGAGCAAGGTGGACTGTTCATGACGCACATCCCGTACCGAGGCGTGGCGCCGCTGACCACCGACCTCCTGGGCGGCACGCTGGATTACGGGGTGTTCGTCCTGTCCAGCGGTCTGCCGCATATCCGCAGCGGCAAGGTGGTCGCCCTGGGCGTGACGGAGAAGAAGCGATCACCCGTCGCACCGGACATTCCCGCGCTGGCCGAGTCAACGAACCTGAAGGACATGGACATCGGCGTCTGGTTCGCGCTGATGGCGCCGCCGAAGCTGCCCGCGCCCATCCTGGCCAGGCTGCGCACGGCGCTCAACGAGATCCTGAAGACACCCGAGTTCCGCAAGAAGCTCGAAGAGTCGGGCTCGACCCTCGCGCCCCTGGACGTCGACATGCCGCGCTTCCTGGCCGAGGAGACAGCCAAGTATCAGAAGGTCGTCGACTTCGCGAAGATCGCGGAATGACGGACCTGCGATTCGACCTGCCGAAGCCGGACATCAGCGCATGGCGCGCAGGCAACACGGGAACGGAAGGGGTCTGGCACTTCGAGTCAGGCATGCCCGGCCGTCGGGTGATGGTCACGTCGCTCGTCCATGGCAATGAGCTCTGCGGGGCCTGGGCCGTCAAGGGGCTGCTGGAAGCCGGTGTGCGGCCACGGCGAGGCAGCCTGACGATGGCCTTCTGCCATCTTGCTGCCTTCGACCGCTTCGACCCGGGCGCGTTCGATGCGTCCCGCTTTGTCGATGAAGATCTGAACCGCCAATGGTCCGCCGGGAGGATCGCCGATGCGACAAGCGTGGAGCGGCGCCGTGCGGGCGAGCTGCTTCCGTTCGTCGAGCGTGCGGACTGGCTGCTGGACCTGCATTCCATGCACGAGCAGGGCGAGCCGCTGTTGTTGGCGGGCCCTCATGCCCGCAATCTGGAGCTTGCGCGAAGCTTGCGGGCGCCGGAGCACGTCGTCGTCGATGAGGGCCACCAGGACGGAACCCGAATGCGCGATTTCGGTCGTTTCGGCCTCTGCGACGCGGAGGGCGGCGACTCCCGTTCGCTGCTCGTGGAATGCGGCTTTCACGGCGAAGCCTCGAGCCGGGATGTTGCGCGGGACCTGTCGGTTCGCTTTCTGGTCGAAGCGCAAATCCTCGACGCTGCAGCCGCATCCGACGCGCTTCCCGGATGGCGCCGCCCGGATGCCCCCCGTCAGTGCGTCCTGCGGGTCACCGGCGGCGTGGTTGCGCGCAGCAGCAAGTTTCGCTTCCTCGGCGCCTGGCGTGGGCTCGAGGTCATCCGGAATGCGGGGACCCCCATTGGCGACAACGACGGAGAGCTGGTCACCACGCCCTACGACGACTGCGTTCTCGTCATGCCTTCGTTGCGGCAGGCGCGCGCCGGCGTGACGGTCGTCCGCTTCGCGAGCGCGGAGCCACTGTGACGGCCGCGCCGGTGACGGCGAGCGTCACGCTTCGCTGTTCTCCGGAAGCTCGCGACCACGAGGATCGCGCATCAGCGGCGCAGTGATGTCCGCAGTGCGCCGGCTTCTGCAAGGAACGCTTCCAGCAGCCGCTGCGCCGGCAGCGTCAGCGGCGTATCGGCACGGTGCAGGACGTGGATGGTCGTGTTGGGCAGCACGTCGGCAATGGGCAATTGGACGAGGTCCATCCCGGGACCATAGCGCTCGAAGAAGCCCGCGGGCATGATTCCGACCACGTCCAGCCTAGGCATGAGCGCCAGCAGCGTGGCAAAGGATTCGCACTCCAGGCGAACCTTCGGCGTGCGATTGCCCGTTTCATCGAAATGGATGTTGCGCGGATCGCCCGGCCCCCCGGGTGGGCCGGTGAGCACCCAGCCTGTGTCGAGCAGATCGACCAGCTTCTTCGCACGCGCCAGCGGATGGCTGCGCCGTGCGACGAGCACCGACCGGCTGTCGAAGAGCGGCTGGACCACCAGGTCCCGGCCGACACCCTCGGTAGGCAGGGGCCCCAGCGCCATGTCGAGTTCGCCGGCGCGCACCTGCTCCAGGGCACGGGGGTAGAGCGCATCGCGCATGCGCAGGCTGACTTGGGGCCATCTGGCGCCGAAGCGCTCCACCGCGCCGGGCGCCAGCAGGATCGCCGCGACCGGCGAGACGCCCACCGTCACCTGCGCCTCGGCATGCCGCAAATGCCATGCGACCTCCTCGCGTGCCCGGTCGATCTCGCGCACCACGGTGGCAGCGCGCGCGGCGATCAGCTCGCCGGCCGGCGCCAGCCGGACTCCCTTCGGCGTGCGTATCACCAGCGCGGTGCCGAACTCGTCTTCGAGCTGGCGCAAGGCCTTGGTCAACGCCGGCTGCGACACGTTGAGCGTCTGGGCCGACGCGCGCAGGCTACCGGTCTTCGCAAGAGTCAGCAGCAGATGAAGATGCTGGAGCCGCATGGTGGCCTCGAAGAGAGAGGGGAGGGCGATAACCCATGGTAATCGACATCAAAACATGTGAAGCGACACGGCTCGGGCGGGCAACTAGCATTCGACGAACCCCCACCCAACGACAGGAACCGGCATGACCCGAAGCGTGAAGAACATCCTCTTCATCATGTGCGACCAGCTCCGCGCGGACCACTTGTCCTGCTTCGGCCACCCCAGGCTGAAGACGCCGAACCTCGACGCGCTGGCGGCGCGCGGCGTGATCTTCGACCGCGCCTACGTGCAGTCGCCGGTTTGCGGGCCGTCGCGCATGAGCTACTACACCGGGCGCTATGTTCACTCGCACGGTGCGAGCTGGAACTTCGTGCCGCTCAAGGCGGGCGAGATGACGATCGGCGACCACCTGCGCCCGCTGGGCGTGCGCTCGGTGCTGGTCGGCAAGACCCACATGCGCGCCGACCTCGCAGGGATGTCGCGCCTGGGCATCGACCCGGCCTCGACGATCGGTGTGCGCATCGCCGAGTGCGGATTCGATCCCTATGAGCGCGACGACGGCATCCACCCCTACTCGGGCCACGATCCGGACCCCAGCTACAACGACTACCTGCGCAAGCAGGGCTTCGGCGGCGACAACCCCTGGGAGAGCTGGGCCAACTCCACCGTCGATGACGACGGCCGGATCCGTTCCGGCTGGTTCCTGAAGTACTCGAACCGGGCGGCACGCGTGCCCGACGAGCACTCCGAGACGCCCTACATCACCCGCCGGGCGATGGACTTCATTGCCGAGGCCGGCGAGCAGCCCTGGTGCCTGCACCTGTCATACATCAAGCCGCACTGGCCCTACATCGTTCCCGAGCCGTACGCGAGCATGTACAAGGCGGACGATGCCCTGCCGGTGGTTCGCTCTGAGGCCGAGCGCCAGGATCCGCATCCGGTGTACGAGGCCATGATGAAGCATCGGGTGTCCGAGACCTTCTCTCGCGAGGGCGTGCGCGACGCCGTCATGCCGGGCTACATGGGCCTGATCAAGCAGATCGACGACCAGTTGGGCAAGCTCTTCGGCTTCCTGGAAGAGCGCGGCTTGATGGACACGACCATGATCGTCTTCACCTCGGACCATGGCGACTACCTGGGCGATCACTGGATGGGCGAGAAGGACTTGTTCCACGAGCCGATCATTCGCGCGCCCTTGATCGTCTACGACCCCGACCCGCGCGCCGACCCCGCGCGAGGGACGCGTTGCGACGCACTGGTCGAGGCGGTCGACCTCGCGCCGACCTTCCTCGACGCCTGCGGCGGCACGCCGGTGCCCCACATCATGGACGGCCGCTCGCTGCGCCCCCTGCTGTTCGGGAAGCGTCCGCCCGATTGGCGCGAGCACGTGGTCTGCGAGTACGACTATGCCTTCCAGGATTCGCGCATCGCGCTCGGCACGCCCTCGCGCGAGGCCTGGCTGCGGATGATTTCCGACGGCCGCTGGAAATACGTGCTGGCCGAAGGCTACCGTCCGATGCTGTTCGACCTCGCGTCGGACCCGAACGAATTCGTCGACCTGGGCGCCGCACCCGAACACGAAGGGGTGCGCCGGCGTCTGCACGAGGCCCTGTTCCGCTGGGCCCGCCAGCCACGCCAGCGCGTGACCATTCCGGACGGCGCCATCGAGACGATGGAGATCCAGCCCCGCATCTCCGAGGGCGGCATCCTCATCGGCTACTGGGACGAAGAAGACCTGGGCGAGGCGCGCAAGCGCTTCAAGCCGCGCTTCGCCTCGACCAATCCCCTCGTGAAATCCACGCTCGATCGCCTCACCGGCCAGGAAGGAATCTCCGCATGACCATCGAAACCCCCGACATCACGCGCGCGCAGACTGGCATGGACGGCGTGTCGTGGAACATCCTCGGGCAGGTCTACGTGCCCAAGCAGGTGAGCGACGACAGCTTCTCCTGGCATGCGACCTTCCCGGTGGAGACCTTCGTGCCGCCGCACGTGCATCCTTACCAGGACGAGTACATCTTCGTGCTCGATGGCCGCATCGATCTCCTGCTGGCGGGCAAGAAGACCTCGGCCGGCGCCGGCGACCTGGTGCGCATGCCCCGCGGCATTCCGCATGCCTTCTTCAACAACACCGGCGAACCGGTCACAGCCCTCTTCTGGGCCACGCCGGCCGGCAAGCTGCAGGCGCTCTACCGCCGCATCCACAACATGTCGAGCCCGGCCGAAGTGGTGGCTGCGGCGCGCGAGTACGACGTCATCTTTGCACCGCCCGTTTCATCGGCGGCATGAGCATCATGATTCAACGCAGACGGATCCTGGGCGCGCTGGGTGCCGCGCCTCTCGCCGCAGCAACCCTCCCGGCCTGGGCGCAGGGCTATCCCGCCAGGCCCATCAGGATCGTCGTGCCGCTGCCGCCCGGCAGCCCGCCCGACGTGCTGGCGCGCCTGGTCGCCGAGCGCCTGCAGGACGCGTGGAAGCAGCCGGTCATCGTCGACAACCGGCCCGGTGCGACGGGAATGATCGGCATGGATGCGGTGGCCAAGGCGGTGCCCGACGGCTACACGGTCGGCGTCATGTTCCTCACGCACACGGTCCTGCCGGCGCTGTTCGGCAAGGTGCCCTACGACACCAGCGCGGACTTCGTGCCCATTGCCAACCTCGTGTGGCTCTACAACGTGCTCGTGGTGCCTCCCTCGGTGCCGGCCCGCAGCGCGAAGGAACTGGTGGAACTCGCGCGGGCACAGCCGGGCAAGCTCAGCTATGGTTCCGGGGGCAACGGCTCGCCGGCCCACCTGATCGGCGAGTCCTTCAGGCAACTCGCCAAAGTCGATATGCTCCATGTGCCTTTCAAGGGACCTTCGGAAGCGGTGCAGGCGCTGCTGGGAGGCTATGTCTCGGCGATGTTCGCCACGACCTCGGTCGCCGTTCCGTTGGTGAACGCCGGCAAGCTGCGAGCCATGGCCGTGACCAGCCCCGCCCGCCTTGCGGCGCTGCCCTCGGTCCCGACCATGGCCGAGAGCGGCATCCCCGGGTTCGACCTGAAGGAGTGGGAGGGCATCGTCGCACCGGCGGGCACGCCGCGCGACATCATCGCCAAGTGGAACGAGGAACTGACACGGATCATGCAACTGCCCCAAATTCGCGAGAAGCTGTCGGAGCTCGGCATGGAGGCGGCTCCCCCGAACTCGCCCGACCAGTTCTCGACACTGATGCGCGCCGAGCTGCAACGCTGGACGCAGTTCGTGAAGACCACCGGCCTCAAGACCGACTGACCTCGTGGACGACCTTCAGTTCCAGTACGTCGAGGGCCAATCGCGCGCGAGCTTTGCGGCGCTGCTCGCCGAGTTCGAGGCAGAGAGCCAGGCAGCCACGACCACCGAATCCTGTGCGCTGGATGTGCGCTACGGCCCGCTGGAGCGCCAGACCTTCGACTTCTTCACGGCGCGCAGGAGCCCGCGGGGCACGCTGGCCTACTTCCATGCGGGGTACTGGCAATCACGGGACAAGTCGACCTTCCGCTTCATCGCGCCCGCCTTCACGGCTGCGGGGCTGAATGTCGCGCTGGTCAACTATCCGCTGTGTCCGACCGTGTCGCTCCCCGAACTCATCGAGGCAGCGAAGGCCTGCGTACCGGCAATCCGCGCGCGGGCGACCGCGGGCGATGCCGATGGCGTGCCCCTGGTCCTGTCGGGGCACTCGGCGGGCGCCCATATCGCCGTCGAGCTTGCACTTGCCGATGCCGGAGATCTCGCCGGCATCGTCGCCATGAGTGGCATCTTCGACCTCGCGCCCCTCGTTGAGACTTCGCTCAACCAGAAGCTCCAGCTCGATCCTGCAACTGCGGCGGCCTGCTCTCCCATTCATCGCATTCGCGCGAAACTGTCGCCGGCGCTGGTCGTTGTCGGAGACGAGGAAACGCCGGCCTTCATCGAGCAAAGCCGGCGCCTTCACGATGCGTGGAGCAGCGCGGGCAACCAGAGCGCCTTGTACGTCGCGCCCCGAGCCGATCACTTCGGGCTGCTGCGTCAGTTTGCGGCACCTGGCGGCCCCTTGTTCGAGCAGGTCTGCGCGCTCTTTTCCGGCCAGTAGCCTGGGGTGTCGGGGGCGGGTGCGCAAAGCTCCACGAAGGGCCGCCGCGCCGTCGCTTGCGAAGCCGTGCGATGCGCAGGATCAGAGCGTCACGGATCAGAACGTCACCTTGACCGAGGGCGCGCTGCGCTGGGCCTCGCCGTGGAACACGGCCTCGATGTTGTTGCCGTCGGGGTCGAGCACGAAACACGCGTAGTAGCCGGGGTGGTACGGCCGCTCGCCTGGCGCACCGTTATCCATGCCGCCATGCGCGAGCGCGGCGTTGTAGAACGCATCGACCGTCGCCCTGTCCTGGGCCTGGAAGGCGAGATGGTGGCGTCCGGTCAGCCGGCCCTGGGCTGCCTCGCTGTCGGTGGTCGACACGAAAAGCTCATCGGCCCAGAAATAGCCCTCGCCAGTGCCGCCCATCGGTATCTTCAGCACCTCGAAGACGCCCGCGTAGAACGCCTGGCTCGCGGCGAGATCGCGCACGACGAGCTGGATGTGATCGATCAGGCGGCCGCGGTGCAACTCCTGTGTATCCATGCATACGCTCCTTTCGGCTTGGGTGGTCGGCCGACATTTTGAGCGGATGTCGACGGCACACCCTGCATTTCACCCTTGAGCCGAAGGCGTTTTACGAACGGGCCGCCGAGGGTTGCGATATTCGGCTGTGTCCTTGGTCTTCAATCGCCGCCATTCAGCCGTGCGCCAACAGCATCTTCATGAACGAGATCCCGTTGCGCTGCCCTTTGTCCTCGTCGCAGTTGTTGAAGATGATGTGCGTGTGCCTGGCCTTGTAGGCCAGGCGCACGACCTCCGACATGATCTCGCGCAGTTCCTGGTCAGGGTAGTCGTAGTCGAAGCGCTCGGCCGCCGAGGCCGCGCCTTTCATGTTGTAGGTGTCCACGTTGCGCCCATGCAGGCGCACCAGCGCGTAGTCGGGGTTCGTGGTCTCGGCCAGCATGGGCACGCTGTTGGCGAAGCCCTGCGGCCCGTCGACGATGGTGTGCACGGCGTGCAGCTCGCGCAGGAAGTCAATTGTGCCGCCGCGTTGCGCTTCGGTCCACCAAGACGCGTGCCGGAATTCGACGCTGCAGGTATGGCCCGCCATCATCTCGATGCAGTTTGCGACGTGCGCATGCCCTTCGCGGTTGCATTGCAGCCAGGGCGGAAACTGGAAGTGCACCAGGCCGAGCTTGCCGGCATTCCTGAGCGGCGAGATCGCGTCGATGAAGCGGCGCCACAACTCGTCGCGGATCGCGGGTGGGGTGCTGCGGTAATAGAGCGTCTTGGTCGAGCCCAGCGCTTCCCTGATGTCCTTGTGCAGCACCTTCGGGTCGGTCTGGTGGCCGGTGAAGAGGCGGAAGGCCTTGATGTTGAAGGTGAAGTGCTCGGGCGTGCGCTCGGCCCAGTTGTTCGCATTGGCGGGCGCGGGGATGCCGTAGTAGCTGGAATCGACCTCGACCAGGGGGAAGATCGACGCGTAGTAGCGCAGCCGCGCCTCGGGGGTCTTCACTTCCTTCGGATAGAAGCGCCCGCACTCGATGAGTGTCTTGTCAGTCCACGAGGCGGTTCCCACAAGGATGCTCATGGCCGAATGCTAACGGCTCGAGCCATGGCGTGGCGGCTTCACCGGGCGCCAGCCTGCAACCCGCTCGCCTCCCGGTTCAGCCGCCTCAACGCTCCAGCCGTTCGATCCCCAGGGCCTTGAGAACATACTTCTCATAGATGGGCTCCGAAGTGCCGTTCTTCATCTTGTACATGAAGTACTTTTCGAAGGCGACCTTGGCCAGGTGGACCCATCTGCCCTTCTTGAACCAGTTGACGTTGCGCGGCGGGATCTGCGGCAGCGCGACGAAGGCAGCCCCGGTATTCCCCATGTCGGCCAGGCAGATGGCGTTCCAGGTGGCCTTGGCATCGGCAGGCCGGCCGGCGATTTCAGCGGCGATGTTGTGCACGATGGCAGAGACCATCGTCTCGATCATGTAGCCGGTCTTCGGCGCGCCCGTGGGGACGGGCGTGACCTCCACAGGCGGGATGGCCACGCAGACTCCGGCCGAAAAGATGTTGCGATATTTCTTGCTGCGCTGGTTCTCGTCGATCAACACGAATCCGCGCGGGTTGCACAGTCCCTCGACCGAGGCGACCGCATCGACCCCCTTGAACGCCGGCAGCATCATGCTGAACTTGAAGGGCAGCTCGTGCTCCTTCTTCGGCTGCCCGTGTTCATCCATCTCGGTGACGAACATCTTGTCCGCTTCGATGCGCGTGACCTTGGCATTGGTGATCCAGTGGATGTCGTTGTTGCGGAACTCGCTCTCCAGCATCGTTTTCGAATCGCCCACGCCGCCCAGCCCCAGGTGGCCGATGTACGGTTCGCTGGTCACGTAGGTGATCGGCACCTTGTGGCGCAGCTTGCGGCGCCTCAGGTCGGTGTTGAAGATGAACGAGAACTCGTAGGCGGGCCCGAAGCACGATGCACCGGGCAACGCACCGATGATGGCCGGGCCGGGGTCGTCGAGGAACTGCTGATACCGTGCCCATGTCGCCTCGGCATGATCGACCAGGCAGATCGACTGGGTATGCCCCTCCGGGCCCGAGCCCGGCACTTCGTCGAAGGCCAGCTTGGGGCCGGTGGTGATGACAAGGTAGTCGTACGCGAGCCTGCGGCCGTCCAGCAGCTCGACGGCATTCTGCGCGGGATCGATGCGCGTGACGCGCTGCGCAACGAACTCGATGCCCTTCTGCTCCAGATGCGGGCCGATCGGGAAGGTGATTGCGTTGCGCTCCCGCCAGCCGACGGCGAGCCATGGGTTGGAGGGCACGAACTGGAAGTACTCGACGGCATTCACGACCGTGATGCGGTGCGACTTGTCCAGTGCAGCGCGCAGCTCGTAGGCGGCGGGCATGCCGCCGGTGCCGGCGCCGAGAATGACGATGTGGGCCATGCTTTGTCTCCAGTACGTTGCCGGTGTGGCCGGCCTTGGGTGGTGAAAGGGAGTCGAACCTGTCGATCACTGCCGCGGCGACGAGACCGGCTCGAGATCTTCATTGACCGAGCGCCAGGCATCGTCATCGAGCTGCCCGACGAGCGCCGCGAGCCGCAGCCGATCCATCAGCAGTCCCGCGCGGGCCTGCACCAGCGCAAGGCGGGCGGCAGCCGTATCGTTCTCGGCGTTGAGCAGGTCCAGGGTGGTGCGCTCGCCGACCTGGTGCCCCAGATGGGTTGCATCGCGCCGCGCCTCGCTCGCCTTCACGCCATCGGCGAGGGCGTGCACCCGTTCGGCACCGACGCTCAGGCCCAGCCAGGCGGACCGCACCTGCTGTGCCGTCACCTGCCGGCTGCGATCCGCTTCCGTGGCCGCCTTGTCGGCGAGGCGCAGGGCCTCTTCCTGCTGGGCGCTTCGGTAGCCGCCGGTGAACAGGGGCACGGAGACCTGCACGCCGATCATTCGGTCCGTTCCCCTGTTGGAGGCCGAGCCGAAATCGCCGCTGCCGCTGAGTCGTTCGCGCGAGGCCTGCGCGATGACATCGACCGCGACGGATGATTGAAAGCTGAATCTGGACGCTTCCTGCTTCGCGACTTCGGCCGCCAGTTCCTGTATGCGGACGTCGGGGTTGCCAGACTGGGCATCGGCCAGCCATGCCTCCAGCGGCCTCGGCCGCGCGTCCGCGGAACGGCCGGCCGGCAAGCGGGTCGACAGCGTCGCGGCGGGCAGTCCGGTACTGTCGGCCAGCAGATTGCGCTTGAGCTGCACATCGCTCTCGGCTGCCAGCACCTGCGCCCGGACGCCGGCGAGGCGTGCGCCTGTCTCGTAGGTGTCGGTGACCGGCGTCGATCCCAGGGTGAAGCGGTCCTTCGCTTCGGTCGACGCGCGTTGCACGGCATCCAGCTGGAGCTTCAGTACGCGCAGCGACTCCTCGGCCAGCGCGAGGTCGAAATAGCGTTGCGCCACGCGCAGCATCAGCGACTGCCGGGCAGACTGCCACTCGAGGTCGGACCGGTCGACCGAGAGGCCGAGCAATCGCTGCTGCGCACGCCGCCCGGGGTTGTAGAGAGGCTGGCTTGCGGTGATCGCCCAGCGGCCGGCCGTGCCTCCGCGGATCGAGGTGTTGAAGTTCACGTTGTTCGACACGCCGAACGCGGGTGTGGAGAACTGCGCACCACGGGTCTGCGTCTCGTGGGTGCCGAAGCCGGTCGACGCCGTCGCCTCGACGCGCGGCCGCCAGAGTGCCGCGGCCTGGTCGCGCCGCGGCAGCGCGGCCTCGTGGGCGGCTCGTGCGACGGCGTGGTCCATGTCGGCGCGCTCGGCCGCCTGCAGGGCTTCGATCAGGTCCGCCGCATGGGTGGCCGGCGAAATGCAGGCGAGCGCCATCGCGCCGGCGACGAGACAGCCTTGCAGGGCCGAGAACCGCCGGGCAGCCACGCTCAGGCGCCCGGTTTCGCGCCGAGCTTGCGCATGATCGTCTCCATGAGGCACCACTTCGTCAGTGAACTCTGCAGCAGGTTCACGCCGACGAAGGCGGTGAATGCCAGCCACCAGGAACTGACGAAGATCGGGCTGCCGGGGATGCCCAGCGCCAGCGACAGCAAGATGAACGAACCGGCGACGAGACGCACGAGTTGCCATGAGGTCATGAGGAAGCTCCTTGAGGTGGCACGATGAAAGATGTCCGGCCTGGTGCCGCAGACCCCGTGATCGCGCCCAGACGGTTGCGATACGCGACGTAGTAGAGGATCGGGATGACGACCAGCGTCAACACCGTCGAGACGAAGATGCCGAAGATCAGCGAGATCGCCAGCCCGTTGAAGATCGGGTCGTCGAGAATGAAGAAGGCGCCGAGCATGGCCGACAGGCCGGTCAGCATGATCGGCTGGGCCCGGGTGATGGCGGAGTGCACGATGGCCTCCTTGAACGGCATCCCCTCGCGCACCTGCAGGTTGATGAAGTCGACCAGCAGGATCGAGTTGCGCACGATGATCCCGGCCAGCGCGATCATCCCGATCATGCTGGTCGCCGTGTACTGCGCGTTCAGCAGCGCATGGCCGGGCATCACGCCGACGATGGTCAGCGGAATCGGTGCCATGATGATCAGCGGCGTCAGGTACGAGCCGAACTGCGCCACGACCAACAGGTAGATCAGCACCAGGCCGACGGCATAGGCCGCGCCCATGTCGCGGAAGGTCTCGTAGGTGATCTGCCACTCGCCGTCCCACTTGAGCGCGTAGTCGCGGTAGGCGTCCTCGGGCTGGCGGATGAAGTATTCGACCAGTGTCCCTCCGCCCGGCGTCGCGATCGCGGCCAGTTCACTGCGCATCGAAGCCACGCCATAGAGCGGGCTGTCGATCTTCCCGGCCATGTCGGCGACGACGTAGTTCACCGGCAGCAGGTCCTTGTGGTAGAGCGGCTGCTCGCGCACGGTGTCCGTCACCTTGACCAGTTCCCGAATGGGCACCAGGTTGCCCGCGGCGCTGCGCACCGTGAGCTGCAGCAGCGTGTTCAGGTCGCCCTGGCGCTCGGCGGGCAGCTGCAGGGTCGCGGCGGCGGGGTACTTGCTCTGGTCGTGCAGGTAAGCCGTGGCTTCGCCGGCGAGGCCTGTGCGAAGCGTGGTCACGATGGCCTGCTGGGGCACGCCCAGCATCGCCGCCTTCTGGCGGTCG
This sequence comes from Variovorax sp. RA8, assembly GCF_901827175.1. Lineage (NCBI taxonomy): Bacteria > Pseudomonadati > Pseudomonadota > Betaproteobacteria > Burkholderiales > Comamonadaceae > Variovorax > Variovorax sp. RA8. The sequence goes on along the minus strand of NZ_LR594662.1, from coordinate 6,388,106 downwards.
ACCAGCAGCAGGGTCCTGGGCGCCGCGGCGATGCTGCTGTCATCGACGTCCACCAGCCCGGGCGTCTTCTCGAACACGGCGCGTACCGCCTTGGCCACCTGTTGCCGCCCTTCGATCTCGGGCCCGTAGATCTCGGCCACGATCGGCGACAGCACCGGCGGGCCCGGGGGCACTTCCACCACCTTGATGTTGGCGCCGAAGCGCTCGCCGATCTTCTGGAGCGCGGGCCGCACGCGGGTGGCGATCGCGTGGCTCTGCGCCTCGCGCTGGTGCTTGTCGACCAGGTTCACCTGGAGATCGCCGACTTCGCCGCCGGCGCGCAGGTAGTACTGGCGCACCAGTCCATTGAAGTTGATGGGCGCGGCGGTGCCGGCATAGGCCTGGTAGTCGGTCACCTCCGGCACGGTGGCCAGGTAGGCGCCCAGCTCCTGCAGCGCCGCGGCCGTCTGTTCGACGGGGGTCCCGGCCGGCATGTCGACCACCACCTGGAACTCCGACTTGTTGTCGAAGGGCAGCATCTTCAGCTGGACCAGGCCGATGGCAGGCAGCACGAGCGAGAGCGCAATCAGGACGCCGATACCCGCGACGAGCAGGCGGCGATTGCGCGAGCCGTGCCGTTCGTCGAGCAGCGGGCGGAACGCCCGTTCGAACAGCGGCCCGAGCTTGGCAGCCAGGCCGTGAGCCGTCTTGTGGCCGTCGGCCTCGGCCGCGTGGGCCGGCGCCGCCTTCAACCAGAGGCGCGCCAGCCAAGGCGTGACGACGAAGGCGATCGCCAGCGACAGCAGCATGCCCATGCTCGCGTTGATCGGGATCGGGCTCATGTAAGGGCCCATCAAGCCCGAGACGAAGGCCATCGGCAGCAGCGCGGCGATCACCGTCAGCGTGGCCAGGATGGTCGGCCCGCCCACTTCGTCCACCGCGCCCGGGATGATCTGCGCCAACGTTCGTTCGGGATGCAGCTGCTGGTGGCGGTGAATGTTCTCGACCACGACGATCGCATCGTCGACCAGGATGCCGATCGAGAAGATCAGCGCGAACAGCGACACCCGGTTCAACGTGAAGCCCCAGGCCCAGGACGCGAAGAGCGTGACCGTCAACGTCAGGATCACTGCAGCGCCGACGATCGCCGCTTCCCGCCGCCCCAGCGCGAGGAACACCAGCGCCACCACCGAGGCGGTGGCGAACAGGAGCTTCTGGATCAGCTTCTGCGCCTTGTCGTTGGCCGTGGCGCCATAGTTGCGCGTTTCGGCAACCCGCACGTCGGCGGGGATCACCGTGTTGCGAAGAACATCGACGCGTCGCATCACGGCGTTGGCGACATCGATGGCGTTCTCGCCCGGCTTCTTGGTGATCGAAAGGGTGACCGCCGGATACTCCGATGGAGCGGCGCCCTCCTTGCCGGCCTCGCCATGCCAGACGTAGCGGCTGGGCGGCAGCGGGCCGTCGCGCACCGTGGCCACGTCGCGCAGGAACACCGGCTTGCCGCCGCGCACGCCGACGACCAGTTCGCCGACCTCGCTCGCTTGCCGCAGGAACGGACCGGACTCGATGGCCACGGCCTGGTTCCCCGAGACCAGCTCTCCGACCGGCAGCCCGAGGCTGGCGGACAGCAGCGCGCTGCGCATGTCGGACACAGTGACGCCGGCGCCCGACATGCGCGCGGGGTCGAGCTCGACGAGCACGGCGCGGCCCGCTCCGGCGATGGTGCTCACCTCGCGGGTGCCCGCCACGCGCTTCAGGTCGGCCTCGATGCTGTGAGCCACGCGCTCCAGGTCGTAGGGGCCGACAGCGGCATTCTTGCTGAAGAGCGTCAGCGTCACGATCGGCACGTCGTCGATGCCCTTGGGCTTGACGATCGGATCGAGCACGCCAAGACCCTTGGGCAGCCAGTCGGCATTCGCGTTGACCGTGTCGTACAGGCGCACGAGCGCTTCGGTGCGCGGCACCCCCACCTTGAACTGCACCGTGATCACCGCCACCCCTGGGCGCGACACGGACATCACGTGCTCGACGCCCGCGATCTGCCCCAGCACCTGTTCGGCCGGGCCGGCCACCATCTGCTCCACGTCCCGCACGCCGGCGCCCGGAAAGGGGATGAGCACGTTCGCCATCGTGACGTTGATCTGCGGCTCTTCCTCGCGCGGCGTGACCAGCACCGCGAACGCGCCGAGCAGGAGTGCCACGAGCGCGAGCAACGGCGTGATCTGGGCGCTCTGGAAGAACGCTGCGATCCGGCCCGAGATACCCATCGACGAGGGGCCTTGCTGTGTCATGGTGTCGCCTGGCGAACGCGAGCGGCGGCCTGCGGATCGGTGGCGACCCGCTCGCCGGGCATCAGGCCGGAGAGCACCTCGACCTTGTCGCCCTCGGCCCGGCCCAGGCGCACCTGCCGAAGCAGGGGACGGCCTTCCGCATTGAGCACGTAGAGCCCCGTCAACTCGGCGCGGCGCACGATGGCCGAGAGCGGCACGGACAGGCTGGGCGTGCCCCCGGCGCCCCCGCCGGCCAGCGGCAGCCACAGGCGCGAGAACATCCCGGGTGAGACGCCCTCCAGGCCGGCGGGGAGATCGACGCGCAGATCGACCGTGTGCGTCGCCGCATCGACCGTGGGCAGCAGCTGCATGCGCACCGGAGTGACCCATTGGCGTTGTGCGGCCAGGCCCGGCAGTTCGGCCCGGGGCAGCTGGCCCGCCACCACCTGCGCTGCCACGGTTTGCGGAATGGCCGCGGTAATCCGGAGCGAGGACGGGTCGTACACGGTGATCAGGGGCCGTCCCGGCATCGCCATGTCGCCCAGCGACACCGGCACTTCCGCGATCACGCCCGCATAGGGGGCGCGGATCACGTGGAGGCCGCTTTGCGTGCGTGCCGCCCCGGCCTGGGCACCCTGCGCCGCGACCTGCGCCCGGGTCGCCTTGAACTCGGACTCGGCGCGCTCCAGCGCGGCCTGGCTGATGTAGTTCTTCTTGAACAGTTGCTTCTGCCGCTCGTATTCCTTGGTGGCGACTTCCAGCGATGCACGTGCCGCCTGGACCTGTGCGTCGCTCGCGGCGGCATTCTGGTCGGCTGCCCGGGCATCGATCTGCAACAGCACCTGGCCGGCCTTGACGGAGTCGCCGGCCTTGGCGTCGAGCCGGATCACCGCGCCGGAGACTTGCGCGGCGATGACCGTCTGGCGGACGGCTTCGACGACGCCGTCGAAGCCGGAGGAGGCGATGGCGGCCGGCTGGGCCGTCACCGAAGCCAAAGCCTCGGCGGCAGCCCAGCCAGGTACGGCGAGCGTGAGCGCAGCGACGAAGGTGAACGAGCGGATCTTGAGCATATGGATGGTTCGGAGGGCAGTGCCCGGCACATCGGAGCCGGACTGGACCGCCATCGGTTTCATGTGTAGTATTTGCGTACGTAGTTAAATAGTCAAGTAGGCACGTAAATGATTTCGCCAGAACCAGTATGGGATCGGACTGCTGAGGCATGATTGCGCCAGATCAACATCAGGCGTGCCCAGGAATGGAAGGACTTTCCGATGAGGCGTTGGTGCAGGTGGCGGCGTATTTCCAGGCGCTGGCCGAGCCGACGCGGCTGCAGATCCTCAATTTGCTGCGCCAGCAGGAGCGCAATGTGGGCGAGCTGGCACAGCTGTGCGGCTACAGCTCCGCCAATGTCTCAAGGCACCTCGCCCTGTTGACGCAGCACGGCCTGGTGTCGCGGGAAACCCGCGGAAACAGTGCCTACTACCGCATCGCCGATCCGGCCGTCTACGAACTGTGCGACCTGGTGTGCGGCAACATCGCGCGGCAGTTCGAGCGCACGGCCTTGAAGCGCGCCGCATTCGCCGCGCCGGTCGCGCGGCGCGGAACGCCACGTTCGCCGGCCAGCCCGGCGGCCCGGACCAGGGGCACGCGGGGCTGACAGTCGCAGCTGCCCGCCCCGGAAGATTGCATTTCAGCAGCCGGCCTCAGGTGCCTTGAGCTGATCAACGTCAGCAACACCGTCAACCGTGGTTTGCGCGCCGGGTTGCTGGCGCTCACGTCGCCCGTCGGCTTGGCGACTGCGAGGTCGGCCTGTAGTGCCTGTGTCGGGTGCGCTATTTGTCCCCGTACGCCGCGAGCAGCTTGCGAAGGGCTTCGAGTTCCGAATTGAGGAAGGGTTGCGCCTGCCCGCTCGCCATGTAGCTGTCCGGCAGCGCGAGCTGCTGATCGACGAAGTGCTTGTAGTCGGCGCTCTTCACGAAGCGCTCGATCGAATCGGCCAGCACCTTCATGCGCTGCGCGTCCGTCCCGTTCTTGATCAACACCGCGCGCACCTGCGGCAGCAGCACTTCGTAGCCGAACTCCGCCGACACCGGCACGTCGGCGAAGGGCGGGGGCAGGCGCTTGGACGCGAAGAAGATGAGCGGCTTCAGGTCGCCCGAATCGATGAAGTTGCGCACGTCGCCGGCTTGCTCGTAGAGCAGATCGACGTGGCCGCCAAGCACGGCCGAGTACCGTTCGCCAGGCTTGGTATACGGGATGCCCGTGAGCGCGACCTTCTTCGTCGCGAGGTAGCGCGCGGTCAGGTCGTCGGCGGTGTTGGGGCCGGTGATGCCCAGCGTCACCCTGCCCGAGTTGACCTGCAACTCCTTCACCACGTCGCCCCAGCTCTTGAAGCGGCTGTTCCTGGGCGCGAAGATGCCCGAGGGCTGGCGCAGCAACACCGCCAGCGCCGTCGAGTCCTGCAGCTTGAAGCTCGGGTTGGGGGTCGCGGCCATCATCAGGCTGTCGCCCGTGAGGATGGCGATCGCCTGGCCGTCGGCGGGCTGGCTGACCATGCGGGAGAGGCCGATCATCCCGGACGCGCCGGGCAAGTTCACCACGGGGAAGGGTACCTTGAGATCGGCCTCGAGCCACTTGGCAAGGATGCGCGCCATCACGTCGGCGCCGCCGCCCGCACCCCAGGGCACGATCACGTCGACCGGCTTGGCCGGGTACGTCGACTGCGCCTGCGCCGACGGCAGCAGAAGCGCAGCTGACGCGATCGCTGCGCACAGCATCGTCAAAGTCTTTTTCATGGTTGCCTCGTCGTGTTGTTGATACTTGCACCGGCATGCATCGCGCGTCGCGCCACGTGCAGCCCCACGCGCTGGGCGGCCAGCGCATCGCGATCGAGCACCGGCGGCTCGCCCGCATTGATGAGCATGTCGCCCCGGTCCATTCGCGGCGGGTTCGCGAGAAGCGGCCGGCGCACCTTCAGGTAGCCGTTCATCTCGCCGGCGTTGTCGATGTGCCTGGCCGCCACACAGGCCTCCATCCAGCAGCCCGGATCGCAGGCCACGCCGTTGCCGAGCACCGGGCGCATGCCCAGTGCGCGGATGCGCTCGATGGCGCCGGCCAGCCGCTCGAGGCCGGCGAACTTCACGAGCTTGACCTTCACGTAGGTCGCGAGCCCCTCGGCCGCGGCACGCTCGATGTCGGGAAGCGCATAGATCGATTCGTCGAGCATCATCGGCACGCGTGCCGCGCGCACGGCCAGCGCGTGCGCGTCCCAGTCGTCCGCGCGGCAGGGTTGCTCGAAAAGCTCGATGTCCTGCGGATCGAGCGCCGCCAGGAACGCCGCGGCCTGCGGCCCTGAGAACGCCTGGTTGGCATCGATCCGGATGCGCGCGCGCCCTGCGACCACCGCCTGGATCCGGCGGATGCGCGCAAGGTCGTCCGAGCCGGCGAGCCCGACCTTGACCTTGACCGTGCGATAGCCTTGGTCGAGCAGCGTCTCGAACTCGTCCGCAGTCGTCGTTTCGTCGTCGGCATTGAGCAGCGCGAGCAGCGGCACCCGCGCGGGCTCGGACAGCGCGAGCCATTCGCTGCGCCCCAGCATGTCCAGGGCGGTGCCGAAGGCGGTCGCCGTGAAGGGCGCCCGCTGCGCGATCGCGTCCACGCGGGTGCGGAACGCACGGTGCGTGCATCCGGCCAGCTCATCGGCAAGCTGCTGCGCCAGCGCCCAGGCGCCGTCCACGCTCTCGTCGGTGTAGCCGTTGAGCAGCGTCGCCTCGCCGAAGCCGGTCGCGCCGTCGGCGTCGGTCAGTTCGACCAGCAGCGTATCGAATGCGGTGAGGTCGCCGAACGCCAGGCGGTAGGGGCGAGCGAGCGGCACGCGAAGCCGGTGCACCTCGATGCGCTCGATGCGCGCCAGGCCGATGCGTTCTGTCGTGGGCACGGCTAGATCTCGCCGTCGCGGGCGCGGCCGATGAGCCAGCCGCCTTCGACCGCGATCTCCGAGCCGGTGATGTAGTCCGACTCGTCGGAGGCCAGGAACACCGCCGCATGCGCGATGTCGTCGGCGGTGCCCCAGCGGCCGACCACGGTCTCCTTGCCCCATGCCACCTCCGTGCTGGTCGCGGCGGCCTCGTTCATCGGCGTCGCGATCGAGCCGGGCGAGATCGCGGTGACGCAGATGTTCTTGCCGCGCATGTCCATCGCCAGCGCGCGCGTCAGCCCCATGACGCCGGCCTTCGCCGCGCAGTAGGCGACGCGGTCGGGCCGCCCGGTGTGCGCCGCAATCGATGCGAGGTTGATGATCTTTCCCTTGCCCGTCTTCAGCATGCTGGGAATGACCGCCTGCGCGCAGAAGAAGTGGCCGGTCAGGTTGATGTCGATCATGCGGTGCCAGTCGTCCTCGGTGTGTTCGAGAAAGCCCTTCAGGCAGCGCGAGCCGGCGTTGTTCACCAGCACATCGATGCGGCCGAAGCGGGCGAGCGCCGCATCCGCCATCTGCAGGGTCTCGGCCTTGCGCGTCACGTCGACCTTGACCGCGATCGCCTCGCCGCCCTCGGCTTCGATCAGGGCCGCCGTCTGGGACGCGCCTTCCAGGTTGATGTCCGCGACGACCACCTTCGCGCCCTGACGCACGAAGGCCAGCGAGATCGCGCGGCCCATGCCGCTGCCCGCTCCCGTGACCACTGCTACTTTGCCTTTGAGGCGCATCTCGTTTGCTCCATGTGTTGTGCCGACAGGCAAATCTACGAGTTCTAAAGTTAGACAAGAACGCATTTTTCAAAGAAGATGTTCACTTATTTGGAACATAGAGGGTGCGGTGCTCATGGGCATCCGTGAACTGAAGACCTTCGTCGCCGTGGCCGAGCGCGGCAGCCTGAGCGCCGGTGCAGACGCGCGCTTCATCAGCCTGCCGGCCGTGAGCGCGCAGATTGCAAGCCTCGAGGCCGAATGGGGCATCAGCCTGTTCGATCGCACACGCAAGCCGGCGCGGCTCACCAACGAAGGCTTAGCGCTGCTTGCCAAGGCGCGCGAGGTGCTGGTGCTCTACGACCAGATCGGCGATGCGGTTCGCGAAGCGGACGACCTCACCGGCAGCCTCGTACTCGGCTCCATTCCCACTGCGCTGACCAGCGTGATCCCGAAGGCGTTGCTGTCGCTGCGCACGCTCCATCCGGGGCTGCAGATCAGGGTGCACCACGGGCTGTCGCCCTCCTTCGCGGAGATGCTGCGGCATGGCGAGATCGATGCGGCGATCATCAGCGAGCCGCGCGCGCAATTGCCCAGCGTGCGGTGGGAGCCTTTTGCGCGCGAGCCCATCCTCGTGATCGCGCCGCGGGAAGCGAAGGGCCGCACGGACGAGGCGTTGCTCAAGGCGTATCCGTACATCCGGTTCAATCGCCACTTCTGGGTCAGCCACGTGATCGAGGAGGCGCTGGCCAAGCGGCGAATCGTCCTGCGCGAGACGATGGAGCTGGATTCGCTGGAGGCAATCGCCCTGATGGTGGCCCACGGCCTGGGCGTGTCGATCATCCCCGTGAGCCACACGAGTTTCCTTCGGCTGCATCGCGTCAAGGCCGTGCCGCTCGGGCGGCCGCCGCTGTCGCGGACCATCGGGCTGGCCGAGCGCGTCGGGAACCCGAAGGGCCGGTTGACGGCGGCGCTGCTCGATGCGCTGAATCGCGCCGCCGCCAAGAGTGCAAGAAGCACCTAGAGCGCGCCGAGCCGCAGCCGGTCGAGCCGCCGGACTACGTGTTCAACAAGCGCGCATCATTCCAGCGACGCTCCGGAGATCTTGATCCGCTTCGCTTGGATCGGCCGGTCGTTGACGACATAGGCCAACGCTTCCTCGGGTGTCGACCCGATCGGCATGAGCGCGAACGGATCCATGTGCTTCTCCTGGAAGTCCTTCTCGCTCACGATCGCTTTCACCGATGCCGCCAAGGCTTGCGCAACTTCCTTCGGAAGGCCGCCGGGCGCACTGAGCATGATCACGTACTGCGCCTTCAGATCCTCGTGACCCAGTTCCTTGAAGGTCGGGACGTCGGGCAATCCCTTGATGCGCGACTCGGCGCCCACCGCGACGATCCTCAGGCGCCCGTCGTTGTGATACGGCAGCACGGTGGTGACGGCCGTCACGGTGGCGTCCACGCGCCCCGCGATCAGGTCCGGCGCAATGGGCGGGAAGCCCTTGTAAGGCACATGCACCCACTCGAACTTCTCCTTCGTCGCGAGCATGGCGACGGGCAGGTGCGTGATGCCCCCGATGCCTGACGAGGCGAACTTCACCGAGTCGGCCTTGCGGCTCTTCACGTCCTTCAGGAACTGGCTGAAGGACTTCGCCGGAAATGTCGGGCTGAGGGCCAGCGCCATCGGGACGCGGATCATGATGCTCACGGGCGTGAGGTCCGACTCGGGGTTGTAGCTGAGGCTCTTGTAGAGAAACTGGTTCTGCGTGATGGGCGCTTCGGTGGAGACCAGGAGCGTGTAGCCATCGGGCCTGGATTTGGCGACGAACTGCGCCGCGACCATCTCGCTGGCACCGGCCTTGTTCTCGACGAGCACGGACTGGTTCAGCCTCTGCGCGAGGCCCTTGGCCAATGCGCGCGCAAACGTGTCGACCGACCCGCCGGCGGAATAGCCGACCACCAGGGTGATGGGCTTGTCCTGGAAGGTCTGCGCGTGCGAAAGGCCTGCCAGGCCCAGCAGGCCGGCAAGCGCGGCCCGAATGAAAAGCGATCTCTTGTGCATGGCGTCTCCGATATGTGTCTTGTGGTCCCGGTCAAGCCCATGCTAGGACGCGGGACGTGGCTGCATCCATCTCGAAATTGCGAACGCGCCCTTCGGTTGCATGGAACGCAAGGCGGGCGGCCCGGCGTTCTGCAATGCAGACTGCTGTGTGAGTGCGCGACCTGCTGTTCTGCCTGATTGACGCTGCGCGGAGAGGCATAGTAAGGTCAATCGCACGCGAATCAAAGCGTTCCGCAGTGCAGACCAAATGACAGACCTTACACGCAACCAGATCATCGCCGCCGCTGCCGGCACCCTCGAAGTGCTCGAGGTGCTGGGCCAGGCCGCAGGCGAGATGTCGCTTCGCGAGATCGTGGCCTTGACGGGCAAGCCGAAGGGCACCGTGCACCGCATGGTGTCCACGCTGGTCAACACCGGCTATGCAATGCACGACGCGGAAAGCGGCAGATACGCGCTGACGCTGAAGGCCTGGCGCGTCGGCGCGAGCGCGCTGCGGCGGCTCGACCTGGTTGAGCTCACCCGTCCCATCCTCGCCGACCTGCGGGCGGAGTCGGGAGAGACGGTGCACCTCTCCGTGCTCGATTCCTCCGGAGGCGTGGTGTACGTCGCCAAGCTCGAAAGTCCGAAGTCGATCGGCGTGCAGACGCGGCTCGGCCAGTTGAGCCCCGCGTGGTGCACGGCGACGGGGCGGGCGATCCTTGCGTTCAACCCGGCCGACGCGGAGCGCGCGCTTTCGGGCGCCCTGGAGCGCCGCACACCTCGCACGGTGATCGACACCGCCGAGCTGCGCAGGCTGCTGGCGGACGTGCGCGAGAACGGCTACGCCGTCACGCAGGCGGAGAACCATCCCGAGATGGGCGGCGTTGCGGCGCCGATCCGCGACCACTCGGGTCAGGTGGTGGCGGCGCTCGGCGTGGCGATGCCGGAGTACCGCATGTCGCCCGACATCGTCGAAGCGGCCATTCCAAGCGTCATGCGCGCAGCCGCCGAGGCCTCGCGCGTGCTGGGCCACGTGGAGCCCCCGCACCGGGGAGGCCTGCGCGCGGCATAGGCATCCGTGATCCGGCACCGCCGACGATCTTCGTCGGGGCAGTTGGCATGCATCAGCTCAGTGAACACAACCAGGAGACAAACCCCGTGATCGAAGCCAGGACCACCCGCAGGAACATCTGCCGCATGGCCGCCGCCCTGTCGCTCGCCGCGCTCTCGCCGCACGGCCATGCCGCAGGTGCATGGCCCACCAAGACCATCACGCTGGTCGTGCCCTTTGCCGCCGGCGGCACCACCGACATCGTCGGCCGCACGCTGGGCCAGGCCCTGTCCGAGCTGTGGGGGCAGCCGGTGGTGATCGACAACCGCGCGGGCGCGGGCGGCAACATCGGCACCGCGCTGGCGTCGAAGGCGCCGGCGGACGGGCACACGCTGCTGCTCATCTCCGGCAGCGTGTTCACGGTCAATCCGCATCTCTATCGCAAGGTGCCCTTCGACGTGCACAAGGACTTCGTGCCGATCACCAACGTGGCGAGCACGCCGATGGTGGTGGTCGTTCCCGCGAACTCCGACGCCAGGGACCTCAAGGCGCTGATCCACAGGGCCAAGGAAAAGCCGGGCGTGGTGAACTTCGGCTCGGCGGGCCCAGGCAGCCAGCTTCACATGGCGGGCGAGGGCTTCGCCTCGGCTGCGGGAGTCGAGCTTGTCCACGTGCCCTACAAGGGAGAGGCGCCCGCCTTCGCGGACCTGATGGCGGGCCAGACGCAGTTGGTGGTCGGGATGATCGGTGCCGCGGCGAGCCTGGTGAACGACGGGCGCCTGCGTGCGCTGGCGGTCACCAGCAGGGAGCGATCCCCGCTGCTGCCCAACGTGCCGACGACCGCCGAGAGCGGCCTGCCCAGCTTCGTCAACAACGGATGGTTCGGCCTCGCAGCGCCGGCAGGCACGCCGGGCGAGGTCGTCGCGAAGATCCAGCGCGACACCGCGACGGTGCTGGAGCGGCCTGCCCTGCAACACAAGCTGCGGGCCCTGGGCATGGTTCCGGTGGGCAATAGCTCCGCGGCCTTCGCCAAGTCGATCGACGAGGAATCGGCACGGTGGGCCGCGCTCATCAAGTCGCGCAAGCTCGCCATCGAATGAGCTGACAAGGCCGCCGGCGCACGCGCCGAGGCCGCGTGCTCTGGGGCGGGAGCCAGGTTCACGCATTCGATGCAGCCGAACGCGGCGTTTCAAACATACAGATTCACAAGAGGGCGTGCGGCTGCAAAGAATGCATTCACCGATTCATGAGGCACAGACGAAAGCAATGACAGACCACGATGCGAGCGAAGGCGCCGCGAGCCAGGGGCCGCTCACTGGCTACCGCGTTCTCGAACTGGGGTCCACCGCGGCCGGCCCCTTCTGCACCCGGCTGCTGGCCGACTTCGGCGCGGAGGTGGTGAAGATCGAATCGGCCGAAGGCGATCCCATTCGCCAGCTCGGCGAAACGGTGGATGGCAAGTCGCTGTATGCGGCGACGATCTGCCGCAACAAGAGGATCGCCTGCTTCGACCTGCGCAACCCGAAAGGGCGCGACGTGGTCAGGGCCATGATCCCGAGGTTCGACATCGTGGTCGAGAACTTCCGCCCGGGCACACTGGAGAAATGGGAGCTCGGCTACGAGGACCTGCGCAAGCTCCGTCCCGACCTCGTCATGACGCGGGTCAGCGGCTACGGGCAAACGGGCCCCTACCGCAACAAGCCGGGCTACGGCGTCATTGGCGAAGCGATGAGCGGGCTGCGCCAGATGATCGGCGACCCCGATCGTCCGCCCTCGCGGGTCGCCATTCCCCTGACCGACTACATCGCCGGGCTCTATGCCGCCATGGGCACGACCATGGCGATCCTGCACCGCGAGAAGAGCGGCCAGGGGCAGTGCATCGACGCGGCGCTGATCGAATCGGCCTTCAGCTTCATGGAGGCCTATGTCCCCGCCTTCGAGAAGACCGGCAAGAGCGGCATGCGCTCTGGCCCCCGCCTGCCGAACAGTGCGCCGAACACCCTGTTCCCGACGCGCGACGGCCAGCACATCCACATCGCGGCGCTCGCCGACGGCATCTTCCGGCGACTGGCGCGCGTGATGGGGCGCCCCGAGTTCGGCTCCGATCCCCGCTTCGCCACCCAGGCCGCGCGCAACCGCAACGAGGCCGAACTGGAAGCGCTCATCGGCGAATGGACCTCCGCGCACGACCTCGATGCGCTCCAGGCTGCGCTGGATGCGGACGATGTACCGGCGAGCCGGATCTTCACCATGGCCGACATCTTCAAGGACCAGCACTTCCGCAGCCGCGGCATGCTGGTGCCGACGCCCGACGACGACCTGGGCGAGGTCACCCTGGCGGGTGTCGTTCCGAAGATGTCCCTCACGCCGGGAAGGATCCGCTGGTCCGGCCACCGCATCGGCCAGGACACGCGCGCCCTGCTGCGCGAGCTCGCCGGCCTGGACGATGCCGCGATCGACGCCCTCGTGGCGGAGGGTGTCGTCTCCTGCGATCCGCAAGCGCAGCCCGGCGCGACCGGACCGACACGCCCCGCCACCGCCACAACCACCACCTCAACGATCAGCCTCTGAGCTCCTGACCATGAACAGATTCAAAGCCTTTCGCGTCCACACCATCGATGGCAAGCCGGTTTGCCGATTCGAGCAGTTGACGCTGGACGACCTGGACCCCGGTCCGGTGCTCATTCGCACGGCCTTCTCGGCCATCACCTACAAGGATGCGATGGCCGCCCGCGGCGTCGGGCGCAACGTGCGCACCGACCGCCCCTGCGTCACCGGCGTCGACATGTCCGGGGTGGTCGTGTCTTCCGAGGACTCGCGCTTTCGCGAAGGCGACCAGGTCGCAGTGACCAACTACAAGCTCGGCACCGAGCAGGATGGCGGATACGCCGAGTACACGCGGGTTCCGGGCGACTGGATCGTTCCCCTGCCGAAAGGACTCTCGCTCTACGAGGCCATGGCCTTGGGCACCTCGGGCCTGACCGCCGCGCTGGCGGTGGACCGGCTGGAAAAGGCGGGCCTCACGCCCGACGCCGGGCCTGTCGCCGTGACCGGCGCCACGGGCGGTGTCGGCAGCCTGGCGGTCGACATGTTCGCGCGGCGCGGCTTCGAAGTCGTCGCGATCTCCGGCAAGCGCGAGCAGGAGGACTTCCTGAAGTCGATCGGCGCGGCGCGCGTCATGCCGCGTGACGAGCTGCTCGCCGACAAGTCGGCCATGGCGAGCGGCGCCCCCTTCGCCGGCGCGCTCGACAACGTGGGCGGCGGCATGCTCGACCGGCTGATGGCGCAGATGCGGCCGCACGGGAAGATCGCCGTGGCCGGCATGGTCGGTGTCGAGTTGCACACGACCGTGCTGCCCTTCGTGCTGCGCTCGGTCGACATCCTCGGCATCAACGTCTCGCGCCAACTGCAGATGCCCGAGCGGCAGCGCCTCTGGCAGCGAATGGCCACCGATCTCAAGCCAGCGCACCTGCCGCAAATCGCGAGACCCATCCCGTTCGAAGACCTCGACAAAACCATGGACAGCTTCTTCAACGTCTCCACCGTCGGGCGCGTGGTGGTCGAGGTGGGCTCCCGCGCAGGCTGAGAAAGGAAGGAACACAGCATGGACTTCGCACTGAACGATGACCAGCGGATGATGGTCGAGGCGGCCCGACGCCTGAACGAGAAATTCGTCGAGCCGCTGCTGGCTTCGCACCACCGGGACAAGGCGCTGCCCAAGTCCGCGGTGCTCATGCTGCTCGAGAAGGCGGCCGACCTCGGCCTGACCTCGGCACGCATTCCCGAGAAGGATGGCGGTGCGGGCATGGGCCTGCTGGACTACGGCCTGCTCGTCGAGCAGCTGCCGCCGACGGTGATGCTGATCGTCCAGCCGCACGAAGCCACGACGACGCGCATCCATTTCGGCGGCAGTCCCGAGCAGCGCGAGCGCTTCGTGCCCGACCTGATGGCCGGGCGCCGCATCGCCTGCACCGGCAGCACCGAACCCGACGTCGGCTCGGACCCGCGCGGCATCAAGACGACGGCGACTCCCGACGGCAACCACGTGGTCCTCAACGGGCGCAAGCAGTGGATTTCCAACGCCACGGTATGCGACGTGATGAACGTGACCTGCCGCATTCCCGAGGGCTCGGGCTACCGCATGGCGCGCGTCCTCGTCGACCGCGCCGAGTCGCCCTTCGAGGCCAACGAGGTCGACATGCTGGGCTTGCGCCAGTCGCCGTTGGGCGAGGTGCTCTTCGACGGCTGCCGGGTGCCGCAGGCCAACGTGTGCCCCGACAACGGCGACACGGCCAAGCTGCTGACCATCACCTGGCTGGCGAACCGGCCCACGGTCGGGTTGATGGCGGTGCACCTGGCCCAGCGCGCCTTCGAGCTGGCGCGCGAGTACGCGGGCGTGCGCAAGCAGTTCGGCAAGGCAATCGGCGCCTACCAGCTGATCCAGCACGACCTCGCCGAGATCGAGACGGCCGTGGTCACGAGCCGCCTGGCCTGCTACAACGCGCTTGCCGCGCTCGACCGGGGCGAGCGCGCGAACGGACTGTCGGCCATGGCCAAGCGCTATGCGGTGGACGCCTGCGATCGTGCCATCCAGCTCGCGATGCGCATCCATGGCGGCATGGGCCTGAGCCGTGAGCTGGGGCTCGAGCAGATGGCGCGCGACGTGCGCACGCTGGCGATCCCCGACGGCACGCCCGGCATCCTGTCGCTCATCCAGGGTCGCGAGATCACCGGCTTCGACGGGTTCCGCCCTGCCTGACGTGCCACATATGCTGCTGCCCTCGGCCTCGGTGACGGAGGTGCCCATGCCAGCTCCAATCGTGCCCGGTGACGGCGAAGCGGGCGATGCCGCCAGGCGCAGCGCGCCCTTCGCCGATGAGCCGGTGCGCGTGCATTTCGACATCGCGGACCTGCGCCTGTTCGTCCACATCGCGGAGCTCGGCAACCTCACGCGCGGCGCGCAGCGCGCAGCGCTCTCGCCCGCGGCCGCGAGCTCGCGTCTCAAGTCGCTGGAAAGCCAGCTGCGCAGCCGCCTGTTCTACCGGGACCCGCGAGGCCTGACGCTCACCTCGGCGGGGGAGACGCTCCTGCGCCATGCGCGCGTGATCCTTCGCCAGATCGAGCATGTGAAGAGCGATTTCTCGGTCCATTCGGATGGCGCCACCGGCCATATCCGCATGTTCGCCAATACCACCACCATCACCGAGGTGCTGCCGGATGTGCTGGCCCGGTTCATGGGCGAGCGGCCCGGCGTCACCGTCGACCTGCAGGAGCGCAACACGCGCGAGGTGGTGCGCGGCATTCTCGACGGTTCCGCCGATATCGGCATCATCGCGGGCCCGGCACCCGAGTCGACGCTGCAGTCGCAGTGCTTCAGCACCGACCGGCTCGTGCTGGCGACGCCCTTCGTCCACCCCTTGAGCGGCCGCAGCGAGATGCGCTTCGAGGAAACGCTGGAGTTCCCGCACATCGGCCTGCAGGGCAGCACGCTCGACCTGTTCCTGACGCAGACGGTCAGCCAGCTCAACCAGACCCTGAACGTGCGCGTGATGATGAGCAGCTTCGAGGCGATGTGCCGCATGATCGAAGCCGGCGTCGGCGTCGGAATCGTTCCCGAATCGGCGGCGAGCCGGCTCGCCCGCAGCATGCGGCTGAACCTGGTCCGGCTGTCCGACCCCTGGGCCTTTCGGGAGCGCCGGGTGCTGTACCGCGACATCGATGCACTCCCGGGCTGTGCCCGCATCTTCCTGGACATGCTCGTGCGTGCCCCGGGCCCGGCCATGCCTGCGCCCGGCGCGAGCCCCGCGCAAGGAGACCCCTCATGACGGCTGTTCTTTCCGGCCTTCGCATTCTCGAATTCGCCGCGATCGGCCCCGTGCCCTGGTGCGGCATGGTGCTGGCGGACCTCGGCGCCAGCGTGGTCCGCGTCGAGCGTCCCGGCAGCGCCGCCGAGCGCGACACGCTCGGCGCGGTGCGCCGCGGCCGCACGCTTGTCGAGCTGGACCTCAAGTCGGCCGAAGGCCGCGAGGCCGCGCTGCAGCTCGTCGAGCGCGCCGACATCCTGCTCGAAGGACTGCGCCCGGGAGTGATGGAGCGCCTGGGGCTCGGCCCGCAGGAATGCATGGCCCGCAACCCGCGCCTGGTCTATGGCCGCATGACAGGATGGGGCCAGACCGGTCCCCTGGCGCAGCAGGCCGGCCACGACATCAACTACATCGCGCTCTCGGGCGCGCTGCATGCGATCGGCACTGCCGACAAGCCGGTGCCGCCGCTCAACCTCGTCGGCGACTTCGGCGGTGGTGGCGCCTTCCTCGCCATCGGCGTGCTCGCCGCCGCCTGGCAGGCGCGCGCCTGCGGGCGTGGCCAGGTGGTCGACGCCGCCATGGTCGACGGCAGCGCCGTGCTCATGGCCATGATCTTCAGCCGGATGCTGATGGGGCAGTGGACCGATCGGCGCGCCAGCAACGCACTCGACGGCGGCGTCCCCTGGTACGACACCTATCGCACCCGCGATGGCCGATTCGTCGCCGTGGGCGCGCTCGAGCCGCAGTTCTACGACGAGCTGGTGCAGCGGCTCGGCCTGGCCGGGCAGTTGCCGGATCGGCAGGAGGCGGCACATTGGCCCGAGATACGGCGCCGCTTCGAGGAAGCCTTCGGCAGCCGCACGCGCGAGGAGTGGGCCGCCCACTTCGCCGCCAGCGATGCCTGCGTGACCCCCGTGCTCTCCCTCGCCGAGGCCATGGCGCATCCGCACATGCAGGCGCGCGGGGTCTTCATGCCTTGGGATGCTGGCCGGGTGCCGGCGGCGGCCCCGGTGTTCGACGGCGCGCGGCCGCCGCCGACGCCACCATCGCGCCGCTGCTCCATGGCCGAGGTGCTGCAGAATTGGCCTTCGGTGCCGCTCCCTGCCCGCGGCCCGACAGCCTCTTGATCCCTCTCGAAACGGCCTTCCTGTTCCTCGGCTGCGTGGCAGCCGCCACCTTCGTGCAGAACCTCACCGGCTTCGCCATGGGCCTGGTGCTGCTGGGCCTGGTCGAGCTTCTGCACGTCGTGCCGCTGGCCGAGGCCGTCAACGCCACCATGGTGCTCGCGCTCGTCAATGCGACGGCTTTCTTTCGCAGCCATGGCGGCGAGCTTCCATGGCGCCCCTTGCGCCACGCAATGCCGGCGAGCCTCGCCGGGGTGGTCATCGGCATCGGGCTGCTCGCGTGGCTGAGCGCGAACGCGCAGCAGTTCCTGAGGCTGTTGCTGGGTGTCGTCGTGGTGCTCAGCGCCCTGGCGCTGCTTCTGCGCAATCGCCAGCTTGCGCAGCCCTCGCCGCCGGCGGCCTTCGCGGCGGCGGGCCTGCTCTCCGGGGTGCTCGGCGGGCTGTTCGCGACCTCCGGGCCGCCGATCGTCTTCCACTTGTACCGCCAGCCCTTCGAGCCCAACTTCGTGCGCCGCTGCCTGACGCTGATGTTCTCGGCCAACAACGCCTTCCGCCTGGTGCTCGTCGCGGGCGCCGGCCACTTCTCCATGCGCTCGCTGCTGCTGTCGGGCATGGCCCTGCCCGTCGTCTATGCCGTGACCCGGTGGTGCGTGCGGCACCCGCTGCCGGTGTCGGAGCGCGCGCTGCGGACGATCACCGCCCTGCTGCTGGCCGTGACGGGCGTTTCGCTCGCGGCCTCGGCAGGATCGTGGCCCTGGTAGCGGCCGGGCCCTGGCGTCGATGCCGCGCGCAGAAGGAGCGCGCACGGCGTCATCGTCGTGACATTGCTGTTGCCTAGCCTCGGGGCCTCCCCAGTGCGAGCAACCCACGCCAACGATATGACCGCCAACTCCCGCCGCAAATTCATCCAGAGCACCGCCACCACCGGCATCGCCGCCGCCACGCTGGCCGCCTTCCCTCCCAGCATCCGCCGCGCGCTGGCCATTCCCGCGCACCACGACACCGGCACCGTGAAGGACGTCAAGCACGTGGTGCTGCTGATGCAGGAGAACCGTTCCTTCGACAGCTACTTCGGCACCTTCAAGGGCGTGCGCGGCTTCGGCGACCGCTTCGCGATCCCGACGCCGAACGGCAGGAACGCCTTCTATCAGACCTACACGAAGACCACGCCGGCGAGCACCTTCGTGCCCTACCACCTCGACGAGAGCAAGGGCAACGCGCAGCGCGCCGGCAGCACGCCGCACGCCTGGTCCGATTCGCAGGCCGCCTGGGACCACGGCCGCATGTACAAGTGGCCGGACGCCAAGAACCAGCTGTCGATGGGCTACTACGAAACGGCCGAAGTGCCGTTCCAGCGCGCGCTGGCCGACGCCTTCACGCTGTGCGACCACTACCACTGCGGCATGCACACGGGCACCATCGCCAACCGGTTGTTCTACTGGAGCGGCACCAACGGCCCGAACGGCATCAGCCCCATCGACGGCAGCAAGGTGCAGGTCGCGGCGCTGAACAACCAGTTCAACGGCGGCAACGACATCGGCGCTTCCACGCAGGGCTGGACCTGGACCACCTATGCCGACCGGCTCGAGAAAGCCGGCGTGAAGTGGAAGGTCTACCAGAGCCTGATCGACAACTTCGGCTGCAACGAGATGATGGGCTTTCGCCACTGGCGCGCCCAGATCGAGCAGATGCCGCCGGCGCGCCGTCCGGTCTATGTGCCGGCCACGGACATCACGCAGCCGGTCACCGCCGCCGGCCCCTTCTACGACCCGGTGGTCGACGACGCGCTCAGCCCGCTCGCCAAGGGCTTCCACAACACGATGCCCTACGGCTTCCTGGAGACCTTCCGCGAGGACATCCAGAACGGCAAGCTGCCTGCGGTGTCGTGGATCATCGCGCCCTCGGCCTACAGCGAGCACCCCGGACCGTCGAGCCCGGCCAAGGGCGGCTGGTACGTGCAGCAGGTGCTGGACGCGCTGACCGCCAACCCCGAGGTCTGGAGCAAGACCGTCCTCTTGATCAACTTCGACGAGAACGACGGCTTCTTCGACCACGTGCCGACGCCTTCGGTGCCCTCGCGCAATGCCGACGGCACGCTGGCCGGCGGCACCACGATGAAGGACGAAGACGTCGCGGTGGAGTATCACAACTACACGCCCGCGACCACGAGCCAGCCGGCCAAGGATGGCCGGCCCTACGGCCCGGGTCCGCGCGTGCCGCTGTGGGTGGTCTCGCCGTGGAGCCGCGGCGGCTGGGTCAACTCCCAGGTCTGCGACCACACCTCGACGCTGCTGTTCCTGGAGAAGTGCTTCGGCGTGGCCGAACCGCAGATCAGCGCCTATCGCCGCGCCGTCTGCGGCGACCTGACCAGCGCCTTCAACTTCGAGCGCCCCAACGACGAGCCGCTGCCCACGCTGGCCGGCCGCAGGACCAAGGCCGAGGTCGATGCGCTGACGGCAGCCCAGCAGGCGCTGCCGAAGATCGTGCCGCCGGCCGATCTCGCGCTGCCGGTGCAGGCCACCGGCGTGCGTCCCTCGCGCGCCCTGCCCTACGAGCTGCACACCACCGCGCGCGTCGATTCCGCCAACGGCCGCGTCCAGCTGGCTTTCGCCAACAGCGGCCGCGCCGCCGCCGTGTTCCACGTCTACGACAAGCTGCACCTGGCAGATCGCGTGCCGCGCCGCTACATGGTCGAGCCGGGCAAGCAGCTCAGTGGCGACTGGGCGGCCGCGATCGACGACGCCGGCCTGTACGACCTGTGGGTGCTCGGGCCGAACGGCTTCCACCGTCACTTCAAGGGCGACTTGAACCGGTTGCGCGCCGCGGGCGCAGCGCTTCCCGAGATCCGCACAGGCTACGACGCGCGCAAGGGCGACATCTACCTGCAGATGCGCAACGGCGGCCGGCGCGATTGCCGGTTCACCGTCCAGCACAACCTGGCCTACCCGCGCCTCGACGGCCGTGGGGCCGGCGGCAAAGATGGACGCGACGACCATGACGATCACGGCCGCCACGACCGGGACCACGACCACGACGACCACGATGACCGCGGCAACAAGCCCCGCGGCCCGTGGAGCGTGCGGGTCAAGGGCGGCGACGACGCCACCATGCGCTGGAGCCTGGACGCCACCGGCAACTGGTATGACTTCGTGGTGACCTGCGATGCCGACACCGCCTTCTACCGCCGCTTCGCCGGGCGGGTCGAGACCGGCCGGCACTCGGTGAGCGATCCGGCGATGGGGCTGCCCGAGCGCTTCTGAAACCGGCTGCATGGACTGCAGCAATGGCGATGGGTGCGCCGGCCCGGGAGTACTTACTGCAAGTCTCGCGCGCCAGCCGCGTCAGCCGCGGGAGCTCGCTTCACTGCGCAAGTCACCGATCTGGTCGTGGTTGCGCTGAGCGCACTGCGCCTGGCGTTCCACGAAACTGCGCACCTCGGGGGGTAGGTTCTGCGCCAGTGCCTCGCGGTAACGCGCCACTGCCGCATCCTCCCTTCGTTCGCATTCCTCGAGCATCGACAGGTCGGTGTCCGCGCCCACGGCGCCCTTGATGTGGACCCAGCCACGGTGCAAGGCTCCGCTGGCTGCGTCCCCCTCGGCGGGCGAGCCTCCAAAGCGCCAGATCAACCGGACCAGCTCGTCGGCTGCCTGCTGGCACTGCTCGGCTCGGTGATAGAACACCTCCTGAAGCCTCGCCGCCGCTGCCTCGTCTGCACAGGCCTGGAAGCCAAACTCTGCCTCCCGCGTGGTCTCGAGCAACTCGTTGAGCACGTCCACCACACGAGGGGCGCTCGGCGCCGCCGTCGAAGCGTCCGGGTTCGTATCGGCGGAAGGACGATTTTCCTTGGTCATGATGCGACTCCTGGATGCGCCATCGGGCAGCAAGCGGAAAGAATCCTCCTCTATCCCTTATCGTGGTGCGAGGCTCGATCTCCATCGTCATCAAGGCATGACGACTGTTGTAAGGATTTGCAGTTCAGACCTCTTGCCGAGGAGCAAGCAGCTGCGCGGGCGGTGAAGCCACGGGCAGCGTGACATGGAACGCCGCTCCGGCGTCGCGTCCGGCGCTTTCCACCCGGATGGTTCCGCCGTGGCGTTCGACAATGTGGCGGGCGATGGACAGGCCGAGTCCCAGCCCCAGCGCATTCGCCTTCAGCTGCTTCGTGAATGGTTTGAAAACATGCGGGAGCAGCGCTTCTTCAATGCCGCTGCCCGTGTCGGTCACCGAGAGTGCATACATCTGGGTGTCGCGACGCAGCTGAATCGCAATGTGCCCCGACGCCGGGGTGAACTTGACGGCGTTGGAAAGAAGATTCCAGAACACCTGCTGCAGACGATCCGCGTCGGCGATGATCGGCAACTGGCCGGCTTCATCCAGGTCCGGAATTGCGATGTCAATCTGCTTGGCCTCGGCATGCGGCACCACCGCAGACACCGCTGCCTTGAGGATGTCGCGAAGCGATGTCAGCTGCATATCGATGCGCAACTGGCCGGTGCGCGTTCGCGCCGCCTCGATCAGGTCCTCGACCAGCCGCGCCTCGGTCTTCACGTGGTGCTTCATGTTGACCAGAGAGGCCCTGATGGCCTCCGGATCGGCGAGCGCACCACGCAGCAAGAGCTCGATTCGCGTTCCGAGCACGGACAACGGCGTTCGAAGCTCGTGCGACACGCTGGCAAGAAACACCTCGCGCAATCGACTGAGCTCCTGGAGGTGCTCGACGGCCTCCGCATGGCGAACCGTCGATTCGATCATCGTCTCGAGCAGCTCGGTGTAGACGGTCATGCGCCCCTCGGTGACCGGCGATTCAAGGCGCGCCTGCGCCCAAAGGCGCGTACCGTCGACGCCGAGTTGGCGGCCGATGCGCTCGCATCCCAGCGGCGTTCCGAATGTGGCGAACGCCCATCCGTAGACGATCGCTCCACGCACCTGGCCACCCATCGACAGCGGGACTGCCCGCAAGCGCAGCTCGTCGCATACGCTGGCGTGCGCGGCGACGCCAGTTTCAATGACCCGCGCGGCGAGGTCTCTTTCAATCCTGTCCCCGGGGCGGTCCGCGTTCCACACGCCTGAGTTCACCAGAAGCCGTGCAACCTTGGAGGAGGCCAGGGGCCCTGCCTGTCTTGCAAGGTCGTGGTCGTAGGCGCAGACGCAGAGTTCGGTTGCCGCAGCGAAGCGTGCCAGCGCATGACGCCAGCCTTCCCAGTCCAACCCCGTCGGACGGCCGTCGGAGTCGGCGCTGTCGTTCACCGGGCCGTCTCGGGGGGGAGTTCCGGCGAGTCAGGCAGCGCCTTGCCGTGCGCGACGGCGTCCTCGATCACCGGGCTCTTGCGCGACGGTGAGCGCGCCAGGAGCCCGTAGTAGGAGGAGAACGGCAATTGCGGCACGGGTGTCGTGTCGTCCCCCTCGACCGCCGATTCATCGAGCAAGGAAATGCCGCCTGCGCCGATCACGTACTCGCGGGTCGTCTGGATGTTCTTGCTCCCGCGCACCTTCGGTACCGCGATCGCGCGGCGCAGGCGCGTGGAGATCTCCACGTAGCTCAGCAGGATGATGTTGTCGACCAGGTGCGATCCCTTGAGCTCCTCGCTGATCTGCGAGACGCCCAGGAGCTCGGGACTCTCGTAGTTGAAGAACGCCGTCGCAAGCCGTCCCTTGACGAAATCCGCCAGCGCATAGAGAAAGTCGGAAGCCTGGTCGGTGCTCGCCATCTCGTACACGGCCACCGAATCGAAAACGATGCAGTCGATGCCTTCCTTCTCCACCAGCTTCGCCACCCGGTCGAAGTGCACGTCGAGCTCCAGCTCCAGGGGCGATTCATAGTGGATGAAGAGCGAGCCTTGACGCATCAGGCCTTCGAGGTCGAAGCCCAGGCTCGCCGCGTTGCGGATCAGCTGGCGTGGATGCTCATCCAGCGTCACCAGCAGCGCCCGCCGCCCGGCCAGAATCGCCGACGTCAGGAACTGGACGCCCAGAACCGTCTTGCCGGTGCCGGAGATGCCGGTGACCATCGTGATCGAGCCCTCGTAGAGCCCCCCGTCCATGATCAGGTCCAGCGCGGCGCAGCCCGCGGACACGCGTTTGCTCGACGTGGGCTGGTCCTCGTCGACCTTGGGGCGCGACTGGGCACGCCGATACACCAGGATGCCACCGCCGGATTCGATGCGCATCGCGTGGCTTCCGCTGATGAAATCCTGGCCGCGCGACTTGACCACCGACAGCGTCCTATGGACCCGCCGGCGCACCTCGGTGCGCGTCAGCGAAATGATGGTGTCGAAGATGAAGCGCTCGTGCGCATGGGCCTCCACCTTCGTGTCCGCGCGCTCCGCGGTGACAAGCGTCGTGACACCGAGCCGGGTGAGTCCGTCGATGAGCAGGTGGACATCCTCGCGAAACGGCTTGTCGTTGGCCTCGGCGTACAGCCGCAGCGGCGTCAAGCCATCGATCATCAGCCTGCGCGCGCCGATGGCCGCCAGCTCGGCGGTGAATGCGCCTTCCGACGAACGGAATTCATTGAGCAGCACGGCCGGCGAGGTCTGGATGATCTTGACCTTGCGCTCATCGATGAGACGCTGCAGATCCCAGCTGAACCCCCTGGCGTCTCGCAACAGCTTCTCGGCGTCGAGCTCGAAAGAGACGATCACGCCGGGTTCGTCGTATAGCGCTGCGCCCGCATGGATGAAAGCCAGGCCAAGGGTTGTTTTCCCGGCACCCGGCGCACCTTCGACCAGGATGTTGTTGTTGCGCTGGACGCCGCCTAGAAGCACCTCGTCCAGCCCTGGAATGCCGGTACGCACGGGGTCTTGCATCATCTGGTAGCCCTTTGGGTTGTTGCTCGGGGAGCCGGACTTTACTCCGCGCAGCCCACTGTACGGCGCCTGCCCACTTGTGAAAAGACACACTCGAAGGATGCTGGCGCATCTCTCCCCGCAGCGGTCCTGCAGGGCACGAACTTCGTGCTTCCCTGCGATGGCGCCTCCCCCCACAATCGCCCGATGAAAAAACGACACTTCCTCGGCACGGCGGCGCTGGCCGCATCGTTCCCTTCCCTCCACGCATCGGCGGCAGACAAGACCCCGAAGGGCCCCGGCCTCCTGACCGTCAGCGGCGCGGTCGGCAAGACCAGCCGCGGCCCCCTCGATCCGGCGCTCGACCAGTTGATGGCGAAGCACGGCGTCAAGTTCGACAAGGCCTATGTGTTCGACGCAGAGGCCTTGCACCGCCTGCCGGTCGTGCGGATCAAGCCGACGCTCGAGTACGACGCCAAGGTCCACGCGCTCGCCGGCCCCTTGCTGACCAGCGTGATGGAAGCCGCGGGCGTGCCCGCCGACGCGATGCTGGCGCTGCGCGCCGTGGACGGCTATGTCGTGCCCGTGCGCATGGCCGATGCGCGCAGCTACCGGATGATCGTGGCCACCGAGATGGATGGCGCCCCGCTCGCGCTCGGCGGCCTGGGGCCGTTGTGGGCGGTCTACGAGGCCGACACGCTGCCCGCGTTCAAGGACAAGCCGCTCAAGGAACGCTTCGCCCTGTGCCCCTGGGGGCTGTACAGCGTCGAGGTCACGCGCAGCTGAAGGCGCCGCTTCTCCGCGCTGACCCTAGTGGTCATTCCGGCGTGCGGCTCCCATAATCCGCCCACCTTGAACCGGGGCGCCCACCATCGGTGTGCGCGAACAACAACCTTCGACAAGGAGCGCAACCATGGCAAGACGTCTTTCCCGGCCCCTGCGGGCCGCGCTGATCTGCCTGCCCCTGGCCGTCGTGGCATGCACGGCGATGAAGTCCGGCGGCTCAGGGAGCGGGGGCATGAGCTTCTTCGTGAGCAGCGTCGGCGCCGGCAAGGGGGCCGACCTGGGTGGGCTGGCCGGGGCCGACCGGCACTGCCAATCGCTCGCGGCGGCGGCTGGTGCGGGCAGCAAGACATGGCGTGCGTACCTGAGCACGCAGGCCAAGGACGGCGTGCCCACGGTCAATGCGCGCGACCGGATCGGCAAGGGCCCGTGGTTCAACGCGAAGGGCGAGCTGATCGCGCGCGATGTGGAGCAACTGCACGCGGCCAACAACATCACGAAGCAGACGGCGCTCAACGAGAAGGGCCAACTCGTCGAAGGGCGCGGCGATACGCCGACCCGCCACGACATCCTGACCGGCTCGCGTACGGACGGCACTGCCTTTTCGCCGAACGACACCGACATGACCTGCGGGAACTGGACGCGCAGCGGCACTGAGGGCGTCGCGATCGTGGGCCATCACGACCGCTCGGGCCCTACGACGGACCCCTGGTCCACGTCATGGAACTCCTCGCATCAGTCGCGCGGCGGGTGCAGCCAGCAGGCGTTGCGCGGGACGGGTGGGGACGGCTTGCTCTACTGCTTCGCCACGAACTAGCGGGGCCTCTGACGTTCTTCCTGCCGGCCGGCGGCGTTTCCCAGCCCGAACGCAGGCTACTTGCCGCCTGCGGGATGGCCGTGCTGCGTGCCCGTCGGGTCCGCGAGCTGGACCGTCCGTCCCTTCTGCCACGCGTCCGCGCCATCGGCGATGGCCGGCGCCGGTATGTCCTCCCGCTGTCTTTTCTTGTCCGCGCTGGCGATGCCGAAGCGCTTGTCGCGCTCGGCGACCATCGCGGCATCCGCCTGGCCGTCCGCGGTGAAGCCCATCATGACCTGCGGGATGCCGGTGGGCAGCTGCTTCTTCTGGTCGGTGTGCCAGGTGTGGAAGGTCTTTCCGTAGGTGCCGACGAGCTTGGTCATCAGCGCATGCTCGGCCGCTTCGGGAATGCCCGGCGCGATCAGCTGGCCGGACTTCACTTCATGGACGTGGCTGTGCCACAGCGCCTTCTCCTGCTCCGGCAGGGTTTTGAACAGGCGTTCGCTGACGATGTACTCGACGCCCATGAGCTTCGCACCCTTGACGTTGCCGTCGTAGATCACGCACTGGATCAGCTCCTCGTTGAGGATGGCGCAGTAGTGGTGCGCCTCCATCTGCATGTGAGGGCTGCCGTTGTAGAAATGGAAGCCGTCCAGGTAGGCATTGAGCGCTTCGATGGGCGGCTTGTCCTGCAGCGCCGCGGCACCTCCCTCCAGGGCTCGTGTGCTGGCTTCCTTGGCGGCCCCGGGCGAAGGGGCGTTGGACGCCGTGTTGCTGCCGCCGCACGATCCGAGAAACGCGCAGGCTGCAAGCAGCGTGATGGCGATCGGCGTGCGCGCCGCGCTTGAATCTGCAGGCATTCGCAACTCCTTTCCTTGGTTGGATGCGACCTCGGGCCAGTGTGTCGATGAGCGGCGGGCGGCTTGACGGCGCAGGCGGCCTCTTGTTGCAGGACGCAGGCGCAGCCCGCCGGCGCTTCGAAGCGCTGCGCGTTGGACGCAAACCTGCGCCGGTCTCATCCCGTTCTGGCTGACGGGCGCGAGGCCCGCCCCGGGTTCTTCCGGCTGCCGATGGGCTGCACGAAATCCGGTTGGAAGCAGCGGCGGCTCCCGTCGGCGAACTCGATCGTGATCGACAACGCATCCGCGCTCACCACGTTGCCCTCGCCGTACCGCTTGACCCTGACCGGCTGGCGCGCAACGAAGGCCGGCGGCGGCAGCCGGGGCCGTGCGGGATGCCGCAGTTTCGGGGCCTCGCCGTCCACCGCGCCCGACGCTGCCATGGCCGCCTCGTGCCGGGCGATGCGGCGGCAGTTGTCGCAGTTCCCGCATCGCTCCTGCTGTGCCTCTTCCTCCAGATAGGCAA
This sequence comes from Variovorax sp. RA8, assembly GCF_901827175.1. Classification (NCBI taxonomy): domain Bacteria; kingdom Pseudomonadati; phylum Pseudomonadota; class Betaproteobacteria; order Burkholderiales; family Comamonadaceae; genus Variovorax; species Variovorax sp. RA8. Next base: position 6,361,423 of record NZ_LR594662.1, on the reverse strand, counting down.
GCAGCACCTGCCAGCGGCACTGCCCGCTCTGGGCGTAGAACACCATGCGCTCCAGCGTCGCGTGGTCCTGCTCGCGCTTGCGGCGGTAGGCGGCCACGAGTTCGTGTACCTCGGTGGCGGCGAGATCGGCGCGCAGCACGCGCACGCGGCCTTCGCGATCCACGCCCACGATGCGGCGGTTGCGCAGCAGGCCGACCGCCGCCTTCAGCTTGTTCTGCGGCAGGCCGGTGCTGTCCTTCAGGCTGGCCAGCGTGTGCCCCCCCGCCTGCGGCGGATCCCGTTGCAGCGCCCCGAAGAGCGCGTCGAGCTCCTCTTCCGTGGGATAGCGCCCCGTCAGGAAAAACTGCTGCAGCGCCCGGTCGCGACGCAGGAACAGCAGCGTGCAGGCCGAGGGCGCGCCGTCGCGCCCGGCGCGACCTGACTCCTGGTAGTAGGCGTCCAGGCCCGAGGGCATCTGGTAGTGCAGGACGAACCGGATGTCGGCCTTGTCGATCCCCATGCCGAACGCATTGGTCGCCACCATCACGCGCAGGCGATCCGCCATGAAGGCGTCCTGTGCCTCGCGCCGTTCGGCCGCACTGCGCCGGCCGTGATACAGGCCGACCGATTCGCCTTCCGAGCGCAGGGCCTCGTACACCGCTTCCGCCGCCTTCACCGTCGCCGTGTAGACGATGCCGCTGCCCTTCGCCGCGCCGACCAGCGCGAGCGTTCGCCGCAGTCTGTCGTCCTCGCGTGCATGCTGTTCCACCGCGAAGTGCAGGTTGGGCCGGTACGTCCCCGTGTCGATCCAGCCGGACCTGGGGATGCCCAGTTTCTCCATGATGTCGGCCGCGACCTCGCTGTTCGCCGTCGCCGTGAGTGCCAGCACCGGCGGATCGCCGATATCCTTCGCGACCGTGCCGATGCCCAGGAATGCCGGCCGGAAATCATGCCCCCACTGCGAGATGCAATGCGCCTCGTCGACCACCAGCAGCGAGATCTCGCGCCCCCGCAGCAGTGCCGCGAAGCCGGCGTCGGCAAGCCTCTCCGGCGTGGCGAACACCAGGCGCGCCGAGCCGTCGCGAACGGCCTCCTCGCCCGAGCGGCTCTCCTCGGCTTCCACGTGGCTGTTGAACTGCACCGCGGGAATGCCCAGCGACTGCAGCTTCTCGCATTGGTCCTTCATGAGCGCGATCAAGGGCGAGACCACCACCGTGCAGCCTTTGAGCAGCAGGGCCGGGAGCTGGTAGCACAGCGATTTGCCCGCACCCGTGGGCATGACCGCGAGCGTGGAACGACCGCCGAGCACGCGCTCGATGACCTGCCGCTGCCCCGGGCGCAAGGCCTGCAGTCCAAAGACGGTGCGCAGCGTGTGCTGCAGCCGGCGTTCCGGAACGCGCATGACGGGTCTCCTGTCTCATTGAGTGCCAGTCGCGATCTGACACGAGCAGCCCCGGTCCGGCAGGTAGGACGACAGAGGTTTCGCCCACCGGCGCGCCTGCCACGCATGAGCTGGCGTCAAGCCATGCGCTCCTGCCGCTTCCGCTTTATCGACATTTCTCTGCGGCGCGCTCCTACGCGAGTCCCGATTGCGGCATCACAAGCTGTGCTTCCCCGCAACCACCACACCATTGGAGCCAAGATGCCCACCACCACCAAACGCGCAGAGCCCGATGCCTGCAGCCTGCTCGACGCCGACCACCGCAACGTCAAGAAGATGTTCAAGGAATACGAGACGCTGGCCGGCTCGAAGGCGGCCAGTGCGACCCAGAAGAAGCGCGAGCTCGCCAACGAGATCTGCATGGAGCTGACCGTGCATGCGCAGATCGAGGAAGAGATCTTCTATCCGGCCCTGCGAGAAGCCATCAAGGAAACCGACCTGCTCGACGAAGCAGAGGTCGAGCATGCGAGCGCCAAGGACCTGATCGCACAGATCCAGGACGCGGCCGAGGTCGACGACAAGTTCGACGCCAAGGTCACGGTGCTCGGCGAGTACATCGACCACCATGTGAAGGAAGAGCGCAACGAGATCTTCGTCAAGGCGCGCGCGGCCCGCGGGCTCGACCTGGTCGCCCTGCGCGAGCAGCTGGAGACGCGCAAGGAAGAACTGATGGGCGAGCTCACCAGCGCGGCCGCCTGACCCTTTTTTCCCGACGTGGTTGGCGGTGGCTTGGCCACCGCCTTTTTTGCGCACGCAACGGAGCACGCCATGAACAACCTGGTTTACCGTTTGTTGCCGACCGCGACGAACATGATTCGCCTGGACCACACGCACGTGATGTCCACCTTCCACCAGTACAAGGCCAGTGCGCCGGCCCGCGTGAGGAAGGGCCTCGCTTCCACCATCTGCACCGCGCTGGAAGTTCATGCCACCCTCGAGGAAGAGATCTTCTACCCGGCGGTGCGCGAGGTCACGGAGGATGAGCTCATCCGCGAGAGCATGGCCGAGCACCAGGAGATGAAGCGCCTCATCGGGATGCTGCGCCGGATGGAGCCGGAGGCCGTCGACTACGACGAGACCGTGATGGCCCTGATGCGCGAGGTGCTGCATCACGTGGCCGACGAGGAAACCGTCGTCCTGCCCGCGGCCGAGCGCCTGCTGGGCGACAGGCTCGGCGAGCTGGGCGCACGCATGACCAAGCGCCGTGTGCAGCTCGTCGCACCGCGCAGCGGCGAGATCGCGCTCGACATGGGCCGCGCGGTCTCGGGCAACACGGCGGCGCTCTCGATCGCCGGGCTCGCGGCGCTCGGACTGTTGTGGGCCAGCCGAGCCGGACGCACGCGGCGCCACCTGCCGCGCGCGACGATCTTCCATCGGTGACGGCCGTGGAACCAGGGTCGCCATGGGCCGGCGCGTCGCTGCGTTTGCGCCCGCGCGGCCGGCTGTCCCTGCGGCGCTGGCTGGGCGTGGCCATCGTCCTGGCGGGCGTCGTCATCCTCGCCCACCAGGCCTTCGAAGGATTGGCACGCGGGGATGCGCGCATCCAGGGCGCGCTGATCGGCGGAATGATCGCCGCGCTGGCCACGGCCCTCGGCACCTTGCCGGTGCTGCTCTCGCAGCAGTTCTCGCAGCGCAGCTACGACATCATGCTCGGCTTCGGCGCCGGCGTGATGCTCGCGGCAAGCTCCTTCTCGCTGGTGATTCCCGGCCTGGCAGCGGCCAAGGCCCAGGGCGCCACTGCCTGGGGCGCCGGGGGCATCGTCGGCTGCGGCATCGTGCTGGGCGCGCTGCTGCTGCTGGCCATCGATCGCGCCGTGCCGCATGAGCATTTCGTGAAGGGGCTCGAAGGCCCGCAGGCGCGCACCTTGCGGCGCGTCTGGCTCTTCGTGCTGGCGATCGTGCTGCACAACCTGCCGGAAGGGCTCGCCATCGGCGTCGCCTTCGCCGGCACCGATCCGGTCGGCGCCGCCGCCCTTACCACGGGCATCTCGATCCAGGACGTGCCCGAGGGCATGGTCGTGGCCCTGGCGCTGCGCGGGATCGGCTACGGGCGGCTGGCCTCGGCCGCGCTCGGCATCGCGTCCGGCCTGGTGGAGCCCGTGGCGGCGGTATTGGGGGCCGTGCTCATCAGCGTCTCCGCAGGCATGCTGCCCTGGGGACTGGCGATGGCGGCAGGCGCGATGCTGTACGTGATCAGCCACGAGGTCATCCCCGAATCGCACCGGCAGGGGCACGAGGCCTGCGCCACAGGCGGACTCGTCCTCGGCTTCGTCGTCATGATGGTGCTGGACACCGCGCTGGGCTGATCACGCGGTTTCGTCGGATGCAACTCGACTGGATTCAATGGCCTGCATTCGCGTCGTCCCTGGCGGCCGCCTACCTGGTGGCGTCCAACACCCGCACAAGGCGCAATACAGGCTTCTGGATCTTCCTGCTCAGCAACGTTCTCTGGGTCGCCTGGGGAATCCCGAACCGCGCATGGGCGTTGATCGCGCTGCAGGTCTGTCTTGCGGCGCTCAACATCCGAGGGTTGCGGAAGACGGAACCGTAGCCACCCGCCGGCCGTGTCTTGCCGCGAATGGCGGGCCCGCTGCGCCGGGTCTCGTACGGCTCAGCGCTTCTTCACCGGCGGCGCCTGGTCGGTTTCCGTCGTGCGGTTGGTCGAGCCGTCACCCGGATGCCGGCCCGTGAGGCCGCCGGTCGTCCCTATACCGGGCGTGCGCAGGTGACCCTCTCGGACAGCCTTGGGGGTGGAAGCGCTGGCGTCTTCCGTGCGCCGCTCTTCCTTCCGATTCGCATCGCGGTTGCGCGTTGCGGGCCGCTTCGAGCTGTTGCCTTCCGCGCTCATGGGCGCGGTTCCCTTCGGATTGCCGGTCGGCTGGGCGACGGCCGGGCCGACGGCTGCCGCCAGGGCCCACAGGCCCCAGTGGAGATTGGCGCTTCGGCGAAAGCAGGAACTCAAGGACTTGTTCATGGCGACTCCTGGTGGGCAGACCCGATGGTTTTCAACTTCCCGAGCAGGGGGAGTGGCAAGCTGCGTGCCAGCCGCGCAGCCCCGTTCAGGCACCACCGATGCCGACCGTCACGTGCCCGGTGCCGCCGCAGTCGGTGCAGGGCTCGCTGCCCGAAATGCGTCCGCTTCCGCCGCAGCGGCGGCAGATCCCTTCGCCGGTTCCCGGCGTGCCCGGGGGCGCCTCGTCGCCGGCCTTCGGCGTCGTGGGTTCGACGGCAGCGCCAGGGTCTTCCTCGCCGGCGACCGACGAACCGCTCTGGTCCGGCGGCGGCACGACCGGCGGTTGTTGCTGCTGCTGCTGCTGGGCTTGCTTCTGCTGCTGTTCCATGTCGCCTCCTGGAGCTGTGGGAGCCATGGCCACAACATCGCCGGTGTGCGTACGTGGTGGCGCGGGCGCAGAGGCCGTGGCGGAGTCGGACGTCTTCCTGCGCGTCGGTGGCCTACCTCATCCCGCCGGGCAAGGCCATCAAGTCGGCCAATGGCTACCTGCGGTTGACCGACCTGGAGACGCAGCCCGGCCTCCAGCGAGCGCCTTCAGGTCGCCGTCCTTGGCATTGGCCTGGGTCTTTTGCAGCAGCTCCCGCGTCTTGCGGTGGTCCCCGACGCCCGCCTGCGATATGTACTGACGGTCGAAGCGTGCGCCGTCCATGTCCTGCATGGCCTTCAACGCGGCCTTGTGCTTCGTGTCGGGCTCGCTCGGCAGCGTCGTCGCCTTCGCCTGGGCCAGCTGCTGGACATCCTTCAGCGCCGTCGAATGGTCGTCCACCATCATCTGGGCGAACTTCTTGACCTCGCCGTTCTGCGACTTCTCCAGCGCCAGCTTGCCGGTGGCGACCTCCGCCATGTTGGCCTGTGCAATGTCGCGCAGCAAGCCCTGGTCGGCACGCTGGAGCTTGGTGGCGGGCGACATGGCTCCCGGCGCGGTCGTGGCGCGCATGGTGTCGCTCTGCGCTTGGGCGGGCACGCCGGCGATGGCGGCGTGAACAAGGCCGGCAGCCGCGAGCATTCGCAGCATCCTGGTTTGCGTCATCTGTATCTCCTTGGAAATGAGTAAGGGGTCTGGCAGCACGGCACGCGGCGTGCCCGCCTCGGACGAGCCGAACTCATCAATGAAAAGAGACAGGAGCGCACCGGGGGTGCCTACACGCATGCACTGGCGACGGAGGAGATTGCACTCCCGCGGCACCCAAGGCCGTTGTGTTCAACCTCTCATTTCGAAGGATGCCCCATGTTCTCCCACAACAAGCGACTCCAGTACACCGTGCGCGTGAGCGAGTGCAATCCCGGCCTCGCCAACCTCATGCTCGAGCAGTTCGGCGGCCCCCAGGGCGAGCTCGCCGCAGCCATGCGCTACTTCACCCAGGCCGTCGGCGAGGACGATCCCGGCCGCCGGGACATGCTGTTCGACATTGCCACCGAGGAGCTCAGCCACCTGGAGGTGATCGGCACCATCGTGGGCATGCTCAACAAGGGCGCCAAGGGCCAGCTTGCCGAGGCGGTGGAAACCGAGGGCGAGATGTACAGGCGCATCACCGGTGCCGGCAACGACAGCCACATCACGCAAGTGCTCTACGGCGGCGGCCCGCCGCTGGTCAACTCCGCGGGCGTGCCCTGGACCTCCGCCTACATCGACACCATCGGCGAGCCGACGGCAGACCTGCGCTCCAACATCGCCGCGGCAGCGCGCGCCAAGATCGTGTACGAGCGGCTGATCGCCTGCACCGACGACCCCGGCGTGAGGGAGGCGCTCGGCTTCCTGATGACGCGCGAGATCGCGCACCAGAAGTCGTTCGAGAAGGCGCTCTACGCGATCACGCCGAACTTCCCGCCGGGCAAGCTGCCGGGCATGCCGGAGTTCACCGGCGTGTACTTCGACATGTCCAAGGGCGACGAGGTGCGCGGCCCCTGGAACCAGGGCGAGCACTGGGACTACCGCAGCGACCCCGAATCGCAGATGGCCGTGGACGGCGGCAGCGGCGAGCCCTCCGTCTCGCTGACGGAAGAGGAGCAGGCGGCCTGCGACGACATGGCAATGCGGACCAGCTCCGATCCGGCGAGCGATCCGCAGACCGGCGCCGAGCTGGGCATGGGCCCGGACGACCCGGATGCGCCCGCGAAAGCGGGAGCATCCGCCCGCAAGCCGAGGTGAACCGGAGCTCCTGAGGCAGGCACGCCGTTTGCCGCGACGTGGAGGGCAGCATCCCTTTCGCGTGCTGCCGCTTTTCTTCGACTTCCCAAACCCAGATAGGAGTCCTGATGGCTTTGAACGACGACGACGATGTCCTGCGCGCAGCACGCGTGCGCCGACGCGGCTTTGCGGGCATGGATCCCGCGCGGCAGCGCGACATTGCCCGCGAGGGCGGGCGCTCGGCGCATGAGAAAGGCACCGCCCACGAGTTCACTCCGGCCGAGGCACGCGCCGCGGGATTGAAGAGCCGCAACCGAAGCAGGCGCGAGGAGCCCTGAAGGGTGAAAACGGCGATGCCTGGGTGGAGGGGCGAGAGGTCGCGGGAGCGAAGCGCGAGCGGCTATGTCGCATGCTCCTCGCGCAACACCCGGGCCGCCGCGACCATCGCCCGCAGCTTGGCCGTCGCCGCGTCCCGCGGCAGGTACTTCATGCCGCAGTCCGGCGCCAGGATCACGTTCTCCGGCTTCACATAAGGCAGCGCGCGCCGGATGCGGTCGACGATGGTCTCCACCGACTCGACCTCGGGCGTCGACAGGTCGATGCAGCCGACCATGACCCGCTTGCCGTCCAGCGCGGCCAGTGCCGAGCAGTCCAGGTGCGATTGCGCGGTCTCGATCGACACCTGCCTGCAGCTGCATTGCGCTAGCTCGGGCAGGAAGGAGTAGCCGCTCGGCCGCTCGTGGATGATCGCCGCGTAGCCGAAGCAGATGTGCACCGCCGTCGTACCGGTGATGCCCTCGAGCGCCCGGTTGAGCGCCGCCAGGCCGTACTGCCGCGCCTTCTCGGGCCGCGCCTGCATGTAGGGCTCGTCGATCTGCACCACGTCGGCACCCGCCGCGAAGAGGTCGCGGATCTCCGCGTTCACCGCCTCCGCGTAGTCCATGGCCGCCTCTTCCTCGGTCTTGTAGAAATCGTTCTGCGCCTGCTGCAGCATGGTGAAGGGGCCGGGCACGGTGATCTTCACCTGCCGGTCGGTGTGGGCGCGCAGGAACTTCAGGTCCTCCACCTCCACCGGGTGCCGGCGGCGGATGCGTCCGACGATGCGCGGCACGGGGTTCGGGTGGCCCGAGCGGTCCAGCGCCGTGCCGGGGTTGTCCAGGTCCACGCCATCGAGCGCGGTCGCGAAGCGGTTCGAGTAGCTCTCGCGCCGGATCTCGCCGTCGCTCACGATGTCGAGCCCCGCCTCTTCCTGCGCGCGGATCGCCATCAGCGTCGCATCGTTCTGCGCCTCCTCCAGGTACTGCGGCGGAATGCGCCACAGCTCGCGCGCGCGCACCCGCGGCGGGAAGCGGCCCGCGAGCTTGGCGCGGTCGATCAGCCAGTCCGGCTGCGGGAAGCTGCCGACGATGGTGGTGGGGAACAGCATGGTCTTCTCCAGAAAAAGTATTGAACGGCTTGAATGGGATGGTTCAAACGCCGAGGTACACGCGCTGGATCTCGGGCCGTGCCAGCAGCTCCTGCGGCAGGCCTTCGGCCACGATGCGGCCTTCCTCCAGCACATAGGCGCGCTGCGACACTTCCATCGCCATCGCGACGTTCTGCTCCACCAGCAGCACCGATACGCCGTCGGCGTTGATCCGCCGGATGGCCGCGAACATGTCGCCCACGATGCGCGGCGACAGGCCCAGCGAGGGCTCGTCCAGCAGCAGCAGGCGCGGCCGCGCCATCAGCGCGCGGGCGATCGCCACCATCTGCTGCTGGCCGCCCGAGAGTTCGCCCGCCGGGTTCGCGAGCTTCTCGTTCAGCGCCGGGAACAGGTCGAGCACCTGCGCCATCGTCTGCTGCCGCTGCGCCTTGGCCTGCGGCAGCAGGCTGCCGAGCTCCAGGTTCTCCTGCACCGTCATGCCGGTGAAGAGGCGCCGGCCCTCCGGCACCAACGCGATGCCGGCCTCGCAGAAACGATGCGCGGGCAGGCGCGTGATGTCCTGCCCGTCGAACACGATGCGCCCGCCGCGGGCGCGCAGCATGCCCGCCAGCGCGCCGATCAGCGTGGTCTTGCCGGCCCCGTTGGGCCCGACCACGCACAGCAGCTCGCCGCGCCGCAGCTCCAGCGACACGCCCCACAGCGCGTTGGCCGCGCCATAGGCCACCTGCAGGTCGTGCACCTCAAGCATGGCCGGCCTTTCCGAGGTAGGCGCTCATCACTTCGGGCCGCTGCATCACGTCGTGCGCCGTGCCCTCGGCCAGCAACTCGCCGTGGTTGAAGACCACGATGCGGTCCGTCAGCGCCATCACCGCGCGCATCACGTGCTCGACGAAGACGATGGTGGAGCCTTGCTCGCGGATGCGCCGGATCAGCGCCACCGCGTCGTCGATCTCGCTGGGCGTCAGCCCGCACAGCACTTCGTCGAGCAGCACCAGCCGCGGGCGCGAGGCCAGCGCGCGCGCCAGCTCCAGGAACTTGCGCTGGTGCAGGTTCAGGTCTTCGGGCCTTGCATCGCGCTTGGCCTCCAGGCCGGTGAACTCCAGCCAGCGCATCGCCTGGCGGTTGGCGTCCGTCGGGTCGCGCACCGCGCCGCCGAACATCGTGGCGATCGCCACGTTCTGCAGCACGCTCAGGTGGCCGAAGGGCCGCGGGATCTGGTAGGTGCGGGCGATGCCGCTGCCCGCGATGCGGTGCGCGGGCAGGCCGTTGAGGCTGCGGCCCTCGAACTCGATGTGCCCGGCGGTCGGCGTGTAGTGGCCGCTGACGACATTGATGAAGGTGGACTTGCCCGAGCCGTTCGGCCCCAGCAGGCCCAGGATCTCGCCGCGCCGCACTTCGACGTCCACCCCGGCGAGCGCGCGCACCCCCTTGAAGGACTTGCTCAGCCCCTTGACGCGCAGCAGCACCTCGCCCTGCGCACCCGCGCTCGCCACCGACGGCGTTGCGGGCAGGACCGCGGCGGGCGCTGCCACTGCGGCTGCCTGCGTGGCCGATTTCGCGGCCGGCTTCGCGGACGGCACACGGCGCCACAGCCGCTTCGCCCGCTCCAGGATGCCGTCGGGCATGAAGAGGATCGCCGCGATCAGGATCACCCCGATCAGCGCCTTGCCCGCCACCGCATGGTCCGCCGCGGTGAAGCTGTAGAGCAGCCCGGTGATCGCCACCGCCCCGATCGCCGGCCCGGCCCAGTGGCGCGTGCCGCCCAGCACGCTCATCAGCACCACCGTCAGCGGCACCGTGATGGTGAACACCTCGCCCGCCGTCACGTACGACAGGAAGAGAGCGTGGATGCCCCCCGCCACCCCCGCCAGCGCGCACGACACGGCCAGGGCCATCAGCTTGTAGCGGTAGGTCGGCACGCCCAGCACCTCGGCTGCTTCCTCGTCATCGTGGATCGCGAACAGCCCGGCGCCGAACTTCGAGACCTGGATGCCCCAGGCGATCAGCAGCGTCGCCACCGCCGCGGCCAGCGCCAGCAGGTAGAAGGTGGACGAGGCCGTGGGCCCGATCTTCGGCACTGCCACCGCCGCCAGCGAGACGCCGTTGCCCCCGTCCAGCGGCGTGTTGACCACGATGGTGCCGATCACGAAGGTGATCGCCAGCGTCAGCAGTGCGAAGAGCTCGCCGCGCACGCCCTTCACGCGGAACACGATCGCGCCCAACGCCACGCCCAGCACCATCGCCACCCCCGCCGCGGCGGGCAGCGTCCACAGGAAGGGCCAGTCGTAGCGCGCCATCAGGTTCGCGCTGGTGTAGATGCCCGCGCCGAAGAAGGCGCCGTGCCCGAAGGAGAAGTAGCCCGAGTAGCCCGAGAGGATGTTCCACGAGGTCGCGAGCACCACCCAGTGCAGCATCAGGTAGAGCAGCGAGTCGTAGAAGGCCGGCAGGCCGAGCTGCGGGACGAAGGCGAGGGCGATGCCGGCGGCGACGATGAGGAGCGGGGTGCGCTTCATCCCGGTGGGCCGCGAGGCGACAGGAATTTCCCTCTCCCCGAGGGAGAGGGAGCCAAGTCCGATGCTCTGCTGCTTCATCTACGCACTCTTTCCCGGCCTGAACAGAAGAATCAGGATCAACAGCGTGAACGACACGATCGGCGCCCACGAGGGTGCGGTCACGGCCATCGTGATCGCCTCGCTCACGCCGATCAATACCCCCGCGACCAGCGGCCCGAGCGCGCTGCCCAGCCCGCCCAGCATCACCGCCGCGAATACCACGCCGACCCAGGCGTACATCTGCGAGGGCGTGAGCGTGAAGCTCAGCGCCAGGCACACGCCCGCGATGCTCGCGAGCGCCGCGCAGGTGCCCGCCAGCAGCAGCCCCTGCGCCTTCTCGTTTACCCCGAAAGCCGCGGCCACTGGTCCGTCCTGCGCCGCCGCGCGCAGCGAGCGGCCCAGGTCGGTGTAGCGCAGCACGCCCCACACCGCGAAGGCGAGCGCCACTGCGATCACCAGCGTGATCAGCTCCGGCACCGGGATGTAGAGCCCCGCGAGCTTGAACTTCTGCTCGCCGTAGTGCGACTCGAGCTTGCGGAAGTCCGCCGTCCAGATCGACTGGATCACGCTCTCGGCGATGCCCGTCAGCCCGAAGGTCAGCAGCAGCGAGTTGAAGGGCGTCACCGCGAAGCGCGCCATCACCCAGTGCAGCCCCGCGCCGAGCGCGAAGAACAGCGGCACGATGACGAAGAGCGTCAGCAGCGGGTCCATGCCCATCGTCGCCATCTGGTAGCACAGGTAGGCCGCCAGGAAGGCGAAGGCGAAATGCGCCAGGTTGATCAGGCGCAGCAGGCCCCAGCTGAGGCTGAGCCCCAGCCCCATCAATCCGTAGAGCGCACCGACGAAGATGCCGGAGAGAATGGACTGGGACAGCAGCGAGATGCTGGGCAGCGTGAAGCCCATGTCAGCACCGCATGTCAGGGCGTGATGAGTTTCGCGTCGCCGGAGGTCACTTCCTTCGGCCACACGACCACCCACTTGCCGTTCTGGATCTGCTTGATGCGCATCAGGTCGTCGCCGAAATTGCCGGTGCCGTCGAAGCGCAGCTTGCCCTGCAGCGTGTCGACCTTGTTGGCCTTGAGCCAGGTGCCGATCGCCTTGTCGTCCAGGCTCTTGGTGTTGACCACGCCGGCCTCCAGGATCTGCCACGCGGTGTAGGAGGCCGCGGCCTGCGTCTCGACCGAGGTGTCGGAGAAGCCGGCCTTGGTCGCGCGCTCGGTGTAGAGCTTCACGAATTCCGCCGCGCCCTTGTTGGAGGTGAAGGGCGGCTGCGCCTCGAAGATGGTGGCCGAGAGCGCGTTCTTCGCGTCGGGCGACGCGAGCAGCGGCCCGGGCGCCGGGTACAGGTAGAAGTGCTGCGGCGGCGAGTAGTCGATCTTCTTCATCGCGTCGAGCAGCAGGTTGCCTTCCAGGCCGATCGCGCCGACCCACACGAAGTCGGGCTTGGCGTCCTTCACGCGGTTGGCGATCGGCCCGAAGTCGCGGTTGCCGAAGTCCCATTCGAGGAACAGCACCTCGGTCAGCCCGCGCTTCTTGATCACCTCGCGCGCACCCGCGCTCATGAACTGGATCGAGGGGAACTTGCTGGTCACCACCGCCACCGTCTTCGGCGGCTTGGGCGAGGCCGCGAGCGCATCGAAGAGCGTGTTGGGCACCGTGGTGGCCGGGTCCGAGCCGATCGACCAGGCCGGGAACTGCATGTCGTACTTGGCCAGCGAGGGAATACCCAGCGTGTGGTGCACCAGCACCTTGTTGTAGCGCTGTGCCACGCCCATGGCGGAGAGGATCGCGCCGGTCGCGTAGGGCCCCATCAGCAGGTCGACCTTGTCGGCAGTCACCAGCTGCTCGTACAGCGTGCGGGCCAGGTCGGGCTTGGACTGGTCGTCCTTCACCACCCACTCCACCGGCCGCCCGAGCAGGCCGCCGCGCTTGTTGAGCTGTTCGACGTAGATCTCGCCCACCACCTTGTGGATCTGCGCCGTGGCCGAGAGCGGCCCGGTCAGCGCCAGCGTGCTGCCGATGCGGATCGGCGCACCCGACGGCTGCTGTGCCAGCGCGAAGCCGGCCGCGGCCAGCGCGATGGCGCCCACGGCGGCGCGCCGCCCGATGCCTCGAAGGTTCTGCTGCGTCTTCATGGTTCCTGTCTCCTATAAATTCTTGTGAGCGAAACGAACGAAAAAACCGTCAGTCGACTTGTGCCCCCGAGCGCTTCACGAGCCCGGCCCACTTGCCGAGCTCGGCCTTGTTGAAGGGCTGCATCTCCTCGGGCTTCATCGGGCGCGACTCGACGCCCTGCTCGCGCAGCTTGGTCATCACTTCGGGTTGCGCGAGTGCGGTGGCGCCGGCGGTGCGCAATTGGGCCAGCGTGGCCGCCGGCGTGGCGGCGGGTGCGTACAGCATGAACCACGCGACCAGGTCGAAGTCGGCAATGCCTTGCTCCATCACCGTCGGCACGTCCGGCGCGGCCGCGCTGCGCACCGCGCCGCTGGCGGCCAGCGCGCGCAGCTTGCCGGCCTTCACCTGCGGCATCACCGCCGCCGGGTGATAGAACATGAAGTCGACTTGCGACGCGATCACGCCCGTCAGCGCCATCGCGCCTTCCTTGAAGGGCACGTGGATCATCTTGCCGCCCAGCCGCTGTGCCAGCAGCTCGCCCGCCAGATGGCCCGAGGTGCCGTTGCCAGCCGAGGCGAAGGTCACGCCCTGCGGCTTGGCGGCGGCCTGGGCCAGGTCCTTGAGCGACTTGATCGGCGAATCCGCCGCCACCACCAGCAGGGTCGGCGTGTAGCCGATGAAGGCGACCGGCGCGAAGTCGCGCATCGGGTCGTAAGGGAGCTTGCTGAAGAGCGCGGCGTTGATCGCGTGCGTGCCCACCGTGCCCATCACGAGCGTGCGGCCGTCGGGCGCCGACTTGGCGACCAGGTCGCTGCCGGTCGAGCCGCCCGCGCCTGCACGGTTGTCCACGATCACCGGCTGCTGCAGTGCCTTGCCCAGCGCTTCGCCGACCACGCGCGCCACCGTGTCGGTGGTGGTGCCGGCGCCGAAGGGTACGACCATCTTCACCGGTCCCTTGTCCTGTGCGTGGGTGGCCGCAGCCGCGAGCAGGACGCCTGCGGCGAATAGTTTGCGCAGGCTTGTCTTCATCTTCATCGCTTGTCTCCGTGGTCTTGATCTATTTGCGCTTCAATGCAGCGCGTATTTCGTCGTTGTGCTCGCCCAGCATCGGCGGCGGCCGCACCTGCAGTGCGCGCTCCCCGTCGAAGCTCACCGGCGAGCGCACCGTGCGGAACAGCCCCATCACCGGGTGCTCGGCCGAGGTCATCAACTGCAGGTGCTTGGCCTGCGGGTCCTCCAGCGCCTCGCTGGTGTCGTACATCGGCGCGTTGGGCACGTCCTCGCGCTGCAGGCGGGCGCACCATTCGTCGCGCGTCTGCGTGGCGAAGCGCGCGCCCAATAGTGCGATCAGCGCCTCCTGGTTCTCGATGCGCGCGTCGCGGGTCGCGAAGCGCGGGTCCTCGAAGATGTCGGGCTGCTCGATCGTCACCGCCAGCCCGCGCCAGAACTTCTCCGGCGAGGACATGTGCAGTGCGATCCACTTGTCGTCCGCGCAGCGCAGCACGTACGACTGCGACACGCTCGGCCGGCTGTACGGCCCCATCACCTCGTCGACCTGGAAGAAGTGCGTGAAGGCATCGAGGTTGAAATGCGCCATCGCCTCCAGCATCGACACCTCCACCTTGCGGCCGATGCCGGTGCGGCTGCGCTCGTACAGCGCGCCCAGCACGCCATAGGCAGCGTAGAAGCCAGTCAATGAATCGGCGATGGCCGGCCCCACCACGCGCGGGTTCTCGGGATTCACCAGCAGGTTGAGAAAGCCGCTCGCCGCCTGCGCCACCGTGTCGTAGGCCGGCCGGTTGGCGGCAGGGCCCGTCGAGCCGAAGCCGCTGATCGCCACGTAGACGAGCTTCGGGTTCAGCGCCTGCAGCCGCTCGGCGCCCACGCCCAGCTTCTCGGCCACGCCGGGGCGGAAGTTCTGGATGTAGACGTCGGCATCGGCGATCAGCGCGTCCAGCACCTCGCGGTCTTCGCTGCTCTTGGTGTCCAGCGTGATGCTGCGCTTGTTGCGGTTGTAGGTCTGGTAGTGCGGGCTGTACAGCCCGTTCTTGAAGGCGCGGAAGGGATCGCCCGTGCCCGGCTGCTCCACCTTGATCACGTCGGCCCCCAGGTCGCCCAGCAGCATGCCGGCGGCCGGGCCCGTGATGAAGGTACCCTGCTCGATGACCTTGAGGCCTTGCAGCACAGGGATCATGCGTGCTTCCCGAAGCCCGCGGGCACGACGCCGTCGTATTCCATCTCGCGCGTCGCCTGGTACGACAGCGCGAAGCCGATGGGCTGGCGCATCTCCTCCACCATGTGCGCGATCAGCCCCGCCGTGCGCGCCAGCATCGGCACGCCCTTGAGCGCCTCGACCGGGAAGCCCGCGCCGAGCAGCACCGAGGGGATCGCGCCCGAGACGTTGAGCTTGAGCGGCTTGCCCAGGAAGCCGGGCAGGAGCCGCTCGCAGGCTTCCGCGATCTCGACGAAGCGCAGGCTCGTGCCCGCCGCCTTGGCCGCGTCGAACAGCGCGCCCACGCGCTCGTCGCGCTCCTTGTGCAGCGGATGGCCGTAGCCGGGAATGGAGCGTCCGGCCGCTCGCCAGGCCTGCATCACCGAGAGTGCCGCCTCGTCCATCGCAGTGCCGGCCTGCAGCTTGGCGTCGATCTCCACGTACATCCGCCCCGCCGTTTCCGACGAACCCAGCACCACCGAGCCGCAGCCCAGGATGCCTGCCGCCACCGCGCCCTGCATCGCATCGGGCGCGGCGGCGAAGGTCATGCGCGCGGCCTGCACGCTGGGCACCAGCCCGTGCTCGGCAATCGCGACGAGCGTGGCGTTGAGCACCGCGGCCTGCCCCGGCGTCGGCATCTGCCCCGTCAGCAGCAGGAAGAAATGGTCGACGAAGGAGATCTTGCCGATCAGTTCCTTCGAGAGGTCGTGTCCGCGGATCACGATGGTGTGTTCGTCCGAGGTGCAGATGGCCGTGCGCGGCACGGTGGCCTTGCCGATCTTCATGAGGGTCCTTGCAAGAAAGAGAAAGGGGACTCAGGCCGCAGGTGCAAGCCTGACGTCGAAGCTCGCCGAGTAGTACGGCTCGCGCATCTCGCGCCCGTCCACCGCCTTGCCCGGCGCGTGCTTCTCGAAGTCGACCACCAGGCTGTCGCGCTTGCCGAAGACGGCGTCCTGGTCGATGTACGGGCTGCCGCCGACGAAGACCTGGGTGGTAAGGGTCACATGGCCGGGTGCCGAAACCATGAGGTGGATGTGGCCCGGCCGGTAGATGCTGCGCTCGGTGGCATGCATCATCTGCCCCACCGGCCCGTCGTCGGGAATCGGGTAGTAGGCTGGCCGGATCGACCAGAACCAGTAGCGCCCCTGCGCATCGGTGCGGAAGCGCCCGCGCGCCGCCATCGTGGGCTCGGTGCTCAGTTGCACGTCGTACTTGCCCTCCCCGTCGCCCGACCACACGTCGAGCACCGCGCCTTCCAGCGGCGCGCCGTGCACGTCGGTCACGCGGCCCATGTAGAAGGTGGGCTCGCCGCGCGCGCTGCCGCTGATGTCCGCGCCCAGCGGCATGTCGGGCGCGCCGGCCCAGTAGAACGGGCCTTCCACCGTGGCTTCCGTCGCCTCGGTCGCGCCCTGCGCGCCGGCGCCGGCGCGCGCCTGGTCGAGCGCCACCACCATCATCGACAGGCCCAGCGTGTCCGACAGCAGGATGAACTCCGGCCGCTTGTCGGTCGAGATCTGCCCCGTGGCCTCGAGGAACTTCATCGCCGCGAGCCATTCCCCGGGCTTGAGGTCCACCTCGCGCGCGTAGGCGTGGATGTGCTTCACCAGCGCGGTCATGAGCTGGCGCAGGCGCGGGTCGGGCGTCTTCGCAAAGGCGTCGAGCACGTCCTGCGTGATGCTGTCCTGGTTGTAGTCGGCCATGGCTGTCTCCTGTTTCTGGCCGGACGATAGGCCGCGCAGGAGGCCGCGGCAAATGATGAATTTCCATGGATATCATCGATGGCATCGATCATTCGCAGGGGTTTTCATGGAGATGCGGCATCTACGCTATTTCGTCGCGCTGGCCGATTGCCTGAGCTTCACGCGGGCTGCCGAGCGCGTGCACGTGACCCAGTCGACCCTGTCCCACCAGATCAAGCAGCTCGAGGAAGAACTGGGCCAGCCCCTCTTCGAGCGCATCGGCAAGAAGGTGGTGACGACCGAGGCCGGCGAACTGCTGCGCGGCTTTGCCTCGCGCGCCCTGAAGGAGGTGGACCAGGGCGTGGCGCTGCTGAAGCCCGGTGCCGGCAACCTCACCGGCAAGGTCCGCATCGGCGCCACGCACACCTTCAACATCGGGCTCATTCCCGAATGCGTCGCGCAGTTCCTCGCGCGGCATCCCACGGTGCGCATCAGCGTCGAGGAGCTCGCGGCCGAGGTGATTGCCGCGCGGCTTGCGGCCGGCGAGCTGGACCTCGGCATCTCCTACCGGCCGCAGGACCCGACCGGCCTGTGGTTCGAGCCGCTCTACAACGAGGAGATGGTGCTCGTCGTCTCGACCGCGCATCCGCTTGCGCACCGCAAGCGCATCCGCATGGTGGAGCTGCACCGGCAGGATCTGGTGCTGGTGTCCTCCAGCTTCTCGACCCGCACCATGCTCGACGAGTGCTTCCACGCCTGCGGCGCCGAGCCGACGGTGGTGGCCGAGATGTCGACCGTGGCGCCGATGCTCGCGCTTGTGGCGCGCACGATGATCGGCTCGATCGTGGCGATCAACGCCGTGCCGGAGGCGATGGCGGGGCTGAAGATGATCCCGCTGGAGAGCCCCACTCCGGTGAGGACGCCAGGCATCCTGTGGCGGCTGGGGGAGACCAAGCCGGCGGCGGTGCAGTCCTTCGCGGTGATCTTGCGGAAGACGGCGTTGAGCAACAGCCTCCGGCGCGAGGGCCCTGGATGAGTCGAGGCAAAAAAAACGGCCCCTTCGGGCCGTTTTTCCTTTGCGCAGCTACTCAGCGCCCGTCGCGATCCGAGTCGCCGGGAACCGCACGTTCGACGTTGTCGCTGAGGCGTTGCCAGGCATCGCGAGTCGCGTGCTTGGCGCGTTCCCATTCCAGCGACGAGCGACCACGCGAAGTGCCCCAGTCGCGGCTCAGCTCGGGCTCGACCTCATCGAACTGGCGGTTGGGGTAGCGCGAATAGGCGTCCACACCGTAGCGGTACGCCGGCGAATAGTCGTCGTAGCTCGATCCGCTCTCGACGTAGGGGCGCCCGGTGTAGTTGTCGCGCCAGTACGCGTCTTCCGCCTCCGGGTCCGCCTTGGCCATGCGGCCGGCGACCGCTCCGGCAACCGCGCCAACCACGGCCCCGACAGCAGCGCCCACGGGGCCGGTCATGCCGCCGACAGCGGCTCCCGCAGCTGCGCCGCCTGCCACGCCACCCGCGGCGCCGCCAACCACCGCGCCAACGCCAGTGGCGGCTGTCTTTTCCTTTGTGTCATTCCGTTCGGCCATCGAAGTCTCCTTGGTTCAAAAAAGTGGGAGAACCAAGGTTCTAATCACCACGCCGCGAAGCACAGCGTCGATGGTCCCGTCCCGCTGAAGGGTGTCTGCTGTGCCCCACGACGGTGCCCGCCTACACGCATCACTGCGATGCTGCGATGTCGGCGGGTCTTCACCTTCAGGCCTGTGCGCCGCCGTCCGACACGCTCCGTTCAGCTCAGCAGCAATGCTGCAGACAATGCGGAGTCTTTCAAACTCTTACACCGCTCCAGCAGCCGGGTCCCCATCGGACGGCCCCCTCGGGCCCGCTCGACAGGGCACTGACGAGCCGGACTCCGACGCGTTCGATCCCTTCGCCTTCGGCGAGGTCGAGACGATCATTCCCACCACCGAGGCGCAGCGCGAAATCTGGCTCGGCGATCGCCTGAGCGAGGAAGCAGGGCTGGCGTACAACGAGGCCAGCGCGCTGCGGCTCGCCGGCCCGCTCGACGAGGCCGCACTGCAGCGCGCGATCGACCGCCTGGTGGAGCGCCACGATAGCCTTCGTGCGACCTTCTCGCCGGAGGGCACGCAGCTCTTCATCGCGCCACCCCCGGCCTGCGTGCTGCAACGCATCGATCTGTCGAATGCCGATGCAGCGGAACGGGAGCGCCGGCTGGCCGCAGGCTTCGACACCGCAGTCCGCGAACGCTTCATCCTGGAGCAGGGCCCGCTCTTGCGCGCAAGCCTCTACCGCACCGGACCGGAAGACCACACCCTCCTGATCAGCGCCCACCACGCCGTCTGCGACGGATGGTCCTTGAGCGTGATCTGCACCGAGCTCGGCGAGCTCTACGCGCACGAGCGGGGCATGCGCCCAACCCCCGAGCCCGCGCCTCGCTATGCGGACTACGCGCAGTGGGAAGCCGAGGAGACGGCGAGCCCGCGCATGCAGGCCCACGTCGACTACTGGCTGGGCCGTTTCGCCGGAGGCAGCGTGCCGGTGCTCGAACTGCCGCTCGACCGGCCGCGCCCCGCGGTGCGGACCTTCCGGTCGCGCCGGATGGACGGGCTGCTCGACGCCGAGCTCGTCGACGGCGTTCGCAAGCTGGCCGCCGGATCGAGCGCCAGCCTCTACGCCGCGCTCTTCGGCGCCTTCGCCGGCCTGCTGCATCGCCTTACCGGCCAGGACGACGTGGTCATCGGCATCGCTGCGGCCGGCCAGCTCGCCAGCGACATGCCCCGGCTCGTCGGGCATTGCGTCAACCTCCTGCCGCTGCGGGTCTCGGTGAACGCCGCGACGCCGCTGGCCGAACTCGCCAGCCAGAGCCGAGGCCTGCTGCTCGATGCCTTCGAGCACCAGAACCTCACCTACGGCACGCTCCTCAAGAAGTTGCTGGTGCCGCGCGACCCGAGCCGCCTGCCGCTGGTGAGCGTGCTCTTCAATGTCGACGCCAGCACCGAGCGCCTCGCCGGCGAGTTTCCGGGCCTGCAGGCGCAACTGCGCAGCATCCCGCGCGCGTACGAAAACTTCGAGCTCTTCCTCAACCTCACGCCCGTCGCCGGCGGCATGCAATGGGAAGTGCAATACAACGTCGACCTGTTCGACGACGAGTCCATCGCCCGATGGATGAGGATGTACGAAGGCCTGCTGAGGGCGGCCGTGCGCGAGCCCGGCGTGGCGCTCGGCGGAGTGGACCTCCTCGACGCCGCCGAGGAAGCGCGCCTCCTCGCTCTCCAGCCGGCACCCACCCCGCTCACGCGCGGCAGCCTGGTCCACGCAGGCTTCGAGCGGACGGTGGAGGCGCAGCCCGATCGCGCCGCGCTGCGCCACGAAGGCCGGCAGTGGACCTATTTCGAACTGGACGCGCGCGCCAACCGCCTGGCCCACGCCTTGCGCGCTCGCGGCATGGGCCGCGGCGAACGCATCGGCCTGTGCCTCGAGCGGGATGCGGACATGCTGGTCGCCGTGCTGGCCGTGCTCAAGTGCGGCGCAGCCTATGTCCCGCTGGACCCGGATTTCCCGAAGGCGCGCCTCGACTACCAGGCAGAGGACGCGCGGCTCGGCCTGCTGATCACCACGTCCCGCATCGCCCACGCGCCGAGCGCCTGGTGTGAGGACGGCGACGGGCAGATCCTCTGGCTGGACAAGGACGTCGAATGGCTGGACGCACCGCCGACGCCGCTGCTCCCCGGCCCGCAGGACGCGCAGCCCGGCGACATGGCCATCCTCATCTACACCTCCGGCTCCACCGGCAAGCCCAAGGGCGTGGGCATCGCGCACGAGGCAGTGGCCAACCTGCTGCAAAGCATGCGCGAGACGCTGCGCATCGGCCCCGACGACCGCGTCGCGGCGGCAACCACGCTGAGCTTCGACATCGCCGTGATGGAGCTGATCCTGCCGCTCGAGGCCGGCGCGGAAATCGTGCTGGTCGCGCGCGAGACGGCCAAGGACGGCCAGGCCTTCCGCCAGCTCATCGAGCGTGAACAGGTCACCGTGCTGCAGGGCACGCCGACCGCCTGGCGCCTGCTGCTCGATGCGCAATGGCAAGGCAGCCCCGGGTTGAAGGCCATCACCGGCGGCGAGACCCTGCCCCGCGACCTGGCCCTGGCGCTCAGCGCACGTTGCGGCGAGCTCTGGAACATGTACGGCCCCACCGAAACCACCGTCTACTCCACCGCGTGGCGCGTCGACGGTGCGCAGCTCGCGCGCAACGGCGTCTCCATCGGCCGGCCCATCGCGAACACCAGCGTCTGGATCATCGATGCCCAGGGACAGCGATGCCCTGTCGGCGTGCCGGGTGAAATCTGCATCGGCGGCGCCGGTCTTGCCATCGGCTACTTCGACCGTCCCGAGCTGACGCAGCAGCGCTTCATCCCAGACCCTGCTTCGAATACCGGCGGCCGGCTCTACCGCACCGGCGACCGCGGCCGCTGGCGCAACGACGGCCTGCTCGAGCACCAGGGCCGCCTCGACCACCAGGTCAAGGTGCGCGGCTACCGCATCGAGCCCGGAGAGATCGAGGCGTGCTGCAACGACCTGCCCGGCGTGGGCGCCAGCGTCGTCGTTGCACGCGAGGACCAGCCGGACGACGTGCGCCTGGTCGCCTACCTCGTCGCGGCGGCCGGTGCGCAGGTCGACACTGCCGCCGCGAAACGGGCGCTGTGCGCAAGCCTGCCGAAGTACATGCTGCCGCAGCACTTCGTCGTGCTCGCCGAACTTCCGCGGCTGCCCAACGGCAAGATCGACAGGAAGGCCTTGCCCGCGCCTGGCGCGTCTTCCGGTGCCGTGCAGGCCGCCGAGCTCGCGCACACCGTCGCGCCGCGCGACGAGCGCGAGCGCATCGTGCTGGCGGCTATGGAGCAGGTGCTGAGCCTGCCGGGCCTTGGCATTCAGGACGACTTCTTCGCGCTGGGCGGCCATTCCCTCCTGGCGTCGCGCCTTGCCACGCTGCTGTCTCGCGAGTTCGGCGTCACCGTGCCGCTGCGCACGCTCTTCGCGGCGCCGACGGCGGAGCGCCTGTCGGCGGCCATGGGCGAACTGCAGGCCAGCGGCGTCGCGCCCGTCGAGCACATCCGCCGCCGGGCGGGGCGCAGCAGCGCGCCGCTCACGCCGATGCAGGAACGCATCCTCTTCCTCGAGGAACTGCATCCCGGCCGGTCCGTCTACAACACGCCCTCGGCCCACCGCCTGACGGGCGCGCTGGACACCGCGGTCTTCCATGACGCGCTGCGCCAGGTCGTGCAGCGCCAGCCCGTGCTGCGCACATCGTTCACCAGAGACGCAAAGACCGGCGAGTTCACCGCATCGATCGCCGCCGAGGCACCGGTCGAGCTAATGCGCTTCGATCTGGCTGGCTTGCCTGCCGACCAGCGCGAACCAGAACTCGTCGAGAAGCTGCAGGAGGTGGCGGACCAGCTCATCGACATCCATCGTGCGCCGCTCTTCAATGCAGCCCTGATCCGCATCGACGACAACGACCACGTCTTCGTCTTCGTGGCGCACCGGCTGGTGTGGGACGGGGCTTCGGTCGACCTGCTCATCAACGAACTGTCGGCGCTCTATCAAGCCAGGCTGAGTGGCGTGCCGCATGCGCTGCCCGAGCTGACCGTGACGCACGCCGACTATGCCGAGTGGTACCTCGACTGGCTGGCCTCGCCGCAGTTCGAGGAACAGCTGGGCTTCTGGAAGAAGCGCTTTGCCGATGCTCCACCGCCCAGGGCCCTGCCCACCGACAGGCCGCGCGGGGCAGGCATGACCGGCCAGGGCCACACCTATTGGATGGCCCTCGATGGCGAGCTGACGCAGCAGCTGCACGCCGTGGCGCGCAGCCACCAGGTCACGCTCAACATGCTCGCGCTCGGCGTGTACGTCCTCCTGCTGGGCAGCGTGGCCGATGTGCGCTCGCTGGTGGTCGCCACGCCCGTGCGCGGCCGCCAGCTCCCGGAGACCGAGCCCGTGATGGGCATGTTCGGCAACCTGCTGCCGCTCCCGGTGGAGTTGGATCTTCAGCAGACGCTGGGCCAGTTCATGCAGTCCCTGAAGCAGCGACTCATCTCGGCGCTCGACAACCAGCAGATTCCCTTCGAGCGCTTCGCGGGCGAGCCGGAGTTTTCGGCGCGCGCCAAGGGCGTCGGCCTGTACCAGGTGCTGTTCTCCTTCGAGGACACGCGCGAGCGCGCGCAGAGCCTGGGCCCGCTGCACCTTCGCCAAGTCCAGGTCTCGCAGCGCGGCGCCACGGAGGACCTTGGCCTGTGGCTGACCGAGGGCCCTGACGGCCTGGAGGGCGGCCTCACCTACAACGCCGACATCTACCGGGGCGAAACAGCCTTCGCCCTGCGCGACCGCTACGTGGAGTTGCTGCGGCGCGTGGCAGCGCAAGCGCAAGAGAGCCTGGCGGCCCTGGTCGCAGACGGCGATTCGGCCGAAGCCGCGCAGCTCGTGCACCTGTCGCGCGGCGATGCGGCCGAGCCGGCATCCCGCGAGCGCGCCGAGCCTGCGATGGGCCTGGCCGCGTCGACGTCGGCCCCTGCCGCGCTTGCCCCCAGTCAACTGCGGCTGGCGCAGATCTGGGCCGACGTGCTCAAGATCGAGACTTCCGACATCCGGCCCAGCGACAACTTCTTCGACCTCGGCGGCGATTCACTGCAGGCCATGCGCGTGATCCAGCTGACGGAACGGACCCTGGGCTTGCGCACCGCGCCGCCCCGGTATGTGTTCGAAAACCTGGGCCAACTCGCCTCCCGGGAGGCTGCTCTTGCCGTGCCCGTGGCCGAAGCGCGGCGCGCCGGCAGCGGCGCGAAGCGCGACGATGCGCCGGCACGAGGCCTGCTCGGCAGAATGTTCTCCGGCTGGGGCAAGGCGCAAAGAAGCAGCTGAGTTTCGCGCAGCAGCGCCCCGCTGCTCCCATCGAATCGAGAGTGCGGGCCCCCGGCTCCCTTTTGGTCACAGCGCCCGCTCGACATTCACCCCAAGCAACATGCCAAGTTTTCTCCGATCCATTGCAGTCACCGTCGATGAGCCTGATCCGGGCCATTTCTATTGGGTCCTGCTGGAAGCGCAAGGGCCTGGCGACGACTTTCGCCTCTTGCATTCGGCGCCTCGCGGAACCGACAGCTACGAGCACGCCTTGCGGGAGGGCGTGAACGCGCTTCGCAGGCTCTATGACACGCACGAGCGCGGTCCGCGTCGCGAAGCCCTGGACGAGGACGAAAATCCTTCGGGGTGGACGCCGCTGGCGTAGCACAAGCCCTCCATCCGCAGCATCCCAGTGACGCACTGCGTGGCGGGACGCAAGTCGAGGCCCCAGCTCCCGGAGTCATGTTCATGCCGAAGCATCAGATTTTCGCGACAGCGTTTGCAAAGGTGTATCCGCTGTACGTTCAGAAGGCCGAGCGCAAGAATCGGACGAAGGAGGAAGTGGATCGAATCATTTGCTGGTTGACCGGCTACGACGAGGCTGGCCTGAAGCTGCAGATCGAACAGGAGAACGATTTCGCGACCTTCTTTGCTCAAGCGCCAGCCATGAATCCGGACAGCTCACTGATCAAGGGCACCATCTGCGGTGTTCGCGTCGAAGAAGTTGGCGATCCGCTGATGCAGAAGATTCGCTACCTGGACAAGCTGATCGACGAGCTCGCGAAGGGCAGGAAGATGGAGCAGATCCTCCGGCACCCATAGGCGAATGTGCATCTTCCTCCTGCCGGGCCTCATGTGAAAAGCTTGCCGTTCAGCGCGATGTGGATGGTTCGGACGGTGAGCACCGCCATGGCAAGACTCAGCGCACCCAACAGCCCGACCGCGAGCCACCACAGCGGGCCGCTGTCCCGGAACGCGGAGTACCTGAGCGCCGCGTTGGCCAGCGCTGCCATCGGGAAGCCGATCGCCCACCAGGACGGAGAAAAGCTCACGCTCGGCCGGAACACCTTCGGTGCGACCACGGCGAACATGAACAACCCGAAATACAGGAGCAGTGCAGCGAACCGATCGATGCCGCCAACGACATTCGTGTAGGCGATGAAGCCTACCGCGAATGGCGCGACCAGAATCATGAGCGACGGTGTCATGGCGGCCGCAAGCGGGTCGCGATGCACGAGCCGGCTGATGATCATCACGAGGATCACGAGCGCCATCACGGCGCCGACGGCGCAAGCCATCAGGTTGATTTCCGAAGCCCAGGCCATGGACATGTGTTGCCCCGTGACGGGGATGTCCAGCGTGGCCACGCACGGAACAATCCACGCGGGCACGGCGTGCGATGCATCGACCTGGCCTTTGAGCAAGCGCGAGACGGCGATGAAGCTCAGCGCGAGGGTTGCCACCACGCCGATCGTCCAGATGGCCGGCGCAGCGGCCGCCGCATAAGGCGCGACAACGGCAGACAGCAACAGGATCGAGATCGCGATGGTGCCGAAGAAGCTGCCCGCCACCGGGTGGTGAAACTCCGCGTACACCGCCTCGGGATGCTTCACGAGCTTGGTCAGATACCCCAGCGAGATCAGCGCGAACACGCCCAGTGCGAACACGCCAATGGCTTCGCCGACCAAAGCCGTCGCGCCGAGGCTGTCGTGTGCGAGCCGCCAGGCCAGCGCCAGTCCGGCCAGGCCCATGACCGAGGCGAACAGGTTGACCGGCAGGTTCTTCACGGAGCCTTCGCTGCGAAGGCCCGAGGGCGAGGAAGATGGGCTGAGAGCGGGACTTTGCACGGCGGTTCGGTTGGCAGTATTTGCAGGACTTGATAGTTTCTGCCAAGCTCTCCTCATTGCCGCTGCCAAGCGCCGGCGTTTTCTGCCAATCATCGGGCCAAGTCAGCCATGCGCATCGCCATCCTCGCGTTTCCGCGCTTCCAACTGCTGGATGTTGCCGGACCCGCCGACGTCTTCGCCGAGGCATCGCGCCAGCTCGGCAACCCGCGCGCCTACCAAGTGCAGGTGATCGGCACCAACGAAGGCATGCTCCGAAGCAGCAGCGGGTTGCGCCTGGCCGTCGACGCGACGGTGGCGACGCACCGCGCGCGCATCGACACCTTGCTGGTCGCGGGAAGCCCCGACATCGAAGACATGGCGAGCGATGCGCAGTTGCAAGGCTGGCTGCGGCGCCAGTCCCGCAGCGTGCGGCGCTATGGCTCGGTGTGCACCGGCGCTTTCGTCCTGGCCGCCTCGGGACTCCTGCAGGGCAAGCGCGTGGCGACCCACTGGAATGCCGTCGCCCGACTCGCTGCGGCCTATCCGGGTACCTGCGTGGAAGTGGACGCCATCTACGTGAAGGACGGCAAGCTGTTCACGTCCGCCGGGGTGACTGCCGGCATGGACCTCGCCCTTGCGATGGTGGAGGAGGACCATGGGCGCGAACTCGCGTTGCAGGTGGCGCGCCAGTTGGTGATGTTCCTCAAGCGCCCGGGCGGGCAGAGCCAGTTCAGCGCGCACCTGGCCGCGCAGACCTCCGAGCGTTCCAGCGTGCGCGCGGTGCAGGAGTATGTCCTTGCGAGACTGACCGACGACCTGTCGATACCTGCCCTGGCTTCGCGCGCCGGCATGAGCCAACGCAGCTTCGCGCGGATCTTCCGCAGCGAGACCGGCACGACGCCCGCGGCCTTCGTCGAGCACGCGCGGATCGACGCAGCCCGCCGCCTGGCGGAGCAGTCGGACCTGCCGGCCAAGCGATTGGCCGCCGCGGTGGGCTATGCGAACGTCGACGGGTTTCGACGCGCGTTCGGGCGTCGGCTCGGGGTGAGCCTTGGCGAGTATCGAAGGCGCTTCTCGGCATGATGTGAGCAGACCCTGCAGCCATCGGCTGGCCCGCGCCGCTCAACGACTCTCAAGCAAGAGCTTCTCGTCGACGCCTCCATATGGCGCCGCCGCCGGTTGAGGTCTACGATCCTGCTCTCTAACCCATCGGGGGCAGGCAATGGACGACACCGGCATTCGGCAGCGCCTGGCAGCCATATTGGTTGCGGACGTGTCGGGCTATTCCCGGCTCATGGCAGGAGATGAGCGTCGCACCATCGCCGCGCTCGATGCCGGGCGCAGCGTCTTCAAGGCCCAGATCGAATCCCACCAAGGCCGCGTGATCGACATGGCCGGGGATTCGGTGCTCGCCATGTTCGAGACGGCCATCGGCGCAGTGACGGCTGCACTCGAGATACAGAAGACGCTCAACGCGTCGATCGAGCAGACTCCCGACGATCGCCGGATGCGATTTCGAATCGGCGTGCATCTGGGCGATGTGATTGAAAAGGCCGACGGCACGATCTACGGTGATGGCGTGAATATCGCTGCGCGGCTGGAAGGGCTGGCCCATCCGGGTGGCCTGACCATCTCGGGAATGACCCAGGAGGCGGTGCGCAATCGACTCCAGGCGACATTCGAAGACCTGGGCGAGCAATCGGTCAAGAACATACCGTACCCCGTTCGGGCATTTCGCATCCACACCGAAGGCACGGGCGTGCCGCCGCCTCGGGCCGCGCCCCCGACCCGCAGGTCGAGAAGCCCGGATGCCAAGCCGAGCGTGATGTTGTTTGGGCTCGAATCGCTCGGCGACGACGCACAAGGTCAAGTGCTTGCCACCGCTGCCACCGAGGAAATAGCGTCTGCGCTGGCAAAGCTGACCGGCCTTACCGTGGTCACCTCCGCCGAGATGGCCGACTACGCGGTAAGAGGAAGAGTCCAGAACGCCGCAGGCCGGGTTCGGGCCACTGTCCATCTGCTCGATCAGCACACGACAAAGGAATTCTGGTCGCAGCGCTTCGACTCCACATCGGCCGATGTATTCCAGGCGATCGACGATCTTGCCCTGCGCGCCTCGACGGCCGTGCGCTACGAGATCCATGCGCGTGAAACCGAGATGGCTGCGTGCCATGCGCCCGAAGAACTCAGCGACGAGGAGCTGCTCTCGCAGGCAGGTCATATCCTCCTGTGCTCCAGGCCCGCCGAATGGCGGCGCTCCAGGGAGCTGATTGATCGGGTGATCGGCAGGAGTCCTGACAACTTCATGGCGCTGAGCATCCGCGCGGCTGGCGCGATGACGCAGGTGATTTGCGGCTACAAGGAGATGTCCGCCGAAGAGGCCGCCGACTGCCGCCGTCTCGCGCGCAGGGCCATCGACCTGAACGAGCGAAGCGATTTCGGCCATTCGATTCTCGGAACCTTCCACCTTTATGGCGAGCGTGATACTGCCTCGGCCATTCGCGAGGCCAAGCGGAGTCTCGAGCTGAACGCAACCTACATCATGGCGATGGACCTTCTAGGCGCCGCGATGATCTTTTCAGGAGATGCTGCAGCAGGTGTTGCGCATTGCCTGAAGGCGGCCGAAGCCAATCCTCGCTTCCCCGCCAACGCATGGTTCATGCAGAGCGTGGCGCTCGGATATTTCGTTCTCCAGCGATACGACGATGCCGTCGAATGGGCTCAGCGTGCCGACCAACGCGAGCGCAACGTCCCTCGGTACCTTCTGCTTCTCACCACGGCCGCGTGGCACGCGGGGCAGTTCGACCTGGCGCGGCGAGCGGCCCACAGCCTGCGGGCGGCATGCCCCGAATTTCGGCTGCGCGACCTGAGAAGGTGGCCGTTCCAGGACCCGGACCAGGGGTCGCGCTTCTGCCGCGGCCTCGTCGAATGCGGCCTGCCGGAGTGATCGGCAGCCGCCAGCGTGCGTGAAGGTCGTGGGCAGGGCAGGGCGGATGGCATTGCCGAGCGCCGGGTCATTTTATGCAACTACAATAGTTGCATGAAATCAAGCAGTCAGCTTTCCGACGTCTTGCACGTCATCCTGCACCTGGCGCAAGCCGACGCTCCACTCACCTCCGAGGCGCTCGCCTCCGCGATGAGCACCAACCCTGTAGTGCTGCGCCGGCTGATGGTCGGCCTGCGTGAGGCGGGCCTCGTCTCATCCGGGAAAGGGCACGGCGGGGGCTGGGTCATGTCCGCGCCGGTGGAAAGCGTCACGCTGCGCGATGTGCACATGGCGCTGGGCGCGCCCGCGCTGGTGTCGCTCGGGTTCCGGGAGGACCGGCCGGAGTGCCTGGTTGCGCAGGTGGTCAACGAATCGCTGCAGACCGCCGTGCAGCAGGCCGAGGCCTCCCTGCTGAAGCGCCTGGAAGGCATCACGCTGGCCGAGCTGTTGAAGGGTTTCGAGCGCCGCCTCAAGACGCACCGCCCGGCGGGCGCGTCCATCACCCATCGTCTGGAGGACCACCATGGTCAAGACTGAATTCGCCGTCATCGGCGGCAGCTATGCAGGTCTGTCCGCCGCCCTGCAGCTCGCTCGGGCTCGCCGGGACGTCACGGTGGTGGACGCCGGGCTGCGCCGCAACCGTTTCGTCGACGAGGCCGGCGGCACGTCGCACGGGTTCCTGTCCCGCGACGGGGTGGCACCCGGCGCCATCGCTGCGGAAGCCCGGCGGCAGCTGCTGCGCTATCCCACGGTGCGATGGATGGAGGGCATGGCGGAGGACGCCCGACAGCGCGAAGGCGGACACTTCGAGTTTCGCGTGGGCGAACGCACGGTGGAGGCGGCGCGGCTGGTGTTGGCTACCGGCGTGCGCGACGAGCTGCCGGCAGTCGCGGGCCTGGCCGAGCGCTGGGGCCGCAGCATCTTCCACTGCCCCTATTGCCATGGCTATGAGTTGGAAGCCGGGCCCATCGGCATCATCGCGGCCTCTGAGATGGCGCAACACCAGGCCATGATGCTGCCCGACTGGGGAACGCCCACCCTGTTCCTCAACGATGCCTACCGCCCATCCGACGAAGACCTGGCCGCCTTCGCGCGTCGCGGTACGCAGGTGGAGGCCGCGCGCATCGTGCGGATCGAAGGCAGGGCGGACGTGGTGCTGGCCGATGGTCGGACGCTGTCCATGAATGGCCTTTTCACCCAGCCGCGCAGCCACATCGGCAGCTCCATCGCAGCCCAGCTGGGTTGTGCGCTGGCCCAAGGCCCGATGGGGGCTTTCATTCAAGTGGATGCCATGCAGCAGACCTCTGTGCCGAACGTCCTCGCCTGTGGCGATGCCGCACGGGCGGCTGGCAACGTGGCCCTGGCGGTCGCGGACGGCGCCATGGCCGGGGTCGCCGCGCACCGGTCGACCATGTACTGAAGCGTTCGATGCCGTTGCTGCCAACATGACGTGATTGAACATTGGTCGAGCGCGAAGCGAGGCGCCCGTGCGCGAAACGGCTTGATCCATATCAAGCCCAGCGAAAGGTGAAGTGCCACACTGCTCGAGGTGAGCAACCCCTAGGAGTCGAACATGCGCATTCGCCTTGTCGCCGCGGCGTCCATCTTGGCCTTGGCGATCGGCGCGGCGCCGTTCGCATCGGGCGCCCCCTCCGATGCCACAAGACTGAGGAGAACACAGCTCCAAGCCCAAGGCGGTTCGTGCGATGCCGCAGGGAATTGCAGCGAATTTTCCGTCTGGATCTATGAGGATCTCGATGGAGTCACCCAGGGCGTGGTGTCGAGCAGCTACCGCACGTCCTCGACGACGCTGAGCTACGTCACTTGTCGGGGACCTGCGTACGCCAATGCAGCGTCTCTCAATCCAGGAAACGGACGAATTACCGTCAGTGCCACGCTCAATCCGTCTTCCGCGGATTGCAGCAGCTTCAACGCCTCGACCGTTGTCATCGACCTGACCGGCAATCCAGACGGAACCGTTCACACCACGACGGAGGGCACTTCCAGAACGGAACTGCCAGGTCTCAAGGAAAGCTACAGCTTTCGCACCGAAATGTTCGGCGAATCCTTTGTCGGAACGAACGGCTACACGACCGGCTCGTTTGGCGGATGGGCCGAGGCGACGCGGACGAGCGAGTCCACGAAAACGAAGTAGTCAGCCAGGCGGCCCCGCGGCATGGGCTTGTGTGTGGGTTGCCATCTGCCAGGCGCGGTATGCAAGGCAACGAGCCGCACCCCACTCAGACGCGATCGAAGCTGAGTCTTTGCTTGAGATAGGAGATGAATGCCTGCACTTTCGGAGACGGCATCCGCTCCCGGGAAGAAAGCGCATTGAGATCCTGCGGCGGGCCGACCCATTGTGGCAGCACGCGCACCAAGCGGCGCGCCTTGACATCCGTCGCCATGCTCTGCTCCATGGCCAGTGAAATGCCTTCCCCTTGGCACAAGGCGTCATAGAGCAGCGCCGGATCGCTTGCCACAACGACCGGGTCGATCAGGTAGCCGCGGGGTTTGCCACTGCCCTTTCGCAACGGCCACACATAGCCGACGTCGCGACGGGCCTGATGCAGCGCCAGTGTCGGATGGCCGCGGAGGGCTTCAGGCGTCTCTGGTGGTCCCGCGCGGCGAAGGTATGCAGGGCTTGCGAAGGTGCCGGAAGGAAAGCTCGCGAGTCGCCGCGCCACGAGGCTGGAGTCCGGCAGCTCGCCGAGGCGCAGTGCAATGTCGATCTCATCGTCGACCAGGTCGAGTGTTGCGTGTGAGGCGACGATCTCCAGCCTCACGTCGGGGTAGCTCGCGCGGAATCCGGGCAGGAGCGGCGCGAACCAGCTCACGCCGAACGAATAGGGCATGGTCACGCGCAGCCACCCGCGCGGGCCGTCGCGCAGTTGGTGCACGGCACCCTCGGCGGCCTCGAGTGTGCTGGCGATGGAACGACATTGTTCGAAATAGATCGCTCCCGCTTCAGTCAGGCTCAGCTTGCGCGTGGTGCGCCGGAGCAACTGCGCCCCCATGTACTTCTCCAGCTCGTAGACGCGTCGGCTGACCGTGGTCTTGGGGACCTGCAGTGCGCGCGCCGCGGCGGTGAAGCTGCCCTCCTGTACCACCCGGATGAACACGAGCGTGTCGTTCATATCTCTTGCCATGTTCAACGTCCGTTCGAGGGCTCACAAGTCCGGCATTGTCCCATCCGTGGGCCAGTTCTTGCCATCTGGGTGGGCTAATCAAAACGGCTGGCCTTCCCTATCTTCGGTGTCCCACCTCTGGAGAAACACCATGAACCTGAGCGAATACACGGCTTATGACGCCGTCGGCCTGGGACAACTCGTCGCTGCCGGCGAAATCCGGCCGGTAGAACTTGCTGCGCTCGCAAGGTCCGCAGCTGATGCCGTGAACCCTCGAATCAATGCCGTGATCGAGCACTGGGCGCCTGAAGAATCGGATCTGGCTACGCTGCCGACCGGCGGCCCGCTCGCGGGCGTGCCGTTTCTGATCAAGGATCTCGCCATCCAGATGGCGGGCAGGACGAACGAACTCGGCAGCCGTCTGGCTCAGGGTGTTGTCGCATCGGGTGACTCGAGTCTCATGAGCCATTTCAGGCGGGCCGGCCTGGTCACCATCGGCCGCACGACCACGCCCGAAATGGCCTTCAGTACGGAGACAGAGTCCGCATTGCAGGGAGCGACCGGCAACCCCTGGGACACCCGCGTCAGCGCGGGCGGCTCCAGTGGTGGCTCCGGCGCAGCCGTGGCGGCGGGCGTGGTACCGATGGCGCATGCAACGGATGCAGCGGGCTCGATCCGCGTGCCTGCTGCCTGCAACGGTCTGGTCGGCCTCAAGCCCACGCGCGGCCGCACGTCCAACGGCCCTGCGCTCGATGAGGTCTTCGCGGGCCTCGGAGTGCAACTCGGCGTCAGCCGCACGGTGCGCGACAGCGCCGCACTGATGGATGCGGTGCAGGGCTACTCGGCGGGCGATCCGTACTACACCGCGCCGCCCGCGGACAATTTCCTGTCGGAGGTGGGGCGCGACCCTGGCAGGCTGCGCATCGGGCTGATGGTCCACGCGTGGAACGGCGAGCCAACGTCGCAGCCCGTTGCGCAGGCCACGCGCGACGCGGCGCGTCACCTGCAGTCGCTCGGTCATCACGTCGAAGAGGCCACGCCGGCGCTTGGCGTGTCGTGGGAAGCCTTCGTCCATGCCAATGCGCAGATCTGGTGCGCCACGCTGGTGCGCTGGATCGATGGGCTTGCCGCCGCAACCGGCCGCCCCGTCGATGCGACGACCCTCGAGCCTTCTACGCTCGCGAACTATCGCTATGGCCGCAGCGCGAGCGCTGTCGACTTCGCCGCTGCGCTCGAAGTGCGCAATACCGTCGCGCGCGCGGTCGGTGAATGGTTCGTGAAGATGGACGTGCTGATGACGCCCACGCTCCCGCAGCTGCCGGGGCTGCTCGCGACCTACAGCGAGGGCGCCGAGCGCATGAGTGGCCTGGAATGGACGGCGCGCGTCTTCCGGCATGCCTCCTTCACACCGCCGGCCAACGTGGCGGGAACACCCGCGATGTCCTTGCCGCTGGCCGTGGAGCCCGGCCACGGCCTGCCCATCGGCATCCAGTTCGCCGCCGGCTTTGCGCGCGAAGACCTGTTGCTGCGCCTGGCCGGGCAGCTCGAACAGTCGGTGCCCTGGGCCGCCCGGCGTCCGGCGGTTTGGGCAGGTCGGGCGTAGTCAGTCCGCCGTGCGAACAACGATGCGGCCCCTGATCCTGCCGGCCATCAATGCCTCGGCGGCATCGATGGCGTCCGACAGCGTGATCTCGCGGGTGATGGTCTCGAGCCGCGACGCATCGAGATCCCGCCCGAGCCGTGTCCACGCTTCGTTGCGCAGTGCGAGCGGCGCCATCACGCTGTCCACGCCGAGCAGCGCGACGCCGCGCAGGATGAATGGCATCACCGTGGCGGGCAGGTCCGCACCCTGCGCAAGGCCACAGGCAGCGACGGCACCGCCGTAGCGAGTCTGCGCGCAGGCGTTGGCCAGCGTGTGGCTGCCCACCGCATCGACGACCGCGCGCCAGCGCTCCTTCTGCAGCGGCTTGCCCGGGGCCGAGAGCTCGGCGCGGTCTATTACCATCGCGGCGCCCAGCGCCTCCAGGTAGGGCGCCTCCGCGCTCTTCCCCGTTGCTGCCACGACCCGGTAGCCGAGCCCGGACAGGAGGGCGACCGCCACCGACCCGACGCCGCCGGTCGCGCCGGTCACCAGCACCTCGCCGTCTCCCGGCTCGAGTCCATGGCGCTCGAGTGCCATCACGCAGAGCATCGCTGTATAGCCCGCCGTCCCGATCGCCATGGCCTGCCTGGTCGTGAACGTCTCCGGCAGGCGTACCAGCCAGTCTCCGCTCAGGCGTGCGCGTTGCGCCAGGCAGCCCTTGTGCCTCTCGCCGACGCCAAAGCCGTTGAGCACCACACGGTCGCCGGGTCGCCAGGCTGGGTGACTGCTTTCCCGTACGGTACCCGCGCCGTCTACCCCGGCCACCATGGGCCATTCACGGACGACCGGCGACCTGTTGGTGATTGCCAGGGCGTCCTTGTAGTTGAGCGTCGAGTAGTCGACGTCGATCGTGACGTCGCCGGGAGGTAGAAACCCATCGTCGACCTCGCGAATCGCCGCGGCGAACCCGGGTGACTTGTCCAGTACCAGTGCCTTGAACATGCTTGCTCCTCGAATGCGGCATTCAGCGATGACGAAACACCGGCGCGCGCTTGCTCAGGAATGCGTGCATTCCCTCCTTCTGGCCGTCCGTGGCGAACGCCGCCTGGAACAGGCGCCGCTCGTGGAGCAGGCCCTCGGCGAGCGAGACTTCGTGTGCACGATTCACGGCTTCCTTCGCCATGCGGACGGCGGGGGCGTTGTAGCCCGCGATGGTGTGCGCCGCCTCGAGCGCCGTTTGCAGGAGCTCGGCGGCGGGCACCACGCGCGCAACGAGGCCGGACGCTTTCGCCTCCGCGGCGTTGATGCTCCTGCCGGTCAGGATCAGATCCATCGCCAGCGCCTTGCCGACGGATCGCGTCAGGCGCTGCGTGCCACCGATGCCCGGAAGGATGCCCAGCTTGATCTCCGGCTGGCCGAAGTGTGCGTCGTCGGCGGCGATGATGAAGTCGCACATCATCGCGAGTTCGCAGCCTCCTCCAAGGGCATAGCCGCTGACGGCGGCGATGATCGGCGTGGTGATCGCCTGCACGCCCTGCCAGGCCGCGAACACGTCGTTCGCCTGGAGCTCGGCGAAGGTCTTGTCGGCCATCTCGGCAATGTCCGCGCCTGCCGCAAAGGCACGCGGGCTTCCGGCGATCACGATGGCGCCAACGTTGGCATCTGCATCGAATGCGCGAAGTGCCGCGACCACCTCGTGAGACAGCACGGTGTTCAGCGCGTTGAGGCTTCGCGGACGGTTGAGTGTGATCAGGCCGACGCGCTCTCGGCGCTCCACGAGGATTGTTTCGTACAGCGCCGGTCCCGATGCGCGAGGGGATGTGTTTCCCGCAGCGGGTTGGCGGTCCGTCTTGGCGGTGGACGGCTGTGGGGACAACACGGGTGAAGCCTTGGTTGCTGTGGCGGACATGTCTACTCCTTGTTCGGTAAGTCGTGGCTCAGGCTGCTTCGGTCAGGGAGGCGGGCAGCTCGCGTGCCGGAAGATCTGCAGGACGCTCGGCCGGTGCGTAGTCGCCTGTCCCCGACATCAGCTCGGCGAGGATGCGTTCGCGGTGTTCGTCCAGTCCTGGCGCACGCATGGGGGTGTTCACGTCGATGTCCTCGAATCCGCCGAGCTTGATGGGATTGCCGGCCGTGCGCACCGATCGCTCCGACTTGCCCTGGACCTGGATGATCATGTTGCGAGCGAGCAATTGCGGATGTCCGAACAGCCGGTCGATGGTGTTGATGGGCGCGCATGGAACGCCGGCCTCGTTGAGACGATCGATCCAGTGCTCGATGGCCTCCGTGCCGGTGATGGCCTCGATGGCGGCGACCATCGCCGGCCGGTTGCGGCAGCGCAGGTCGTTACTGAGAAAGCGCGGGTCGAGCGCAAGCGCCGGACTGCCAAGCGCGTCGGCCATGAGCATGAAGAGCTGATCGTTCCCTGCGGCAATCACGAAGCGGCCATCCCGCGCCGCGAAGGTTTCGAAAGGTGCCAGGGAAGGGTGGCTGTCGCCGGTCCTGGTCGGCACCTTGCCCTCGACATCGAAGCGCGCCAGGGCGGTCTCCATCAGGGCAGCCTGGCAGTCGAGCATGCCGATGTCGACCCGCATGCCTTGGGCATCGTGCGTGCGCTTGTAGAGGGATGACACGATGCCGACCGCCGCGAACAGGGCGGCGCTCAGGTCGCCGAAGCTCGTCCCTACGCGCGCAGGCGGCGCATCGGGCCAACCGGTCAGGCTCATGACACCGCCCATCGCCTGCACGACCATGTCGTACCCCGGCAGGTCGCTGAAAGGGCCTGTGTGTCCGAAGCCGGAGATCGATGCGTACACGATGTGTGGATGGGTACGGGCGAGTCGCTCGGCGCCGTAGCCCAGGCGGTCCATCACGCCCGGTCGAAAGTTCTCGACGACCACGTCGGCGTGCAAGAGCATCCGCTCGAGCAGTTCGCGGTCGCGCGGGCTCTTGAGGTCGAGCGCGATGCTTTCCTTGCCCCGGTTGAAACACATGAAGTAGGCCGACTCCTTTTCCACGAAGGGGCCGAAGGCGCGAGTGTCGTCGCCGGTGCCGAGCTTCTCGATCTTGATGACGCGCGCACCGAGATCGGCCAGGATCATCGTGCAGTAGGGCCCGGCCAGGACGCGCGAGAAGTCGAGCACCGTGATGCCGTTGAGCGGCCCCTTGCGGCCGGTGTCGGAGGTAGATGTCTCCATGTCGTTGTCTCCTGTAGAGGTCTATTGCCCGGCAGCGATCCAGCGCGAGGCCTTCTCGGCGATCATCAGCGTGGGGCTGTTGGTATTGCCGCTGGTGATGGTCGGCATCACGCTGGCATCGACCACACGCAAGCCACGGAAGCCGCGAACGCGCAGATGGCTGTCCACCACCGCCATCTGGTCCGAGGCGGCTCCCATCTTTGCGGTGCCGACGGGGTGAAAGATCGTCGTGCCGATGTCGCCCGCGAGCCGGGCGAGCTGCTCGTCGGTTTCGTATTGGGGCCCGGGCTTGAATTCTTCCGGCTTGTAGCGGGCCATCGCGGGTTGCGCTGCGATTCGCCGGGTGACGCGCAGCGAGTCGGCGGCAACCCGCCGGTCTTCCTCGGTGCTCAGGTAGTCGGGTGCGATACGCGGCGCATCCGCGAAGTCGGCACTTCGGATATTCACGCTGCCTCGGCTCGTCGGATTGAGGTTGCACACGCTGGCCGTGATCGCAGGGAAATCGTGCAAGGGCTGCCCGAAGGCATCCAGGCTGAGTGGCTGCACGTGGTACTGGATATTCGCGTGAGCGCGCGACGCGTCGCTCTTCGTGAAGATGCCCAGCTGCGAAGGAGCCATGCTCATCGGGCCGCTGCGTTTCAATGCGTACTCGAGCGCGATCTTCGCCTTGCCGATGAGCCGAGTCGCCTGGGTGTTGAGCGTCGCTGCGCCGTGCACCTTGTAGACCGACCGTATCTGGAGGTGGTCCTGCAGGTTGCGCCCGACACCCGGCACGTGCGCGACCACAGGCACGCCGTGCGACTGGAGCAGGGCGGCATCACCGATCCCGGAGAGCTGCAGGATCTGCGGTGTGCCGACCGCGCCGGCGCTCAAGACGACCTCCCGTGTCGCCTTCACGGTGCGCCGCTCGCCAGCGTGCACGAGCTCGACCCCCCGGCACACGCGAACGCCATCGGCGTCCTGCTCGAACAGCAGGCGGCAAACCTGTGCCCCGGTCCAGACTGTCAGGTTCCTGCGTTGCTTGCGAATGGGACGAAGAAACGCCTTGGAGGCGTTCCAGCGCCATCCGCCACGCTGGTTCACTTCGAAATAGCTGACGCCGCGGTTGTCCCCGCCATTGAAATCCTCGGTGGCCGGGATGCCGGCCTGCTGTGCGGCAAGCGCGAACGCATCGAGCACGTCCCAGCGCAGCCTCTGCTTCTCGATGCGCCACTCCCCGCCGGAGCCATGGAGCGCCTTGAAGGCCGCCATGTCATCGGATGAGGCAAGCCTCGACGCATCGAGGCGGTAGTGGTCCTCGTGTGCACGGAAGTCGGGCAGGCAGTTCTCCCAGGTCCACGCAGCGTCGCCGGTGGCTTCTGCCCATCGCGCATAGTCGCGGGCCTGGCCGCGCATGTAGATCATTCCGTTGATGCTCGAGCACCCGCCCAGGGTCTTTCCTCGTGGATACAGCAGTGACCGGCCGTTGAGTCCTGCTGATGCCTCGGTGCGGAAGCGCCAGTCGGTGCGCGGGTTGTCGATGCAGTACAGATAGCCGACCGGGATGTGGATCCAAGGGTAGCTGTCCGGACCGCCCGCCTCGAGCAGCAGGACGTTGCGTTCGCTGTCGGCACTCAGGCGGTTCGCGAGCAGGCAGCCCGCGGTGCCCGCGCCGATGACCACGTAGTCGAAGGCGTGCACGCTCATGGCGCGCCTCCGCGATCTCCGAGTTCAAGAAGCGTTGTCTTCATCATTATTAGACCGATCGTCTATTGAAGGTCAAAAAAAAGGGCGGTCAGGCCCCGATGCTTTGCCGAAAAAGCCTGGCGAACATCTGGAGTGGTGCAGCCTTGCGTTCGAGCTTGGCGCGGAGCACCGCGCCTTCCCAACCGGTCCAGAGGAATGCCGCCCATTCCGCGCAGTCCGTTGCCTTGCCGATCTCTCCGTCGCGCCTGGCCTGCTCGAGCACCACTGCCGTGCGGCGTTGCCAGTCGAGCAGCACGTTGGTCAGCTGGGAACGAAAGGCTTCGGGCAGCGTGCCCATCTCCTGGCCCAGGTTACCGACCAGGCAGCCACGACGGAATCCGAAGCGCTTCATGCCACGCTCGGCGTCGGCGAAGAAGGCGTCGATTCGGTCGAGCGGAGACTTGGTCTCGTCCAGCAAGAACCTGTCGAGCTTACGGACGAAGTACTCGTCGTAGCGTGCGATGAGCTCCGCGCCGAACGCTTCCTTGTTGGCAAAGAAATGATAGAAGGAGCCCTTCGGAACGCCTACGGACTTGAGGATCTCGTCGATGCCGGTCGCCGAGAAGCCCTTCTCCGTCAATGCAGCGACGCCGGCATTGAGAAGCGCCTCGCGCGTCGCACGATAGTCGCCTGCATCCTTGGCGGGGCGGCCACGCCTGCGTGGCAGAACAGTGATGGAACTCATGGCAAGATTATTAGACCGCTTGTCTCTGTAAATCAAGCTCTTTCATGCAGCGTCGAGCCGGCGCGTGATTCCTGACGGCTATTTTTGTGAGGGAGAGGGGCGGTCGCAGCCTCCTTCAGAACCCCTGGCGATGGGCGACGGTAGCTGCCGAAATAGACCGATCGTCTAGGATTTGTAATGGCAAACCCCTATTCGCGCCGACAGGCTGCGTGCTAAATTTCTTCGCAGACGAGAACTTCGTCGCTCATCATTTCGCACCGACTGCCAGTGTTGCCAGTCAGGTGCAAGGCAACAGGGCCTGAACCGGTTAACCCCCGGGTCAGGCCCTTTTGCTTTTTCGGCTTCTGAAACGACTTCATCGAAATGGACGCAGTTGCGCCCAGGGGTGAACTCGGCCTCAAGAAATCGAGCGAGATGCCAGCGGTGGAGCCGTCAGAGCCAAGCACCTCAACCCTTGAAGGAGAGATCTGATGAGCCCAATGAATCGCCGCGACCTGGTCAAGACCGGCGGCACCATGTTCGTTCTTGGCGCTGCCTCGGGCAGCGCGCTGTTCACCGCAGCCGCCAATGCGCAGGAAGGCGTGAAGCTCGGCCTGCTGCATTCGCTCTCGGGC
This sequence comes from Variovorax sp. RA8, assembly GCF_901827175.1. Classification (NCBI taxonomy): domain Bacteria; kingdom Pseudomonadati; phylum Pseudomonadota; class Betaproteobacteria; order Burkholderiales; family Comamonadaceae; genus Variovorax; species Variovorax sp. RA8. Next base: position 6,322,223 of record NZ_LR594662.1, on the reverse strand, counting down.
ACCATCGCCATTGCCGAGGCCTCGCTGGTGGATGCGGAGAAGATGGCGATCGACGAGATCAACGCCGCGGGCGGAGTCATGGGCCGCAAGATCGAGGCGGTGGTGGAGGATGGCGCGAGCGAGAACTCGGTGTTCGCCGAGAAGGCGCGCAAGCTCCTGGAGCGCGACAAGGTCGCCGCGATCGTCGGCTGCTACACGTCGGCTTCGCGCAAGGCGGTGCTGCCGGCGCTCAGCCGTGCGAAGGGCCTGCTCTTCTACCCGACCTACTACGAGGGCCAGGAGCAGGACAAGCACGTGGTGTACACCTCGCAGGAGGCCACGCAGTCCGTGGTCGCCGCGGTCGAGTGGCTGGTGCGCGAGAAAGGCAAGACCATCTTTCTCGTCGGCTCCGACTACATCTATCCGCGCACCTGCAACAAGATCGCCAAGCCGACCATTGCCAAGCTGGGCGGCAAGGTGCTGGGTGAAGAGTACGCCCCGCTCGGGCATACCGAGTTCTCATCCATCATCAACAAGATCAAGGCTGCCAAGCCCGATTGCATCTACAGCACCGTCGTCGGCGGATCGAACGTCGCGTTCTACAAGCAGCTGCGCGCAGCCGGGCTCGACGGCACCAAGCAGACGCTCCTGTCCACCGTCGTCTCGGAGAACGAGATCGAAGGAATCGGCAAGGACAATGCCGTCGGCTACTACGCCTGCATGGGGTACTTCCAGAGCATCAAGAACCCCGCGAACGAGAAGTTCGTCAAGGCCTTCAAGTCCAAGTACGGACAGGATCGCGTCATCGGCGATCCGATGGAGGTCGCCTACAACTCGGTCTACCTGTGGAAGCTCGCGGTCGAGAAGGCCAAGTCCTTCGACCCTGAGAAGGTGCTGGCCGCAAGTGCGAGCGTCGAGCTCGATGCGCCGGAGGGCAAGGTGCGTGTGCACGCGACGAACCAGCACGTCTGGAAGAAGGTGCGCGTCGGCAAGGCGCTGCCGAACGGCCAGTTCGACATCGTCTGGGAGTCGCCCAACCTCGTCGAGCCCAACCCCTTCCCCACGCTGTAGTCGGCGGCGCGGCACACACCTCCAGACACCGGAGTCTTCCATGACCTTCGACATTGCAGTGATGCAGGTCTTCAACGGCGTGAGCCTGTTCACGATCCTGCTCCTCATGGCCATTGGCCTGGCGATCGTCTTCGGCCTGATGGGCGTGATCAACATGGCCCACGGCGAGCTGATGGCGCTCGGCTCGTACGTCACCTATCTGACGGCCATGGGGTTCTCGAAATTCGCCCCGCAGTGGATGGGGGTGTACCTGTTCGCCGCGATCGCGCTGGCATTCGCCGCCACGTTCGCATTCGGGTACCTGCTGGAGCGCGGCTTCGTCAGATTCTTCTACAGCCGTCCGCTCGACACGTTGCTGGCGACCTGGGGCTTGAGCCTGATCCTCCAACAGGCCTATCGCTCCATCTTCGGTGCCCAGGAAGTCAGCGTGCCGCTGCCGCAGTGGCTCAGTGGCGCATGGGAGCCCGTGGCGGGCATCCAGCTGCCGATCAGCCGGATATTCATCATCGGGCTCACCATCGCGGTCGCCGTCGGCGTCTACCTGCTTCTGAACCGTACGCGCTGGGGCCTCAAGGTCCGTGCCGTAACGCAGAACCGCGCGATGAGCGAGGCCGTGGGCATCGATACCCAACGCCTCGACGCGCTGACGTTCGCACTCGGCGCCGGGCTGGCCGGCATCGCGGGATGCGTGTTCACGATGATCGGCTCGACCAATCCGGGCACCGGCCAGCTCTACATCGTGGACTCGTTCATCGTCGTGGTCTTCGGCGGCGTGCAAAGCCTCATCGGCACGGCGCTGTCAGGGTTCGCGATCGCGCAGTCGCAGACCACGCTGGAGTACCTCATGAGCGGGTCGATGGCGCGCGTCACGATTCTCCTGCTCGTGATCGTGGTCCTCTACTTCCGGCCCAACGGCCTGTTCGCAACGCGGTCGAGGAGCTGAGCGATGAAATCCCTTCTACGCGCCCCAGACACCCGCGCCACGATTCTCGTTGCCGCGCTGCTGATGGCCATGGTTGCCGTGCTCGATCCGTTCCGCCTGAATCTGATGGGCAAGTACATGGCCTTTGCGTTCGTCGCGCTCGGCATCGTGCTGCTCTGGGGCTACGGCGGCGTGCTGAGCCTCGGCCAGGGCCTGTTCTTCGGCGCCGGTGCCTACATGATGGCCATGTTCCTCAAGCTCGAAGCCTCGGCGCCGGAGCTGCCGGACTTCATGGTGTGGAGCAGCGTCGAGCACCTCCCGCTGTGGTGGCAGCCTTTCCGCAGCTTCCCCGTCACGCTGCTGCTGATCCTCACCGTGGCGCCCGTTGCGGCCTACCTCTTCGCCTACGCCATCTTCAAGAAGCGCGTGGGCGGCGTGTACTTCGCGATCGTGACACTCTCGCTGGCGCTCACCGGCACGGTGCTGATCGTCGGACAGCAGGGCGACACGGGCGGCGCCAACGGCATCACCGACTTCCGCACGCTGCTGGGCATGGACATCGTCAGCGACGATGCCAAGCAGACCCTCTACCTCATCGAGGCGGCCGTCCTCTGCGTTGCGATGCTGTGCTGCGTGGCGCTCCTGCGAAGCCGCTTCGGGAAGGTCCTGATCGCCATCCGGGATAAGGAGGACCGCGTGCGCTTCAGCGGCTACAACACCGCCCACATGAAGGCGTTCGTGTTCGCGATCTCGGCCCTCCTGTCGTCCATCGGTGGCGCCTTCTACAGCCTCCAGGTCGGCTTGATCTCGCCAACCGCCGTGGGTGTGGTGGCCTCGATCGAGATGGTGATCCTGGCGGCCGTGGGGGGCCGCCTGTCGATCCCGGGCGCGGTCGTTGGCGCCTTGCTGGTGGGCTTCCTGAAATCGTACCTGTCCGAGGCCTTCCCCGAGATCTGGCTGTACTTTCTCGGCGCGCTCTTCATCGTGGTCGTGGCATTCATGCCGCTGGGGATGGCTGGCGTCGTACAGCGCCTGGCCTCAGGCCGCGCCGCGGCAAAGGTGATGCCATGAGTGTCGTGCTGCCACTGTCCACCTCCAATCCCGGGAACGCCACCGTGTCTTGCCCTTCATCCGCCATGGAGCAGATCCTGCAAGTCGAGGACCTCACGGTTTCCTTCGACGGCTTCAAGGCAGTCGATGCGCTGAGCCTCTCCATTCACCGCGATGAGCTGCGGGTGATCATCGGCCCGAACGGGGCCGGCAAGACCACGCTGCTGGACATGATCTGCGGCAAGACGCGCCCCAGCTCCGGCAGCGTGCGCTTCAACGGCCAGGAACTCGTCGGTTTGCCGGAGCACGAGATCGTGCGTGCCGGCGTCGGGCGCAAGTTCCAGACGCCCTCGGTCTACGAAGACCTGACGGTGATGGAGAACCTCGAGATCTCGATCCCCGGCAAGCAGGACGTGCTGGGCTCGATCTTCTTCCGCCGCAAGGAGCACGTGCTCGACCGCATCCACGCGGTGGCGCAGGAGGTGTTCCTGCATTCCATGCTGCATCAGAGGGCGGGCCGGTTGAGCCATGGTCAGAAGCAGTGGCTCGAGATCGGCATGCTCCTGATCCAGGCGCCCGAGCTGCTGCTGCTCGACGAGCCTGTCGCGGGCATGAGCCCGCGCGAACGGGAGCAGACCGGCGACCTGCTGCGTCGCATCTCGCGCGGCAAGTCCGTGATCGTGATCGAGCACGACATGGATTTCGTCAAGCGCATCGCGAGCAAGGTCACCGTGCTGCATCAGGGGCGGCTTCTCAGCGAAGGCAGCGCAGCGCAGGTGCAGGCGGACCCCCGCGTCATCGACGTCTACCTCGGGCACTGAAGGAGCGGACATGCTGGAAGTCAGCCATCTCAACGTCTTCCATGGCGAGTCGCAGGCGATTCGCGATGTTTCCTTCTGCGTAGGCAATCGCGAGTCGGTGGCCATCATGGGACGCAACGGAATGGGCAAGACCACCTTGCTCAAGTCCTTGATCGGCATGCTCCCATCCCGTTCGGGCAGCATCCGCGTCGAGTCGCAAGAGCTCGCAGGCAGCCCCAGCCACCAGCGGGTCCTCAAGGGCCTGGCATTCGTGCCGCAGGGACGAATGATCTTCTCGCAGCTCACCGTCGAGGAGAACATCCTCGTCGGCCTCAGGCATCCCCAGCTCACGGTGCCGGAGTACATCTACCGCTTCTTCCCGGTGCTGGCCGAGATGAAATCGCGCCGCGGCGGCAACCTGTCGGGCGGCCAGCAGCAGATGCTGGCCATTGCCCGTGCGCTCGTCACCAACCCCAAGGTGCTGATCCTGGACGAACCCACCGAGGGCATCCAGCCCTCGATCATCAAGGACATCGCTCGCATCCTGAACCTGCTGCGCGTCGAGCGGCAGATCGCGATCGTGGTGTCCGAGCAGGTGCTGAGCTTCGCGCTCGACCTGGCCGACCGATTCCTGGTCATCGACCGCGGGCGCATCGTCCATGAGGAAGCGCGCGCCCAACTGGACCAGGACAAGGTCAAGTCCTTCCTGACCATCTGACCCCCGTCCTCTCTCACCCCCTTCTTTCACCTCAACCACCAGGAGTTTGTCATGCGACACGGAGATATTGGAAGCAGCAACGATTGTGTCGGCGTCGCCGTCGTCAACTACAAGATGCCACGCCTGCACACGAGGGGCGAGGTGCTCGCCAACGCCCGCAAGATCGGCGAGATGGTCGTCGGCATGAAACAGGGCCTGCCGGGCATGGACCTGGTGATCTTTCCCGAGTATTCGACGCACGGGATCATGTACGACCCGAAGGAAATGTACGAAACGGCGTCCACCATTCCGGGCGACGAGACCGAGATCTTCGCCGACGCCTGCCGCCGCGCCAACGTCTGGGGCGTGTTCTCGCTGACCGGCGAGCGCCATGAAGAGCACCCGAACAAGGCGCCCTACAACACGCTGATCCTGATGAACAACCGGGGCGAGATCGTCCAGAAGTACCGCAAGATCATGCCGTGGACGCCGATCGAAGGCTGGTACCCCGGCGACTGCACCTACGTGTCCGACGGTCCCAAGGGCATGAAGGTCAGCCTGATCATCTGCGACGACGGGAACTTCCCCGAGATCTGGCGCGACTGCGCGATGCGCGGCGCCGAACTCGTGGTGCGTTGCCAGGGCTACATGTACCCTGCCAAGGAACAGCAGATCATGGTCGCGCGCACCATGGCGTGGATGAACAATGTGTACGTGGCCGTCGCCAATGCGACCGGCTTCGATGGCGTGTACTCGTACTTCGGGCATTCAGCCTTGATCGGCTTCGACGGCCGCAGCCTGGGCGATTGCGGTACCGAAGAAATGGGCATCCAGTACGCCGAGATGTCGGTGAGTGCCATTCGCGATGCGCGCAAGAACCAGCAGTCGAACAACTTCCTCTACAAGCTGGTCCATCGCGGCTACACCGGCAAGATCAATTCCGGCGAGAGCGCAGCCGGCGTGGCCGCGTGCCCGTACGAGTTCTACGGCAAGTGGATCAACGATCCCGAAGGCACCCGCAAGATGGTCGAGGGACTCACCCGGTCGACACCCGGAACACCCGAGTGCCCGATCGAGGGCATCCCGAACGAGGCGGCGAAACACCGCTGAATCCACCGGCTCCGCGGGGCGCTGGCGATCAACCTGCGCCCCTGCCAATCCAAGGAAAACCGTGTCAACCTCCATCGACAGCTACAGGCTGCGCGCAAAGCCCTTCTACATGCCGGCAGGCGACGAAATCGCGCTTTACGAGCAAGCCTACGTCCATCGCATGCCCATGCTCCTGAAGGGCCCGACGGGTTGCGGCAAGACCCGCTTCATCGAGTACATGGCGTGGAAGCTCGACCGGCCTCTCGTCACGCTTGCGTGCAACGAGGACATGACGGCGTCCGACCTGGTCGGACGCTACTTGCTGGATGCCGAAGGCACGGCGTGGCACGACGGGCCGTTGACGATGGCGGTTCGCCATGGCGGCATCTGCTACCTCGACGAAGTGGTCGAGGCACGGCAGGACACGACGGTCGTGATCCACCCGCTGACCGATGCGAGGCGCATGCTCGCGCTCGACAAGAAAGGCGAGGTGGTTCACGCGCATCCCGACTTTCAGCTCGTCGTGTCGTACAACCCCGGCTATCAGAGCCGCAGCAAGGACATGAAGCATTCGACGCGGCAGCGTTTCGCCGCGTTGGAGTTCGACTACCCGGACGCCGAGGTCGAAAGCGCCATCGTGGCGCAGGAGGCCGCGCTTCCACTGGAGACGGCGCGCATGCTCGTGAGCATTGCGCATCGGTCGCGGGCGTTGAAGCACCGCGGGCTCGACGAAGGGATCTCGACGCGCATGCTGATCTATGCGGGGCGGTTGATCGGCTCGGGCGTCAGTCCACGCCAGAGTTGCGAGATGACGATGACGCGGGCCCTGACCGATGACCCCGACATGGCGAAAGCCCTGCAGGGCTTCGTCGAAGCACACTTCGACTGAACGGGAGAGGGCCCGATGACATCCGCCGGCGTCCTGGATCTGACCGCGATGGTGGATCGCGCACTGGTGTCCTCGCGTGAGTCGCCGAGCGAGGGGCGGCGCAAGCAGCTGCTGAGTTGGCTGCATGCCTTGCACGAAGACGATCCGGCATGCGCGGTCGCGTTGGCGAGCAAGCTCGCATTGCTCCTCGCACGCGCGTCGGTCGAGGCACTGGGTCGGTGGATCGTTACCGGGCTGCGCACGCATGTCGGCGACCGCTCGCGTCTGCGCGCCTACCTCGCGCTGGCGGACGCTCATGCCGTCAAGTCGCTGGATCGGGAGATCGCCGAGGGTGGTGCGCAGGGTGTCGCGACTGCACTTGCATGGCTGCTGGAGGGACTCACCGAGCGCCCGATTGCGATCCATGCACGCGACCGCGACCATCTTTACGCAGCGCCCCTTCGTCCCACGCTGACGCCGACTCACCTGCTGCTGCCCAACGACTACACCGCGCTGGACGGTGCGGACCGCTACCACCTCTACCGTGCCGCGGCCGCACACGCGGCGGCCCACCTGCTTCATTCGACGCCAGGTCGCCCTGCGGGCAAGCTCAAGCCGATGAGCATGGCGGTCATCTCGGCGATCGAGGACGCGCGCGTGGAGCGCCTGTTGCTGCGCGACTATCCGGGCATGCGCAGATGGTTCGCGGATGCGCTTGCCCATGCGCTACAACCAGGTGCCCTGAGCTTTTCGGCGCTCATTTCGCGAATGAACCTCGCGCTCATCGACCCGAGCTACCAGGACGACAACTACTGGGTCAACAAGGCGCGGAGTCTCTTCGAGTCGCAGGCATCGATTCAACTGGACGACTACGCTGCGTTCAGGCACATCGGATCCGTGCTCGCGAACGACCTGGGCCAGATGCGGGTGCCCTTCAGGGCCGAGCTGTACCGGGTGCCGGCCGCCTACCGCGACGACAACACCTTCCTGTGGGCCTTCGAGAGCGAAACCGCACAGTCTCTGGAAATCGAACTGCAGGACCCGCCGGCGGCACCGCGCGGGCAGCGCCCGAAGGGGGACGATGCCGACCCGCCCCCCGATGCACCAGGAGCCCACGAGATCGAACTGGGCCGCCATGCCTACCCCGAGTGGGACCATCGCCCGGCGATCATGCGCAGCGACTGGTGCACGGTCATCGACAAGCTGCCATCTTGGAGGACAGTGGACGGCGGCCCTGGAAGCCAGGCCATGACGGGCGCCGGACAGGCATTGCGCCTCGTGCGCGCCCACCGGTTCAGCCGTGCCCATCGTCTGCGTCGGCAGTGGGAAGGCGACGATCTCGATCTCAACGCGGCCATCGAGGTGATGGTGGCGCAGCGGGCGCGCATGGCCACCGACCCACGGCTGTTCATCCGGTGCGCCAACCAGGAGCGCACAAGCAGCGTGCTGGTGCTGCTGGATCTCTCGGAATCCACCAACGACAGGCTCGATGCCGCAGGTCCCAGCCTCCTCGACATCGAAAAGCAGGCCGCCTTGCTGCTCGCGCGGGCGGTCGCCCAAGGTCCGGACCGGATCGCGATCCACGGCTTTTCAACGAATACGCGTACCGAGGTCAGCAATTACCGGTTGCTCGAGTTCGGCTCGCCACTTGACGAGATGGCCGAGGCCATGATCGCCTGCGCGCCGGGTCGCCATTCGACACGGATGGGGGCCGCAGTGCGCCATGCGGTGCGCGCCTTCGCCGACGAGCCTTCGGACAACCACATCGTGCTGCTCGTGACGGATGGTGCGCCATCGGACGTCGACGTCCACGAGCCCGGCTACCTTGTCGAGGATGCACGCGCGGCGGTACACGAGGCTCGCGACGAAGGCGTCCACGTGCACGGCCTGGCGGTCGATCCGCACGGGCACGCCTATGTGCGCAGGATCTTCGGCTGGGGCCATTTCGACATCGTGGACGATCCCCGTACGCTTCCGGCCAGGCTGTGCCGGTTGTATGCTCGGTTGAGTGCCGCATGAATCGCTGAAAGAATCCGCAATCGAACCCGAGGACTGCCCGTGGCCAACAAAGATCCCGTTCGCGTCGGCGTGCTCTACTCGGAGACAGGCGTGACTTCGACCATCGGAAAGTCGCAGCTGCAGGGAACCCTGCTGGCCATCGACGAGATCAACGAGGCGGGTGGCCTCGACGGCAGGGAACTGGTGCCGGTCTTCTACGATGCGCAGTCGACCCCGGCGGTGTATGCCAGGCTGGCCGAGCGCCTGATCCTCGAGGACAAGGTCAACGTGATTCTGGGCTGCTACATGTCCAGCAGCCGCAAGGCGGTGCTGCCGCTGGTGGAAAAGTGGAACAAGCTGCTGTTCTACCCGACCCTCTACGAAGGGTTCGAGTTCTCCAACAACATCATCTATACCGGCGCCGCGCCCAATCAGAACAGCGTTCAACTCGCAGAGTTCATGACTGCCAATTTCGGGTCGCGGGTGTACCTGATCGGTTCGGACTACATCTATCCGTACGAGTCGAACCGCATCATGAGCGAGCTGGTGCTGCAGCGCCAGAACAGCGAAAAGGTGGCAGAGCGCTATGTGGCGCTGGATGCCACCGAACAGGATTTCGACCCGATCATCGACGAGATCCGGAACTTGCAACCGGACTTCATCTTCTCCACTGTCGTCGGAGACTCCGCGGCCTGCCTGTATCGAGCCTATGCAGATGCCGGCCTCGACCCCAGGACCATGCCCATCGGGAGCCTGACGACGTCGGAGGCCGAGGTATCGCAGATGGGTGGGGCCGGCATTGGCCACTTCACCTCCGCGCCCTATTTCCAGTCCATCAACTCCGAGACAAACCTGCGCTGCCTCGAGCGATTTCGGCAACGATTCGGCGCGCATTGCGTTCCGAACCAATGCTGGGAAGCGGCCTATTTCCAGACGCACGTCTTCGCGAATGCCTTTGTGCGCGCCGGGACCGACGATCCGGCGCAACTCGTGCCCAAGATCCTCGGCAGCGAGCTCGATGCACCTCAAGGTAGGATTCGCATCGATCCGACGAACCACCACACCTGTCTCTATCCGCGCATCGGCGTCGTCAACTCCAAGGGCCAGTTCACCATCGTGCGCGAGGCGACGCGCGCGGTTCACCCTGATCCCTACATGGTGACCCATTCGATGGGTGACTGGGCCGCAGAGCTGAGCACGCTGGAGCTTTGACGTGGAGCCCGAATCCGTCCGTCAGAAGGCCGGGCCGACACCCACCCAGCTGAAGAACCTGCGGATGCTGCGGGTCGCAGTCTGTCATCCCGACGACGCGGACGGCCAGCAGATGACCCAGCAGCTTCGCCGCATCGGCTGCCATGTCCAGGCGTTCTGGCCGCCGCTGCCTGTCTTGCCCGAACTCACCGACGTGGTATTCCTTGCGGTTCGTCCGGACTGCATCGACATGAACTTCGAATGGTTCAACGCGGACGAAGGGCCGACCATCATCGCCGTCGTGAACTACGAGAACCCGACGATCGTCGAGATCGTTCTTCGCATCGGGGCCAAGGCGACGCTGCCGTCGCCGGTACGCTCCTTCGGGCTGCTGTCTGCGCTGGTGGTGGCGCGACAGGTGCATGGCGATCTCAAGGCCCAGAAGCGTCAGCTGCGCAAGCTCAGCGGCAAGGTGCTCGGCGTGCGGCGTATCGAGGAGGCGAAGAATGTCCTGATGCGCACGAGAAGCATCAGCGAGACCAAGGCTTACGACCTGATCCGCGAACAGGCCATGAGCAAACGGGTCAGCATCGAGGAGATCGCGCAGACGATCCTGAACGCCAACGAAATCCTTTCGTTGGGCAAAACCTGAGACGTTCCGTGCAGCGTCCGAGGCCAAGCGAACCGCCGTCGAGGAGTCCAAGGGCTCAACCACCGTTCGAGACGACCTCCGCCGGGATGCCACGCATCTGCGTGACGAACGACTCGAGGTGCTGCCGAAACGCCTTCGCCGCCGGCGAGAGTTCGGTGTCTGAACGCGAATAGACGCCAAGCCTGCGCTTCACGGTCGGACGCACAAGCAGTCGTGCATGCACCTTCACTCGTGGCGAAACCTGGCGAACGTTGATCGGCAGTGCCGCCACCCCGAGACCGGCGGCGACCATGCTGATGATGGTGGACGAGAAGGACGCTTCGTACCTTGGCACCGCTGTCACACCCGCCGTGGCGAAGGCTTGATCTGCGAGGTGTCTGGATGGGCTGGCGGCCGTCAGCGCGATCAGCGGGTGCCGTGACAGCTCCTTCCAGCTCACGGTACCGCGCGCCACGAGCGGATGCTCGTCGGGCATCAGAGCCATCAGGTGGTCTTCGTAGAGCACGCTTTCGTCCAACCCGGTGTCGTCCTCCAACAGCGTGCCGACGCCAAGATCGACCTCGCCACGCCTGACCTGATCGCGGATCTCCTCCTCGAACCCGTCCTTCACCGCGCATTGGATGCCCGGATAGGCACGCACAAAGTCGCGGACCGCCCACGGCAGGACCGTGGCAGCAGGAACCACCGATGCCGCCACTGTGACGCGACCGCGCTGGATGGTGGCCAGGGAGCGCGTCGCAGCGATGGCGGCCTCCAGGTCGCTCAGGGACTTGCGAGCCAGGGGCAGGAACTCACCGCCAGCGTCGGTAAGGCGCACCTGGCGGGTGCTGCGGGAAAACATCTTCAACTCAAGCTGGTTCTCCAGCTCACGCACCAGCATCGACAACCCCGACGCGGAGACGTGCAGCCGCTCGGCCGCCCGTGCAAAGGAGGCGGTGTCCGCCACGGCAATGAAGGCGCGCAGCTGCCTCAGAGTGATATTCATATGTCCTGAGGAATCGCTCAAATAAATGAAATTGTCTTAGCAACGGCGCGGTGCTGCAATCGCCGCATCCACCCAGGAATGCCAAGCGCCGGTGGTCCGATCAGCACGTCTTCCAGGAGCAACCATGACCGTTCTCTCCCAAGGCCTTCAGGCAACCTCAGCAGACCAGCAGCAGGCAACAGCATCCCCCGCCACCAACCCCCGGCGCGTGGCGGCTGCCAGCCTCGTCGGCACGACCCTGGAGTTCTACGACCACTTCATCTTCGGAACCGCGGCGGCCCTGATATTTCCGAAGCTCTTCTTCTCCCAGTCCGATCCGTTCGTCGCCACTATCCTGTCGCTCCTGTCATACGGCATCGCTTTCGTCGCGCGACCCTTCGGAGCGGCGCTGTTCGGCTCGATGGGCGACAAGCTCGGGCGGCGCTTCGTGCTTGTGTCGACGCTGCTCATCATGGGCCTGTCCACGTTCCTCATCGGGCTGCTGCCGACGTACGGCCAGGTCGGACTGCTCGCGCCGGTGCTCCTGGCGCTGCTTCGATTTGCCCAAGGCCTGGCGCTCGGCGGGGAATGGGGCGGTGCAGCGCTGATGGTCAATGAATTCGACACGACCGGGCGTCGCCGCGGCTTCTACGGCAGCCTGGTGCAGGTGGCAAGTCCGATCGGTGTGCTGCTCGCCAACGCGATGTTCGGCTTCATGAACGTCATCACCGACGACGCAGAGTTCATGGCGTGGGGATGGCGCATCCCCTTCCTCGCAAGCATCCTGCTGGTCGGCATCGGCTACTTCATTCGCCGCAGCGTGTCCGAGTCTCCGGTCTTCCAGAGCCTTGAAAAGACCTCGCACAAGGCCGAGGCACCGCTGCTCGAAACGCTGCGCAATCACTGGAGGCAAGTCTTGCTGGCCATCGGCGTGCGGGCTGGCGAGGGCATCATCTGGTACGTCTTTTCGCTGCTGCTGCTGGTCTATGTGCCTACGCGGCTCGGCCTGCCGCGCCAAGTCGCCCTGAATGCCGTGCTGCTGGGTGCCGCGGTCGGTGTCATTGCGATACCCCTGTTCGGCGCCCTGTCGGATCGCATCGGGCGCAAGACCTTGCTGCTCGTCGGTGTCGCGGCGTCGATCATCTGGTCCTTCGCCTACTTTCCTCTGCTTGAGACCCGCGATTCGACGCTCGTCATCGTCGCCTCCATGATCGGCATGGTGTGCCAGGCAGCCTTGTGGGCACCGTTGGCCGCGTTCATTCCGGACATGTTCGAGCCCAAGATCCGGTGCACCGGGGCATCGCTCGGGTTCCAGCTCGCAGGCGTCTTCGGTGGTGCACTGGCACCTGCCGTGTGCGTGTGGCTGCTCGATCGGTTCGACAACCCGCTGTACATCTCGGCGTACTGCACGGCAGGCCTGGCTGTGATCGCATTGTGCGTGATCAAGGCGAGGCCGCAGCAATGAAGACCCCGGCAAGAGACTTCGTCGGCTACGGTCGCGCGCGGCCCGCCTTCGAATGGCCTGGGGGGCGGCGGGTCGCCGTCAGCGTCGTCGTCAACTATGAGGAAGGCGGCGAGAGCTGCGTGCTGGACGGCGACACCCACTCGGAGGTGCTCAACAGCGACGTGGCCGGCGCCGTGCCCCGCGCGGGGCGCCGCAACCTGGTGGTCGAGTCGCACTACGAGTACGGCAGCCGGGTCGGCCATTGGCGCATCCTGGATCTGCTGCAGGAATGCGACATTCCGGCCACCTACTTCGCGGTGTCGAGCGCACTGGAGAAGCACCCGGAGGCCGCGCGCTCGATCGTCGCAGCAGGGCACGAGGTGGTATCACACGGCGCCCGCTGGATCGACTACGACAACGTCGAGGAATCTACCGAGCGTGAGCACATGATCCGATCGCTCGAAGTGCTGGAGCGCCTGTGCGGACAGCGTCCGGTCGGCTGGTACACGGGCCGGGTCAGCCCCAACACGCGCGCCCTTGCGGTCGAGCAAGGCATGCAGTACGACAGCGACGGCTACAGCGACGATCTGCCGTACTGGACCGAGGTCGGCGGCCGGCAGCACCTCGTGCTGCCGTACAGCTTCGACTGCAACGACATGCGATTCGCTTCGACACCTGGCTTCAACACCCCGGATGACTTCTCAGATCACCTGCGGCGCACGCTCGCGTGCCTGCGCCGAGAGGGAAATCGCCAATCGACCATGATGTCGATCGGCCTGCACCTGCGGCTCGCCGGTCGACCCGGTCGCGCAGAGGCCTTGCGCGAATTTCTCATGTCGGCGCGGCAGTTTCCCGACGTCTGGTTCTGCCGGCGCCGCGACATCGCGGATTTCTGGCGACTCAAGTTCCCGGCTCCACGATGAAAACGCTGTTCCTCAACCCGAACTCGAGCGAAGAGATCACGGCGACGCTGCGGCGCCACATCGGGCGATGCGGATGGCCGGCGGACCGGTGGGAGGTTGCAAAGGTCGACGATGCCCCGAGGATCATCGGCACCGCATCGCAGAACGCCGAAGCCGAGGCTGCGTTGGAACGGGCACTGCCGGCGCTCAGCAACGGATTCGACCGGGTGGTCATGATGTCTTCGGTCGACACGGGCTACGACGTCGCCCACCGGTTGTTCGGCGACGAGGCATACGGGTTCACGCGCAGCGTGCTTGCGCAGCACCGCAGGCTTGGCCAGCAACTGCAGATCGTCACGTTCGACAAGGCGATGACCGCTCTTTACGCAAGCACCGTCGAGGCCACCGGGCATCGCGCGGTTGTCGCAGGCTGGACAGTTGTCGATCGCCTGCCGGCCGCCGTCGCGGCGCAGCCCAGCCTGGCACTGGAGGAGTTGCGCACCGTATGCCGGGACCTGGCAAGGACATCGATGCATCCGATCTTTGTCGTGGGAGCGGTCGGCCTCGCGCTGACGGACGAACTGCGAAAGGACGGCATGACAGGGCTCGTCGATCCAGTGGCCGACCTGCTCGGCTGGCTCGGCAGCGCATAGGTCTCGCTCGATCTCGCTCCAGGCCTGGGCAAACGCACGGAGGCAAGGCTGGCTCCTGACCCACGCCACAGCAGCATCCGTCATCGAGGAACGCGACGCTGTGCCTTTCATGGAACCGTAAAGGTCGACTGCTCAGCCTCCCGGCCTGTCTGTTCCGCCTAACGGGTCCACTGGACTTAGGTCGGGGTCCGGCCCAAGCCAGTCGTTCAGTCTTGACGTCAAATTGCGCAATTGCGCCTCGTAGCCTCGGCCAGGACTCAGCCTGCACTGGTGCTAAGCGTGCCCGGCCTCGTCCTCGACTGTCGGCTCGGTCAGGCTTCCCCAAGCGTTGACCAACTGTTGAATGGTCTCGGCGACCAACCTGCACGCAGGCGATAGCTTCCCCTGTTTCGGGAACGCCAGCGTCACGTGGCGAAAGAGATCAGGCTTTACGAGCTTGCTGGCTTGAAGACGGCCCCGTTGGAGCTCTTCGGCAATCGAGTACGGCCCCATCATCGAATAGAGGCTTGTCGTAGTCGCCACGAGTTCTTTCTGCATCGTCAATGAATCTACTTCGGCGACAGGCATCAGAGTGAATCCCAAGCTCCGAGCTGCTTCGTCAAGCGCATTGCGCCAGTGACTGGGACGGCGAGGCAGCACGAGGCGCAGCCCCGACAGTCGCGAGAAGCTGACCGTGGGTTCCTTCGTGAGCGCGTCGCCCGGTGCAGCGATCAAATAGGTATGTGCAACGCTCAGCAGTTTTTCTTCGTGACCGCTTGGGCGATTGAATCGAAAGAGGATCGCCATGTCGACGGCGCCGCTATCAAGCATCGCGTTGAGTTCAGTGCCCTGAGCCTCGGCGATGTTGAGGCGGATGCCCGGGTGCTCGACCTGCAGGCGTTGAAAAAGTCGGGTCATCAGCGGATGCGCTGCAGACGGGATGACGCCCAGGCGAACCTCGCCAAGCAGCTTGCCCGACTCTTCGCGCAGCTCCTGTGCCAGACGGTCTGTCTCCAACAGCCAGGAACGTAGCCGCACTGCAGCGCGCTCGCCCAACTCGGTCGGCGCGACACCCCTGCCCGTGCGCCGGAAAAGCGGTCCGCCAAAGGTCGCCTCGAAGTCACTGATCTGGCGGCTGATGTGCGACTGCACGGTCTGGCGGCGGGCCGCAACCTTGCTGAGGCTGCCAGCCTCCAGCACCTCCAAGAAGAGCTTGACGGTCGCAACGTTCATAGGGATTACCCGCGTATGGCCATGCCAAATCTGGCAAGGCTGGTTGCTCTGAATTCTATCTAGGCGAAGAGCTCCTGGATTTCTACAGTCCCTGTACCCACTGCGAACTGATCATTTCGAGCAACCAACGCAGTGATGAATCCAAGGGGACCCATTTGAAACTCGCTAGCTTCATACACGCTGGACAGGCCACCTACGGAGTGGTCCAGGAAGAGCGCTACCAACTGCCGTCGGCAGACTTCATCGGGCGCTACCCGGACTTGGTATCGGTGCTGCAGGCCGACGCCTTGCGCGAACTCGAGCAGTCGGCGGCGGCAAGCGGGAACGCCGTGCAGGCGAGCGCGGTGCGCGCGCTTCCGGTGATCCCCAACCCGCCAAAGCTGATCTGCGTGGGCCTGAACTACAAGACCCACGTCGCCGAGACCAAGCGGGGGGAGAGCGAATACCCCTCACTGTTCCTTCGTTTCAACGACACGTTGGCGGCGCACGAAGACGTCGTGCTGCGCCCGGCCTTCTCGGAGCGCTTCGACTGGGAAGGCGAACTGGCCTTCGTGATCGGCAAGGGCGGCCGCTACATCCCGAAGGCGCAGGCCTTCGAGCACATCGCCGGCTATGCCTGCCTGAACGACGTCAGCGTTCGCGACTGGCAGCGCCACACGCACCAGTTCACGCCGGGCAAGAACTTCCCCGGCACCGCCCCGTTCGGCCCGTACCTGGTCACCAGGGACGAGGTGCCGGACGTCACCAAGCTGACGCTGGAGACGCGTGTCAATGGCAACGTGATGCAGCACGCGAGCATCGACGACCTGATCTTCGACATCCCCGTTCTGGTCGAGTACATCTCGCGCTTCACGCCGCTGTCGCCCGGTGACGTGATCGCGACCGGAACGCCCGGCGGCGTCGGCGACCGCCGCGAGCCGCCCCTTTACATGAAGGAAGGCGACGTGGTCGAGGTGGAAATCACCGGCCTCGGCGTTCTCCGCAACCGCATCGGAACGGCAGCCTGAGCGCCGCGAAAACCATGGCAACCCATTCCACTCCCAATCTGCGCATCGCGGTCGACATCGGCGGCACCTTCACCGACATGGCCGCCTTCGACGAGACCACCGGCAAGCTGCTGTTCGGCAAGGCGCTTTCGACGCACGGCCAGCTCGTCAACGGCATCCAGGCCACGCTGGACAGCGCCGACATCGATGTGCGCAACGGCCAGTTGTTCCTGCACGGCTCCACCATCGCCATCAATACGCTGCTGGAGCGCAACGGCGCCAACACGGCGCTGCTCATCACGGAAGGCTTTCGCGACATCTACGAGATCGGCCGCGTGAACCGTCCGGATGCGTACAACCTGTTCTTCAACAAGCACCAGCCGCTGGTCAAGCGCTCGCTGCGCTTCGAGGTGGCCGAACGCCTTCGCGCCGACGGCAGCTTGCACAAGCCGCTGGACGAGGGCGCGGTGCGCGAGCTGGCCCGCGAGCTGAAGAGCCAGAGCATCGAAGCAGTGGCGGTGTTGCTGCTCCACTCGTATCGCAATCCGGCGCACGAGCAGCGTGTCAAGCAGATCTTGCAAGAAGAGCTGCCAGGCGCATTCGTGTCCGCTTCGCACGAGCTTTCACAGGAATACCGCGAGTTCGAGCGGGTCTCCACCGTCGTGGCCAATGCCTACGTTGGGCCCCGCGTCTCCGAATACCTTGGTCAATTGGAGACTCACCTGTCCGCCAAGGGCTTCGGCGGCGACTTCTACGTCGTGCAGTCGACCGGGGGCCTGTTCCCGATCGATCATGCGCGCGTCGGCTGCGTTCGGATGCTGGAGTCGGGCCCCGCGGCCGGTGTGATCGGTGCACAGGCCATCTGTGCGCAACTCGGCATGGGCGATGCGATCGCCTTCGACATGGGCGGCACGACGGCCAAGGCAGGCGTGATCAGCAAGGGCCGGCCGCTCACGACGGGCTCGGCGCTGATTGGCGGCTATGAGCGCGCGCTGCCGATCCAGATCCCGATGATGGACATCCACGAGGTCGGTACCGGCGGTGGCTCGATCGCCCGCGTGGAGACCGGCAACGCGCTGCGTGTGGGACCGCAAAGCGCCGGCTCCATCCCGGGCCCGGTGGCCTATGGCCGCGGCGGCAAGGAGCCGACCGTGACCGACGCCAACCTGGTGCTGGGCCGGCTCGACGCCGACAACTTCCTGGGCGGCGAGCTCAAGCTCGACATGGAAGGCTGCAAGCGGCAGATGGACGAGCGTGTGGCCGGTCCGCTGGGCCTGGCACCGACGGAAGCAGCCGACGGCATCCTGCGTATCGCGGTGACGCAGATGTCGCACGCCGTGAAGGCGGTGACCACCGAACGCGGCCTGGACGCCGGCAGCTTCACCATGGTGGTGTACGGCGGCGCCGGCCCGCTGCATGCCTCGGCGATCGCACGCGAGATCGGCATCCGCAAAGTGCTGATCCCGTACGCGCCGGGCTACTTCTCCGCCTACGGGATGCTGTTCTCCGACCTGCGCTATGACTACGTGCGCTCGGTGTTCCGCAAGCTCAACGACGTCTCCTTCGAGGAAATTGAATCGGCCTACAAGACGATGGAAGACGAGGGCCGCGCCGCGCTGGCGCAGTCCGGCGTGAAGGCGGACGGCGTGGTGATCGAGCGTGCGGCCGACATGCGCTACGTGGGCCAGGAGCACGCGGTGACGGTGGACCTCCCGATGGCTTTCTTTGAGGGCAAGGACCGCTCGGCCATCAAGCAGCAGTTCGACGAACTGCACAAGGTGCGCTACGGCACTTCGGCACCCAAGGAGCCGGCTGACCTGGTGAGCCTGCGCGTCACCGTGCTCGGCATCATGAAGAAGCCGCCCAAGCACCGCGTGGATGAGGGTTCGTCCAAGCCGGAGAAGGCAGCGGTGCGCACCGTCAAGCCGGTGTACTTCCGCTCCGGCGGCTGGGCCGACACGCCCGTCTACAAGCGCGACCTTCTGCGCTCCGGCAACGTCGTCAGCGGCCCGGCGCTGATCGAGGAGCACGCCTCCACCACCGTGATGCAACCAGGCGATGAGATGCGCGTGGACGAACTCGGCAACCTTCAAATTTCCATCGGGAGCGACCGGTCATGAGCAGCACCCCTAAAACCCAAGCGGCCGCAGTTGACCCGGTCACCGTCGAGATCATCCGCAACGGCCTGTACGCCGTGACGGAGGAGATGAAAACCAATCTCACGCGCACCGCCTACAACCTGATCATCTACGAGGCGCTGGACTTTACCGTCGGGCTTTTCACCAGGGAGGGCGACACGGTCTCTATCGGCCTGGGCCTGCCGATGTTCATCCGGGGCATGTCCGAGACGGTCAAGGCCAAGATCAGGCACTTCGGCTACGAGAACATCCTGCCGGGCGACATCCTGGTCACAAACGATGCCTATACCACCGGCAGCCATCTGAACCACTTCACGTTCACGATGCCGGTGTTCCACGAGGGCAAGCTGGAAGGGTTCACCTGCTGCATGGCGCACTGGCTTGACGTGGGCGGCACGCTCGGCAACGTCACCACCGACATCTTCAGCGAGGGGATCCAGATTCCCATCATGAAGTACCAACGCGAAAACGTGGTGAACCAGGATCTGATCGACATCATCGCGATGAACGTGCGACTGGCCGATCGGGCGTTGGGGGACCTACGCGCGCAGATCACCGCCATCACCACAGGCGAGCGCCGCTACGTCGAGCTCCTGGAGCGCTATGGAGTGGATGCAGTGAACGGCTCAATCCGCCAGATCATGGACTCTTCAGAGGCTGTGGCGCGCAAGAACACCCTTTCGATTCCCGATGGCGTGTATGAGGCGGAGTCCTTCATGGACGACGACGGACTCGAGATCGGCAAGCGCATCCCGATCCGCGTCAAGGTGACCGTCACGGGTGAAGAGATGACGGTGGACTTGTCCGACGTCAGCAAGCAGGTACGTGGCTTCTACAACTCGGGCTTCACGACCGGCATCGCCTGCGCACAGGTGGCCTACAAGTGCCTGACCACGCCGACCGACTACCCGGTCAACGACGGAAGCTTCCGCTCGCTGAAGGTGATCATGCCGATGGGCACGGTCATCAGTGCCGAGCGGCCGTACCCGATGCGGGTGTGGATGACCTTTCCGATGACGGTGATCGACACCATCTTCAAGGCGCTGGCTCCAGCCATCCCGGACCGCTCGATCGCAGGTCACCACGCCGACCTGGTGTTTCCCAACATCCACGGCATCTCCCCGGAGGATGGGCGACTCTTCATCGTCGGCATCGGACCGCTGGGCGGAGGATGGGGCGCCAAGTCGACGGAAGACGGCGTCTCGGTCACGGTGTGCATCAACGACGGCGACACCCACAACAGTCCGACCGAGCAGCTCGAAGCCAAGTACCCGGTGCTGGTCGAGAAGTACCAGATTCGCCAGGACAGTGCCGGCGCCGGTCAGTACCGCGGTGGTCTGGGCGCGGAGATGGTGGTGCAGGCGCTGTCGCCTTTCACCGTCACCACCCGCATCGATCGCGTCCACTGCAAGCCATGGGGCCTGGAAGGCGGCGGGGACGCCATGGGCAACGGCCTCGCCGTGCGTCACAAAGGTGAGTGGAAGACCGACCACCTGAACGCAAAGATCTTCAACGTGCGGCTGGAGCGCGGCGACGCCTACAAGATGCTGTCGGGCGGCGGTGGCGGCTTCGGCGATCCGCTTGCCCGCGACATGGACCTTGTCGCAGAGGACGTGCGCGAGGGCTACGTCAGCAGCGAGGTGGCGCGTGAGGTCTATCGCGTCGCCCTGGGCTCCAAGGGGCAGGTCGACCAAGAGGCGACGCGCATGCTGCGCAGGGCGCCGAAAGCCTTGCGCAATGGTGCGTCTCTCGACGTCGCCTGGGACGGACAGTGAGCCTCGTCATGGCCGATGACGTGTCGCAGCGCGCCTCCAGGCTCTCACGCCTGTGGAGCGAACTTGCGATGCGTCACGTTGCACTCGGCTCCAGTTGCGGCTGCGGTGCCGGCGGTGTGAGCCTCCAGCTTGTCGACTTCGAGCTTGACATCGTGGACTACCTGGAGGACCAAGGCCTTCGCTCCGGTATTGCCGATGTGGAGGCATTCTTCCGGGCCCGTCCGACGTTTGAAGCAACCGGTCTCCCGCTTCAGACCCTGCTGGAAGATCTGGAGCGCGACGAGTTTGCCGCCGAGGCGAGCGAGTGGTTGCTGGCAAGGCTGGAGCGAACCTTGAGATCCTTCGCTGAACTTCACGGCGGGCGTCAGCAGGGCGGATCATGACCGGCCACTTCTCCTCGTTGCTGGGAGCAAGCCAGACCGGGCAGGTGCGCGTCCCTGTGACGGTACTGACCGGATTCCTCGGCAGCGGAAAGACGACGCTCCTCAACGAGTTGCTGCGCGAGCCTGATCTGCACGGCACCGCAGTCATCGT
The DNA here is from genome assembly GCF_901827175.1 of Variovorax sp. RA8. Taxonomy (NCBI): domain Bacteria; kingdom Pseudomonadati; phylum Pseudomonadota; class Betaproteobacteria; order Burkholderiales; family Comamonadaceae; genus Variovorax; species Variovorax sp. RA8. The sequence goes on along the minus strand of NZ_LR594662.1, from coordinate 6,301,298 downwards.
CAACGAGTTCGGTGAAGTCGGTATCGACCATGACCTGATCGCCAACACGACGGAGGACACCATCCTGTTGCCCAACGGCTGCATGTGTTGTGCGGTGCGCGGCGATCTTATCGGTGCGCTGGTGGGTCTCGCGGAACGCGGCGCATCGGGTGGTTCAGTACTGCGCCATGTACTGGTCGAGACGAGTGGTCTCGCCGACCCTGCGCCGATCCTCCGGACGGTGATGGGAGAGCCCGCCGTCAAGCATCGCTTCACATTGGCCGGCGTGTGCTGCACCGTCGACGCCGTTCTGGCGCCTGGCACGCTTGATCGCTATTCCGAAGCTGCCCGACAGGTTGCCATGGCCGATCACCTTTTTCTCACGAAGGCCGATCTGCTGAGCGAACCGATCTCCCAGGAGTTGCTTGACCGCTTGAGGGGCCTGAACCCGACGGCTGCAGTGCATCAGGAGCGCGGAAAGTACGTGGCGGCGCTGCGGCAGACGATGCAGACGCCTGCCACTGACGCGCGGTCTTTATCCTCGGAGAGTGGATCCTTCTACAGACCGGTGACAACCACCGGCGAAGCGGGTGATGCACCGGCGCACTCGGCCGGAATCACTTCATTCGTGATCACTCGCGACGATCCGTTACCGCGAGACGGCTTCTTTGCCTGGCTCGACATGGTGATCGCAATGCGGGGCGAAGACCTGCTGCGCGTGAAGGGAATCGTCAACCTGCAGGAGCAGCCGGGACAGCCGCTCGTGTTCCACGGCGTACAGCACCTGTACCAGCCGCCCGAGTCATTGCCGGCCTGGCCAAGCGCAGACAGACGCACCCGGATCGTGTTCATCACCCGAGGCGTCGACGCAGAGTCGATGGACGAGTCGCTGCGCGTTTTCGAGCGACGACGACGTCCGGGACCGCGCGCGGCCTCTTCACCGGACCCCTCATCCAAATCAACGGAGACTCCATGAAATCACTGAAAGTATTGGTCGCGTGCGCGATGCTCGCGGTCGCACCCGCATGGGCGCAGACTGCCAAATTCCCTGACCGCTTGATCCGCATCGTCGTTCCTTTCGCTGCGGGAGGCGGGGTAGACAACATCGCGCGCCTGCTGGCCAACCAGCTACACACGCAGCTCGGGGTATCGGTGATTGTGGAAAACCGCGCCGGCGCGAACGGCGCGCTGGGTGGCAAGGCAGTCCAGACCGCCACCGCCGACGGCTATACGTTGCTGTTCTCCGCGGCTACGCACGTGCTGGCCAAGGAGGTCGTCGCCACACCGCCTTACGACCCGCAGACCGATTTCTCCCCGATTGCGCGCGTTGCCGAGGCGCCGCTGATGCTCGTCATCGCGCCCCAGCTTGAGCCTCGCAAGCTCACCGACGTGCTGGCTGCTGCAAGGAAGGAGCCGGACAAGTGGACGGCAGCCATTCCCGCTGCGGGTGCGCCAAGTCACTTGGCCACGCTGCTTCTTGCCAAACAGGGCAACGTGAAGTTCACCTATGTGCCTTACAAGGGTACACAACCAGCGTTGGTCGACGTAGGGGGCGGACACGTTCAGCTCCTGATGGACTCGATGATCTCTGTGCTGCCGCTGGCCAAAGCGGGCCGGGTTCGACCCATCGCGATCACCTCAGCAAAGCGCAGCCCTCTAGCACCCGAGGTTCCGACAGTGCAGGAGAGCGGGCTACCGGGCTTCACCTACGGATCGTGGTACGGCGTGTGGGCGCCCAAGGGCACCCCCGCCGATCGGGTCCAGCTGCTCAACACTGCCATCAACGCCGCCATCACTGAGTTGGGCAAGTCCGGCGCGCTGGCAAGCCTTGGCGTCGAGCCTGTGACTCAGGATGTCGACCAGTTCAAGCGCTATGTCGCTGGCTTCGTCTCCCAGAGCGCTGAACTTCTCAAGAGTGCAGGCTTCAAGCCTGAGTAAAGCCAGACGCCTCGCAACGCTTCATTCATAGAGATCACAACCATGAACAGAACCATCGTCGCTGCCGCCGGTATGCTGACTTGCGTCACCGCGGCCACAGCCCAATCGTCTGTCACGCTCTTCGGCGTCGTGGATGTCGGGGTCAGCCACTACAGTTCGAAGAGCGACTTCTACAACAACACGGCTGCACTGATGCCTCCGCTGCCGAGCGTCACCCGGAGCCAGACGGTTTTGTCCAACAGCGGGCAATCGAACAGCCGTTTGGGCTTTCGGGGCACAGAGGATCTTGGCGGAGGACTCGCGGCCAGCTTCTGGCTCGAAGCGGGCACGACGCCGGACAGCGGCGCAACCGGGGTCGCAAGTTTCAACCGACGGTCGACCGTCAGCTTGTCCGGCCCCTTTGGCGAGCTTAGGCTGGGCCGCGACTTCACGCCAACCTTCTGGAACGACTCGGTCTTCAGCCCATTCAGCACGATCGGAGTCGGCGCCAATGTCGTTTCGACTGTTGGGACGAATCTGCAGACGGTAAGAGGTCCTGGGTCGCCCGTGGCCGCTTCCGACAACTACCTTCGCACCAGCAACAGCATCGGCTACTTCCTTCCGCCCAATCTGGGCGGGGTCTATGGACAGCTGCAGTACGCACTGCACGAGAACGTCTCGCAGAGCAATATGCCGGGAAGTCCAAGCCATAGGGGGCGCTTTTTCGGCGGCCGGTTGGGTTACGCTGCCGGGCCGATCGACGCTGCCTTGGCCTATGGGGAAAGCACGGCAGCGGACACCATTGGCATGAACGCCGCCGGATTTCCCACTGGCGTCAATCTGGACGAGAAGATCAAAACCATCAATCTCGGTGCCTCGTACGATTTTGGTTTCATGAAGGTCTTCGGCGAAGTCTCGCAAGTCACGGATCGAGCGTTGTCAGCGGCGCCGTCGCCGGTGCTAGGTTCTGTCGCGCTTCGTGATTCAGACAAGTACAAGGGCGGGCTTCTGGGCGTCACCGTGCCCGTCGGCGCAGGTCTGATCAAGGCGTCGTACTCACGCGTCAAGTTCGACAACGACCTGGGCCCCTTGGCCACCCCATTCACGCCGCGACGAGACGCATCGGTGAACAAGCTTGCCGTCGGGTACGACTACAACCTCTCAAAGCGCACGGCGCTGTACGCCACGGTTGCCCGCATTCGGGTCAAGGACGGTCAGAACAATCCGGCGATCATGGGGGCGGTGACGGGCGGCGGGGCCTATCTGTCTACAGGTGCAGGAGCATCAGGGTTGGCACCACGCAGTTCAACCGGATACGACTTTGGCATCCGGCATGCGTTCTGATATGACGGGCTGATCGGACGGCGGTCATTGAACACGTGAACCTCCACGGCAGTGTTCGCCGGGCCGTCCTGCGTAAGCCCGCCTACTCAAACCCCTTGAACTCCCCCGCCTCCCTCGCATACCGCTCCTCTTCCCGCGGCGTCAACGTCGCCTCGATCTCATCCAGCTCCAGCCGCTCCAGGTCATACGCAACCCATTCAAAAAGATGCGAGGCCGGCATGTCCGCCAGATCATCCTCATCCACCCAGGGCTGCAGCCGTGCCGGCGCGCTCTCCATCAGCATGCGCAGGTAGATCGCGCGCTTGATCTTGAGCTCGACCCGTTCCTCCGGGGTCATGGCCAGCCGCAGCATCGCGAGCTGGTTCTCCCAGGCGACCACGCTGCGCGCACGTTCTTCCAGAAGGGGCGACGCGATGTGTACGCGCGACAGCCACGCCACCCGCCGGCATTGCTCGGCCACCCTGGCACAAGCCAAGCCTTGCAAACTCCGCAGTGCGGTCTGGACAATGGGGTGCATGGTGCGAGCTATCAAACAGCCCACGGGCAAGCCGCGCGAGTAGGACGATGAAGACGCCGGGCGACATCGAAGGCGCACTCCATGTCAAAAGACATGCCGCCTCGAGAATGGCAAGTCCGCCTACGCAGTGGATGGCTCCTGTCCCAGCGGAATCCGTCGCTTGCGCCCTACCTTGTGCGCTTCAGGCCAGACCACGGGAGAACCACCATGCCAATGACAGCCACCGCGGCCCATCCGCCCTCCAAGATCCTGCTGCTGGCCGAGGGGCGGGCGGTATGGGAAGCCGGCGCGACGCTCGCGCTCTGGCCGCTCCTTCAGCTGGCGCCTCGCGGTGACGGCCATGCGGTCATCGTGCTGCCCGGCCTCGGCGCGAGCGACGGCTCCACGGAGATGCTCCGGAAGTTCCTGGAGACGCGGGGCTACACGGTCCATGGCTGGGGCCTTGGCGCCAATTGCGGGCCTCTACCGGGCGTGGAAAAGGGCTTGCTCGGCCTGCTTCGCCGCCTGCACGAGTCCTCGGGCAAGGTGAGCCTGGTGGGCTGGAGCCTCGGCGGCGTGTTCGCCCGGATGCTTGCCTCGAGGTCGCCCGAGTCGGTGCGGGGCGTCGTCACGCTGGGCAGCCCCTTGCACGGCAGCCCGAAGGCCACCCGCGCCGCCAAGGTGTACGAGCTGCTGAGCGGCCGTTCTGCCAACGATCCCAGGCGCCAGAAGTGGGTCAGGCCCACGCCGCTGGTGCCCGCCACGTCCATCTTCAGCCGCTCGGACGGGATCGTGTCCTGGCGCAGCAGCTTCCAGGAAGAGACGCCGTTCACCGAGAACATCGAGGTCGACGCGAGCCACCTGGGTCTGGGCGTTCACCCGGCGGTGTTCTATGCGGTGGCAGAGCGGCTGTCGCAGGCGGAAGGCGGCTGGGCTCCCTTCGTCCCACCGGCGGGCCTGCGCGCGTTCTACCCCGACCCGACGCGCCCATGAGGGCCGCCATGGGCTCCTGGCATAGGTGATCGCCTCTGGCGCCCGTCGCCGCTCGCGTCTACCCTGTCTCGCATGACCGACCAATACCGCCGCCTTGCCGTCTTCGTGGACCGGCCGAGTCCGGGCCACTTCAACTGGATCCTGCTGGAAAGCACGGACGATCCGGCCGTCTGGCTCGACCTGGAAACGGGCGATGACACTTTCGACAATTGGCGTGATGCCTACGACGCCGGCAACGAGGCGCTGATGGCGTACGTCGACGACGAGCTCGAGGGCCCGGTGGAGACATCGCCGGACGACACTGACGCCGACTAGCCAGCGGGTCTGGCGGGTCTGGCGGATCGGCTAGAGCCGAACCTCGGCGATGCGCGCACCCTGCAGCGAAACGCCGGCCTCCAGGCCCACGTTGGTCAGCACGAAGCCGACGACGGGTTGGCGCATCGTGTTGGTATCGATCCTGCCGTTGGCGCCGAGGGTCGCGGCGGCGACGGAGGCGTCCGCGCCCGCGGTCCAGCCCTTGCTGTTGCGGAACTTGTCGAGCGCTTCCTGGGTGGTGAACAGGTAGATCATCGCCCTCGAATGCGCACCGGCCTGGAGCCCGACCGAGCCGGCCGTCGTGCTGTAGTAGGCCTGGGTGCGGCCGCCCACGCGCAGGGCGCCGCGGCCGTACTCGGCGCCGACCCCCAGGCTGCCGCCAACCACCGCCGGGAACACGAGCACGCCCCTCGACTTGGCGACCATTTCGCGTGAATCCGGCACGGTGTCGTAGAGCTTGGAGAGCGTGGCGTCGACCTGCGCCTCGATGGAGCTACGCGACGATGCCGTGCTGGCACGGTCATCGGGTCGTGTCGTGGTGCAGCCGATGAAGGCGACGCTGCAGGCGGCAAGCGCCGTCGCAGTACAGAAGGTTCGGAGCTTGGTGGAGTTCATGGCAGTGCCTTTCCAAACCTCAGCATGCGCGCGGAGCCGGCCGATGATGCCGGCCGGTGGCGCGTCGAGGTGTAGGACCATGGGCGGCGCCGCTCACGCCTCGCGAGCGCCCGCCATCTGCATCGCCTTCTCGATCCGTGCCCGCGCAGTCTTCAGCGTCTTCCTGCACAGCGCCTCCAGCTTTTCAGTGAAGCGCGCATCGGGCACCACGATGGTGATGGCGCCCACCGGCGTTTCGTCGTCCGTGCGCCGGATCGCGACCGCGAGTGCGACCACGCCCTGCGTGTGCTCGTTGCGCGACACCGCCACACCCTCGGCGGCGATGGTGGCGAGCTGCGCGCGCAGCGCGGCAACCGACGCGACGGTGGAGGGCGTGAGCTTCTGCAGCTTCGCGCGGGAGAGGTAGGCCTCGCGCAGCGCCTTCGGCATCTCGGCCAGCACCGCCTTGCCGCCCGAGGACGAATACAGCGGAAAGCGCTTGTGGTTGTTCATGCGGTAGCTCAGGGGCTGCTCGCTGTCGACACCGCACATGCGCTCCATCTCGTCGTTGCGCAGGGCGGTGTACGACGAGGCCTCGCCGGTGACCTCGGTGGCCCACTGCAGCACGGGCAGGGCGAGCGTGGCCACGTCTGCCGCGGCCTGGGCTTGCGCGACCAGCGCATGGACGGCCGGGCCGAGGCGATAGACCCTGGCCTCGGCGTCGAGCGTCACATAGCCGCGCTCGCGCATCGTCGCCAGCAGCTTGCTCAGGCTGCCCTTGGGCACGCCGAGGCCCACGACGATGTCCGACTGCGAAGCGGCATTGCCGTTGCGGCCGATGAATTCGAGCAGGTCGAGCGTGCGCTCGGCGGATTTGACGGGGGGTGTGGTCTGCATGGCGAAAGGGGCTTTGTCGGGAGCGATTCTGCGTGGCAAGTATAATGGAAACAGGTTCAGTATGGAAACTTCACAACATCGGGCGCGCCGTCCATCGGCGCCGCGCCACTTCCGGAGACCTTATGCCAGGCGACGAATTCATCAACGAAAGTCTTTCCACGCCCGTTCTCTCGCGCTACGACGTCGTCGTCGTGGGCGGCGGGGCTTCGGGGCTTGTCGCCGCAGTCGCGGCGGCGCGCAGCGGGGCGCGCACGGCGGTGGTCGAGCGTTCGGGCTGTCTGGGCGGCACCGGCACGGCGGGCATGGTGGCGCAGTGGATCGGCTTCTTCAACGGCCCCGTGCGCGTGGTCGGCGGCATCGGCTTCGAGCTCACCGATCGCGTGCGCGCGCTCGGCGGCAGCACGGGCTTTCGCCGCTACACGCTGGCCGAGGCGAGCAGCAGCCCGGTGACGATCACCAACTTCCCCTTCAACCCCGAGGTGCTGAAGATCGCGGCGGACGAGATCACCAGCGAAGCGGGCGTGGACGTCTACCTGCACTCCCAGGTGGTGCGGCCCCTGCTCGGCGAGCGCCGGGTCGAGGGCGTGGTGATCGAGAACGCGTCCGGCCGCAGCGCGCTGCGCGCCGCGATGGTGGTCGATGCCAGCGGCGATGCGGCCATTGCGGCCGCATCGGGCGTGCCCTTCGCGGGCGCCGAGCCCGAGCTGCGGCACCAGCGCCAGCCCTGCACGCTGGTGTTCCGCATGTCCAACGTCGATGTGAAGACCTTCCGGGCCCTTCCGCGCGAGGACAAGCGTGCGCTCGCCGTCGAGGGGGTGAAGCAGGGCCGGCTGTTCTGGGAAAGCCTGTCTTTCTGCAGCACGCCCGGCGAGAAGGACGCGATCTGCCTGATGAGCCGCATCCCCGGCATCGATGCGCTGGATGCGGGCGACCTCACGCGTGCCGAGCAGACCGGGCGCCAGCAGGTGAAGTCGGTCGTCGACTTCCTGCGCGAGCGTGTGCCCGGCTTCGAGGCCTCGGTGCTGGCCGGCATCGCCGAGCGGGTCGGCGTGCGCGAAACGCGCCGCATCGTCGGCCGCCACACGCTGACGGAGAGCGACATCGTCGGCGGCGTCCGCTTTGCCGATGCGGTCGCGCTGGGCGCCGGCCCGATGGACCTGCACGAGGCGGGCGGCACCGGCATCGCGTTGTGGATGCCGCCCGCACCCTTCGAGATTCCCCTGGCCTGCCTGCTGCCGCAGGAAGTCGCCGGCCTCGTCGTGACCGGCCGCGCCATCTCGGCCACGCGCGAGGCCAACGGCGGCGCGCGGCACATGGGAACGGCGATGTGCCTCGGCCATGCGGCCGGGGTGTACGCGGCGCTGGCCGCCGCCGCGCCCGCGGGCACGGAACCGCACGCGGAGGAAGTCCGCCGCGTGCTGGTCGAGCAGGATGCGCTGGTGTCCAGCGATGCCGCGGTACAGCTGTCCGAACGCGAGGCGCCGATCGAGGCGCTGCCCGCCTGAGGCCCCGAATCTTTCTCACGAACGCCTTGCCACGAAGGCCTTGAATTCCCAGGACACCTCATGTTCACTTTCACTTTCACTTTGCGCCGCTCTCTCCTGATCTCCGCCGCCGCCGCGCTCGCGTTCCCGTGCGCGGCCCTCGCCCAGAACTTCCCGTCCAAGCCGATCCGGCTGGTGGTGCCCTTCCCGGCGGGGGGCCCGTCCGACACCACCGCGCGCGCCATCGCGGCCGGGCTCGGGCAGAAGCTCGGCCAGCCGGTCGTCGTCGAGAACAAGCCCGGCGCCGGCGCGATCGTCGGCAGCGAGGCCGTGCTGCAACAGCCGGCCGATGGCCACACGCTGTTGATGGCGAGCAACGTGGTTTCCACCGGCAAGTGGCTCTATCCGGCGATGTCCTTCGACCCGCTGCGCGAGTTCCGCTCCGTGGCGGGCGTCTTCAAGAGCCCGCACCAGGTCGTGGTGGCACCGGGCTTCAAGGGCACGGGCATCCAGGACCTGATCCGCATGGCCAAGGAGAAGGGCGCCGCCATGAACTACGCCTCGTCCGGCGCCGGCACCATGCCGCACCTGGGAGCCGAGCGCTTCAAGCAGGTGGTCGGCGTGGAAATGACGCCCATTCCCTACCGCGGCTCCGCGCCTGCGCTGACCGCGGTGCTGGCCGGCGAGGTGCCGGTGTACTTCGACATCGAGTTCTCCGCCCAGTCGATGCTGAAGTTCGGCAAGCTGCGCTCGCTGGGCGTGACCAGCCTGGAGCGCTCGCCGCAGTTCCCCGACGTGCCCACGCTGGACGAGCAGGGCGTCAAGGGCTTCGAGCTCTACTCGTGGTTCGGCATCGTGGCGCGCGCCGGCACGCCCGACGCGATCGTGCAGAAGCTCAACGCCAGCATCAACGAGGCGATGCAGGAGCCCGACTTCAAGACCCGCCTGGCGGCCCTCGGCGCGCAGCCCATCGGCGGAAGCCCGGCGGTGTTCCAGAAGATGATCGAGTCCGATTCGGCGCTGTGGGGCGGGGTCATCAAGAAGGCGAAGATCCAGCTGGATTGAGCGGGCATCGATCGGGTGCAGGGCCGGGACGCCGGGGCGCTGCAGCTGTCACGTAAGCGCAAGCACGGCCGCAATCTCGACGGCCGCGCCGCCCGGCAACTGGGCGACTCCGACAGCCGTGCGCGCATGCGTCCCGCGCTCGCCGAACAGCGTGACGAACAGCGCCGATGCGGCGTCCGCCACGACGCTGTGCTGCACGAAGACGGCGCTGCTTCGCACGTAGACCCTGAGCTCGACCACGTGCTCGATGGCGTCGAGCGAGCCGAGCAAGTCCCGGGCGGCCGCGAGCAGCCGCAGGGCGCAGATCCTGGCCGCCCGGGCGGCCGCTTCCAGATCGAGGTCGTCGCCGACGACGCCGCGCACGACGAGCTCGCCACCGACGCGCGGCGTCTGCCCGCTCAGGAAAAGCAGTCCTCCGGCGACGCGGGCAGGCAGATAGTCGGCCGCTGCCCGAACGTCCTGCGGCAGTTCGATGCCCAGCGCCTTCAGTCTCTCTGTTGCGCTCATAAGGCGGCGAAGACGACGCGCCCGCTCAACCAGCAGCCGACCACGCTCCCATCGTCAGAGCGCCGAGGCCGGATCTCGATGGCCGACGGCCTGCCCATGGCATCGCCCTGGCGGACCAGAAATGCCGCCGGCGCGTCAGCCCGGCGCACGGCGATGCGGCCCGATTGATGCAGGAAGCCCCACAGGGCTGCGGCGGCGATGCCTGTGGCGGCGTCCTCCGGATACCCGGACGAGCGCGGAAACTGCCGTGCAAACACCACGCCGTCCGCGGCGCGGTCATCCACGGCGTAGGGGTAGAGGCCGGTCGAGTCGATCGCCTCGCAGGCCGCTTCGACGAGCTCGCCACCAGGTCGCAGCATCTGCAGTTCCTCCACGCTGCCGACATCCACCAGGGTCTTTGTCCGGCTGGTGCAGGAATTCACGACGAGGGATGGCATCCGGGACTCGGGCCACCCGAGCGCCCTGGCGACCCAGCCGCGTTCGTGGTCCTGCAGATGCCGCACGGTGGGCGCCGGCTGAGACACCCACGCCCGGCCCGACGCCTCGTCCCACTCGACCTGAACCGGGCCGCTGAGCGTCTCCACCACCGCGGCCGGCCGTGTCCAGATGCCCCATTGCCTCAAGGCCCATAACGCACCCACCGTGGCGTGCCCGCACATCTCCATTTCGTGCCGTGGCACGAAGAAGCGCAACCGCCAATCGGCGCGCGCATCGGAGGCGGGGAGCAAGAAGGCCGACTCGTGCCCGTAGCGCTGCGCCACGCCGCGCATCTGCTCATCATCCATGCGGCCGGCGTCGGCCACGAACGGTACCGGGTTGCCGCCGTGCGGCGAATGAATGAAGACGCGCAGTCCGGCCACCTGGCCGCTCGGCGGCATCGGGACGAACGGTTCAATCAAGGGTTGCTCCGACCGACTTCGCGATGCGGCCCCAGAAATCGGCGTCGCTTGCCGCCGCCGTGCGCAACGCCTGCGGTGGTCCGGGCTTGGCATCGACGCCCTTGGCCGAGAGCTCCGCCGCTACGCTGCGGTTCGAAAGCACCTTGTTGAGCGCGGCGTTGAATCGCTGGACGATGGCCGGCGGCGTTCCTTTGGGAAAGACCACGCCGTACCAAAGCAGCTGGTCCAGGCCAGGCAGGCCTTGCTGTGCGAACGTGGGTACATCCGCGACCAGCGCGTTCGGGCCCGTCGTGGCGACAGCCTGCACTTTCCCTGCGCGGATGTACGGCGCGAGGCCGACCGGGTTGTCGAACATCACCTGCACCGTCCCTGCGATCAAGTCGATGTAGGCCGGCGAAGCGCCGCGGTACGGCACATGGACCAGCGACACGCCGACCTGCTGCTTGAACTTCTCGGCCAGGAGGTGCGAGACGGTCCCGGCGCCCACGGAGGCATAGCTGTAGCGGTCGGGCGCCTTCTTCAATGCCGCGATGACCGCGCCGGCGTCAACGGCGCCAAGGCCCGGGTGTACGGCGAGCACGTAGGGGGAGGTTCCGATGAATCCTGCGTACTCGAAGTCCGCGATCGGGTCGTAGGGGAGCTTCCTGTAGACGCTCCGGCTCACCGCGTGGGTGCTCGTGGTCGCGATGCCAAGGACGTAGCCATCCGCCGGTGCCCTGGCAACTGCGGTCGAGCCGATCGTTCCGCCGGCGCCCCCACGGTTGTCGATCACCAGCGGCTGGCCCAGTTCACGCTGGAGTTCAGGCTGAATGGCTCGGATGACCAGGTCCGTTCCCCCGCCGGCAGGAAAGGGCACCACCACGGTCAATGGCCGGGCCGGCCATGTTTGAGCAAAAGTCGTCGTCGCCATGGCGGCGATTGCCGTCATCAGGACAAGGCTGCGGGCACGATGGAAGGTGTTCATGAGAGGCTCCAGGACAGTCGATGCGATCCTAGGAGTGCCCCTGCGGCCGACCAACCCGCGCCGCGTCGGCGACCGATCCAAATCGCGCCAGGCACCGGCGGGAGGCCTCACTAGAATGAATGAACCATGAAGTCGCCCGCCGTGCTTTCGGCCAAACTGCCGGTCCTGGCGCAGCAGGGCTTCTACGTGCAACGCAGCCGGCTGGCGGCCTACGAGTCCGAATGGCATCGGCACGACTGCGCGATGCTGCTCTGGCCGCAAACGGGCGCACTGGAGACCTGCTGGAACTCCGGGACTGATGTCGAGGAAGACTCGCGTGTTCTCCGGGCGCGGCTCACGCGTGGCAATGCGGTCCTGCTGCCCATGGGAACCGAGCACTGCACGCGCACGGCGACCCGCCAGCAGCGCCATGGCGAGCTGTATCTCGCGCCCGAGGTGCTCGGCAACGGCGTACGCCTCGGCGCCATGCGGCTGGATCCCGCCGCCATCGCCATGCTGGATGCATTGCTCGCACCCACCCTGCACACGCGCAGCGCCGCCACCCTGGTCGACGCGTTGGTGGAACAAGTGCGCTCCGCCCAGTTCGTCCATGTCCCCGTTGCGAGCGCCCCGATATCCTGCCAGGCGGTCGCAGAGTTCAGGCGCGCGCTGCTTCGCGAGGAGCGATTGCCCTCCGTCCCCGAGCTTGCCTGCTCCCTGGGCGTTTCTGCACGGACCTTGCAGCGGTGTTTCGAGGCCGAACTCGGTGCCACCCCGGTGACCGTGCGGCGCCGCCTGCTGGCTGCGCACGCGCGCACGCTGCTGCGCGAGGGCTGCACGCTGGCGCAGGTCAGCCGGCGGCTGGACTTCTCGAACAGCGGGCACTTGTCGCGGCTGTTGAAGTCCGTACCCGAATCGACGTCCTGATGGTCGGATCCGGCCGCGGCGGCCTTCTTCAGACCTGCGGGGCCGCCGGTGGCTCCGGCGGCGCGGCTTTCTCGCGCAGCACGCCGTTGATCTCGGCGCCGAAGATCAGCGTGGTTGCGCTGATGTACAGGAACACCAGCGTGGCGACCACGCCTGCGAAGCTGCCGTACAGCAGGGCCAGCTTTCCGGCGGTGCGCAGCGTGTACGACAGCGTGGCAGCAGCCCCCACCCATAGCGCCGCGCCCACCAGGGCGCCCGGCAGAACGGTGTACAGCCGCTGGCGAATGTCCGGCAGCCAGCCGTACAGGAGCGCATACAGCGTCGCGAGCGTGACGAAGGCCAGGCCGTAACGAACGCTGTTGCGCATCCAGAGCGCCTCTGGCCCGGGCTCTGCGTTGGCCTCCACCAGTTGCCAGACGTACGGCATGATGACCACGGAGCTGAACGCAGCCAGGACTCCGATTCCCACGACGGCGGTGAACAGGGTGACCTTCAGGCGCGCTTTCCAGAAGGGGAGGCCGCGCCCGATGCCGTACGCGCGGTTCAGTGCCGTACGCACCGCCTGCATGCCGGACGACGCCGTCCACAACGTGATCAGCACGCCGATGGTCAGCAGCGCCTGGTTGCGCTGGGCCAGCACCTGCTTGATGACGGGCTGCACGGCCTCGCGCACCATCTCCGGCGCGTAGCCCATGACGCGCTCGGCCAGCGCCGCCGCGTCGCCCGGCTGCCCTACGAAGGCGGCGGCGGCCGACACCAGGATCAGCAGCGGAAACATCGCCAGCACCGACGAGAACGCCAGGCTGCCGGCCTGGTTTGCGCTCTGGTGCAGGATGTAGTTGCGCATCGCCAGCACGAGGACGCCGAGCCCCGGCGTGGCCATCACGGCACGCCGCAGCCGGTGCCAGGCATTGCTCAGGAGGCTCACGGGGTGCGGTGCCAAGTCAACTCCTGCAGGAAGTGCTCGGCTTCGCGAACAGCCTGAATCGATGTGCGCAACGCACGGCCAAGCCTTCAGCCTTCAGCCTTTATGCAACTGCAGGTACGCCGGAAAAATCCGCGCCGCCTTCTCGAGCAGCTCGAACTCGTCGTCGGGGAGGCCGTGCGCGCTGACGTCGAAATGGCAGAGCGTTCCGAACAGCTCACCCAGGTCGTCGAGGAGGGGCACCCCGTGATAGCTGACCATGACGCCCTGATAGGGGTGACCGTCGAGCCGCGCGTCCTGGGCCGAGTCGTGCGTTCGAAACGTGCCATCGCGCAGAGCGAACTGGCAGAAGCTCACCTCGAAGGGCACGGTTGCCAGGAACTCGGGCCGAACCTCACCCTGCTTGTCATGCAGGAACAGGTTCTGGAGCTTGTCGCCATCCAGCCGATAGACCGCGGAGTATCGATGCGGCACCGCCTCGTTCAGGTAGGCAAGCGCGGCCGCTGGGCCCCCTTCGTGGAGGATCGTGGAAAAGGTTGCTGGATCTCGTGGGTGGGGCATGGCCTTCCTTGTCGGGTGCTCCCGCCGGGCAGGATCTCCCTGGCAGTCTATCCCCCTTGAAGGACAAATGCCTACAAGCCTGCGCGCAACTCGCTCCTGACGCAGAGCGCGGCGTGTTCATACGCTGGTGTCCAACTCCGAACATCCATGGTCCTGGTCACCTTTCTCGTCGAAGACAGCGCGACGATCCGCAGCAATCTCATCCCTACCCTCGCCGACCTCGGCGGGGCTCGCGTCGTTGCCTTTGCCGAGGGCGAGAAGGACGCAATCGATTGGCTCAAGGGGCACGACGGGCATTGGGACCTGGCGATCGTCGACATGTTCCTGCGAGAGGGTTCCGGACTGGGTGTGCTGCATGGCTGTCGCGAGCGTGCGTCGCATCAGCGGGTTGTCGTGCTGACGAACTATCCCACGGCAGAAATCCGCCGACGCTGCGCCGCGCTGGGTGCAGACGCCGTGTTCGACAAGTCCACCGAACTTGAAGAGCTGTTCGACTTCTGCTGTGCGCTGGGCGGGGCGAAGCCCGGTTCACCCGGCGACTAGCCAGTCTGCCTGCGGGGTTATTCGGCGAACTCCCGGTCGAGCAGTGAGCCGGTCGCCTTGAACCAGCAGATCGCGTCGTGCGCGGCGACGACTGCCAGCTTGCTCTGTTCGGACGCACCCGGGTCCGCCAAAGCCGCCCACTTGGCACTGTCGGCCGCCTGCTCAAGTTCCACCACGGCCTCCCGTTGGCCGCCTGCAGCGTCGCCTTCCATCGAAGGTCGCGTCTTCGCGAACTTCCGCCGAAACTCCGCGACAACCGCCGCGAGAACTGGAGATGCCATTGCGTCGGCCGCCAGCGTTGCTTCAGCCGCGGTCAATCGGCTGTCGAGCTGGAAGCAGACTTGTTTCGCAATCGTCGAGATCATGATGCTCTCCCGCTCGGGCCGGCCGACCCTGTAACTTTGCGGCTTTTCTGGACCAGGCTGCAAACAATTGAAGGGGCATGAAAGCCGGCAGCCGCGCGCTCCTAGCTCGCCACCAGGAGGCGAACGAGTAGGCCCAGGCACCCGGCCGCGATGAAAGCCGCGACGCTCGTCGTGACCAGGCCGCGGCTTCCATCGTCGCTCTCGCGCCGCGGCGGCGAGGCGGCGCTGGGCGCCGTAGCCACCGTCTCGAAGGCGGGGCTGAAGGGGTTGTAGAGCGCGCCGCCCAGGCTCGCGAAGTCCGGCTCGGCGCCCTGGACATCGACATGGCCGGGCTGCTGGCCCGTGCCGAATTCGATGAAGGCACTCCTGCCGGTCTCGGCGGCGAGCAACGCTCCGGCCGGGGCCAGCGAAAGCGCTGCCAGGCACAGGCCTGCCCATGCCCGGCGCGCTCGATGCTTTCCTTTTCCGCTGGCCACGAGGGAGCCTCCTGGGTCGGCGCGGGGACGTTACTTGCTGCCGCCCGTCAGCTTGTGCGCCTGGTGATTGCCGAAGGTCAGCGGGGCAGCTGCGTCATCGCAATCCAGCACCGTCGATCCGGCGGTGATGAGAACCCGGGCAGTGTCCGATGTGCCCGGCTCTCCGGCATCGACGAAGGTGAAGCTGATCGTCGCGGGCTGTCCGTTGAAGGTTCCGGTGCCTTCGCCCACGAAGGTGTCGAAGGGCGCGACAGGAGGCTTCTGGTCGATGGCGAGGTCGTCGCTGCAAAGACCTTTCGTCAGGGTGGTCAGGTGGAAATTGTCGCCACCGGAGAAGTTGATCTCGAGGTTGTTCGGCTCCGCGGGGTCGGCCCCTTCGAATGCGCCACCCGTTCCGCAATGCAGCTCGAATCCGTGGGTCACTCTCTGATACCCACCGTAGTAGGGGCAGAAGAAGCTGCCGCCGCCAGTCATCCGGCCCGGTTCGTGGGCCCATGCAAAACTCATCGACATCAGCGCCGCCGCTGCTGCGCCAGCGCAGAGCACGGCCTTACCGCAAGGTTTGTCCATGGTCTTTCCCTTGCCCCGCCACGGGCGGTGATACCAGGGCCAAAGCCGATCACCTCTGGACATTGCACACACCCACCGACAGCCGCTCGGGCCCCTCGGGCGTCAATGTTGTACGCCCAAAGCGCGGCTCTCTCCATATGGCGGATGGCCTACGTGGGAGCGCAGTCAGGGCGGGGGCTGATGTCCGCGTCGGCAGCGGTGTCTCTGCCGCCACGCAGCCGGGCCGCCTCCACCGGCCGCGCAAATCCCTTCAGCACGAGCGCGCCCGCGGATTCGCCGTCGACGATGCCTTCGATCAATCCCCACACGCGCTGCGACACCAGTATCTCGCCGCCCCGCGCCTCCCCGCACAGCCGTGCCGCCAGGTTGGTCACGGTGCCGATCGCCCCGTAGTCGATGCGCCCCGGAAAGCCAATGCCGCCGAGCGTGGCGAAGCCCTGCGCAATGCCTACGCCCATCTGCAACGCGTGGCCGCGTTTGCGCCAGCGCTCGGCCAGCAGCGCGACGTCTTCCTGCATCGCCAGGGCCATGCGCGCAGCGCGCGGGGCGGGGTCGGGGATCGGTGTCGGATCATTGAAGAAGACCATGATCCCGTCGCCGGTGAAGCGCTCCAGCGTGCCCTCGAACTCGAGGATGCGCTGCCCCATCGCCGCGTGGTAATCGGCGAGCACGGCCATCACTTCCTCCGGGTCCGCGGTCTCGGTGAAGGCGGTGAAGCCGCGCAGGTCGAGGAAGACGACGGTGATCTCGCAACGATGGCTCTTGAGCGGATCGGTGGCCCCGCCATTGACGATGGCCTCGGCGAGCTGTGGCGAGAAGAAGCGTCGCAGGCGGCCCACGCGCTCGAGCTCGCGCACGCCCTCATGCACCCGCTGGGCCAGCGTGCGGTTCCACTCGGCCAGCGCGCTCCTCTGGCGCTCGACCTCGTCGTAGAGCTGCTTGATTCGAAGCAGCGACTTCACGCGCGCCAGCAGCTCGGCCTGCGCGACCGGCTTGCTCAGGAAGTCGTCGGCGCCGGCCTCCAGGCCCTTGACCCGCTCCCTGGCCGGATCGAGTGCGGTGACCAGTACGACGGGCAGCATTGCGTGGTCCGGGTCGGCGCGGATTGCGGCGCACACCTCGTAGCCGCTCATGCCCGGCATCATCACGTCGAGCAGCACCAGGTCGGGCTTCTCGTCGGCCAGCTTCTTCAGCGCCTCGGCGCCCGAGGCGGCGGTCACGGGCCGGTAGCCCTTGGCGCCGAGAAGGTCGGCCAGGAGCTTGGCGTTGAGCGGGGTGTCGTCGACGACGAGGATGGTGGGGGGGAATGGCGCCCCCACGCTCGTCACTTCGTGTACTGCGCTGCCCCCCGAGGGGGTGCTCGCGCGTTCGGGCGGCCGGGCGGTGGTCATCGTTGCGGACGGCCTTCCTTCAACATGCGCTGCACCGTCTCGCGAAACTGCTGCAGCTGGATCGGCTTGGTGATGAAGGCGTCGAAGCCGGAGCTGACGATCTTCTGCTGCTCGTCGGGCATCACCGAGGCCGAGACCGCGAGCACGGGCACCGCGTCGAGCGCGGCGTCGCGGCGGATTTCGCGCAGCACGGCGATGCCGTCGGTGTCGGGCAGCTGGATGTCCATCAACACCAGGTGGGGTCGCGCCTCGAGGGCGAGGCGAAGGCCCTCGCGGCCGGTCGCCGCCTCGAGCGTGGCGTAGCCCTCGTGCCGGAGGATGTCGCGCACCAGCTTCATGTTTTTGTCGTTGTCCTCGATGATCAGGATGGTGCTCACGGTCCGGGTCATGGTGGTGCCCCCGGCGTCATTCGATCAACCGGTCGGCGCTCACCAGCACGCTGTGCGGAATCGTCAGGCCGAGCGCCTTGGCCGCCTGGAGGTTGACGGCGAGTTCCAGCTTGGTGCCCTGCTCGAAGGGGATGTCGCCGGGCTTGGTGCCCTTAAGGATCTTGTCGACGAAGGCGGCGGCGCGGTAGAAGAGCGCGGACCAGTCGCCCTGGTAGGAAAGCAGGCCGCCGGCCTCGAGGTAGGCCGCGCCTCCCCAGATCGACGGCAGGCGGTGCTTTGTGCACAACGCGCCGAGCCTGGTGCGCTCGGTCCAGATCATGGGGTCGGCCACGAGGGCAATCGCGTTCGTGCCTGCGCCGACGATGGACGCGAAGGCGGGCTCGAAATCATCCGGCCCGCGTACTTCCTCGATCTGCAGCGCCACGCCGAGGGCCGGTTCCCACCTGGCCACGCCCCGCGCGAGCTCCGCCCTCGGCAGGGTGTTCGGGTTGAACACGATGGCAAAGCGGCGCGCCGTCGGCAGGATGTCCTTGAGGAGCTGCAGGCGCTTTTGCATGAGGCCGTCGAACGCGGCGGAGATGCCGGTGATGTTCCCGCCTGGGCGTATATGGTCGGCGACCAGTCCCGACTTCACGGGGTCGTCGACACCCACGGCGATGATCGGCAAGGTCTTCACCACCTCCTTTGCGAGCATCGCCGGCCGCGGGCTGGTGGTCATCAGCACGTCGATGTCGAGCCGCAGCAACTCGTCGAGCAAGGCGGGCAGGCGCTCGAACTTTCCCTCCGCCCAGCGAAGTTCGATGGACAGGTTCTGCCCCTCGACGTAGCCCAGCTCGCGCATCCCCTGGCGCAGCGGCTCGATCTGGGTGCGCAGCGTGACCGGGTCGGGGGTCGAGGCGCTGAGGATGCCCAGCCGCGCCTTGGCCGCTTCCGCCCTTCGCGGCTGCCCCCCAGACGGCATCGCGAGAGCCGCGAACGCGGTGACGATCGCGGCACGCCGCGAAAGCACGATCCTTGCCCCGTTCGATGTCATGCCGATCACCTTGTCGACGCGCCGTGGGCGGGCGCGCGGAATGTGGAGCCTGGGCGCCATGTTCCTCCTCTTGCCCTCGGCGATCAATCCCGTTCTTGCGGCGTGTCCCCCGGCGCCCGCCGGGGCAGCACGAAGGCGAAGGTCGAGCCCTCGCCCGGGGCGCTTTCCACCCGCAGGGTGCCGCCGTGCAGCTCGACGAAGCGCCTCGCCAGCGCAAGGCCGAGGCCGGTACCCTCGGCCTTGCGCAGATAGTCGCCGCCGGCTTGGCGGAATTCCTCGAACACCAGCGCCTGCTGGTCGGCTGCGATGCCCACGCCGGTGTCGACCACCGCGATCTCGACGGCCTGGTCGAGCGCGCGTGCTCGCATCGTCACGCGCCCGCCCGGGGGCGTGAACTTGACCGCGTTCGACAGCAGGTTGATCACCACCTGCTTGAGCTTGCGCGCGTCGGCCACCCAGTCGCCGATGGCCGGGTCGATCTCGAGCGCCAGCGTCAGCCCATGCCGCAGCGCGCGCTCGCGCACCAGCGTGACAGTGTTGTCGAGCAGCATCGGCAGGTTGAAGCTCGACAGGTCCAGCTCCATGCGGCCGGCCTCGATCTTGGACAGATCGAGGATGTCGTTGATCAGGCTCAGCAGGTGGTGGCCGGAGTTGTGGATGTCCTTCAGGTATTCGAGCTGCTTGTCGTTGACCTCGCCGAACATTCTCTCGGCCAGCACCTCGCTGAAGCCGATGATCGCGTTCAGTGGCGTGCGCAGCTCATGCGACATGTTCGCCAGGAACTCCGACTTGTGCTTGTTGGCCAGCTCGAGCTGGCGGCCCTTGTCCTGGATCTCGCCGAACAGGCGCGAGTTCTGGATCGCGATGACGGCCTGGTCGGCAAAGGTCTTGAGCAGCGCGAGTTCCTGGGTCGAGAAGGCATTCGGTGGCTCGCGCAGCACCAGCACCGCGCCGACGCCGCGCTGGTCCCACAGCATCGGCGCGATCGCGATCGTGAAATCGCCGGTGGACTCGGCCGCGTGGCGCAAGCCGGCCGGTGCGTCTGCGTCATGGCGCACGGCGGGGTAGTGGATGACGCGCCGCTCGCGCAGCGCGAGCCCCGTCGCGCTGCCCTCGAGCGGACGCGGAAAGACGCCGACGATGGCGCGCAGCAGCTGCTCGCGGGCGCCGCGAAAGCCGCCGTTGTGCATCATGCCGTCGTCGCCGACCAGCGCGATGCCCAGCCCGCTCGCCGAGAGAAAGCGCTCGCAGCTGCCGAGGATGGCATCGAACACCGGCCTCGTATCCGCCACCGAGCTGCTGATGACCCGCAGGACCTCGGCGCTGGCGGTCTGCTGCGCCAGCGCGTCCTGGGTCTCGTTGATGAGCCGCAGGTTCTCGATGGCGATCGCGGCCTGGCCGGCGAAGGTCTCCAGCAGCTCGACCTGGCGCTGCGGCGTGTCGCCGGCGTCGGTCCAGGCCACTGCGATCGCTCCGATGGGCGCGCCGTCCTTCAGCAGCGGCACGCCGAGCATGCGGCGCCAGTGGCCGGTCGTGGCAGTGGCGGGGTCGTAGGCTGCATCCGCCGAGGCATCGACGATCGTCACGGCTTTGCGCGACGCGATCACCCGGCCGCTGATCATGCGCAGGTCCGGTGGCCCGGGGTAGAAGCGCCTGGCGTTCTCGATCGCAGAGGGCGACCAGTTGCGCTGGCCCACCAGGTGCACCAGACGCCCGTCGTAGCGGAACACCGCGGCGGTCGGGCTGCCGAGCAGCCGCACCGCGCAGTCGAGGATCGCCTCGAAGACCGGCTGCACGTCGGTCGGGGACTCGCTGATGACGCGCAGCACCTCGCTGATGGCGGTCTGGTAGGCCAGCGCTTCACGCAGCTCGGCAGTGCGTTGCTGGACCTTGCGCTCCAGCCCTGCATACGACTCGCGCAACTGCGCGGCCATGCGGTTGAATTGGTCGGCAAGGCCTTCGAGTTCGTCGCCGGTGTGCACCTCGATGCGCCGGTCCAGGTCACCGGCGCCGATCTGCGCCGCGCCTGCCTGCAGCGTGCGCAGCGGGCGCACCAGCGCGCGCGCCAGGAAAAAGGTCGCCGCCATCGAGACGAGCACCGCCAGCACGAGCACCAGCCCCATGCGCTGCAGCATGACGTACAGCGGCGCGAAGGCCTCGGCGCGGGGCGACTCGACGAACACCGTCCAGCCGAGCGACGGAATCGGGGTATGGGCCGCCAGCATCCGCTGGCCGGACAGGTCGCGCGCAAGCTCCCTCGCGTCGTCGGCGCCGGGCCGCAGCCGTGCCGCCACCTGTGGCAGTGCGCTCATGTCGGTTTTCTTCAGCACCAGGCTGATATCGGGGTGGGCGATGAGCGTGCCGTCGGCATCCACCACGTAGGCCAGGCCGCCCGCGCCGATGCGGATGCGCGAGACCACGTCCCAGACGAACTTCAGGTTGAGCTCGGCCATCGTCACGCCGCCGCCGGGCCCGGCGGGGCGCGCGAGCGTCATGTAGGGCTCGGTGCCCATGCGGAAGTGGACAGGGCCGAACCCGGTCCGGCCCTCGATCGCGCTGCGGAAGGCCGGCTCGGCCGAGCGGTCCACGGCGCTGGCGAGCTCGTTCATCCCCAGGCGTGAGATGCGCAGCTGTTCGTGCCCGGTGCTGTCGATCCACGCCACGTCGGTGATCGGCGGTGCCTGGCGCAGCAGCTTCAGGTATTCGATGTAGCGTGCCTCCCGCGCATTGCTGCCGGGTCCATCGGCGCGCGGCAGCGCGGTCCAGCCCAGTTGCTGCTCGATGTTCAGCACGTACTGCTCGATGCGCGTCGCTGCGGCCTGGGCCTTCTCGGCCTGCAGCGCGACGACGTGCGACTGGTTCTCGCGGTAAGAGAAGTAGATGACGACCGCACCGCTCGCGACAAGCATGCCGCAGACCAGCGTGATGATCAGCAGCGCGTACTTGGGGAACAGGTGCCAGCGGCGTGCGGTCCGTTGCAGCGCCTCCCCGCGTGGCGCAGCGTCCGTTGCCGGCGGCGCCGGGGCTGAGCCCGGTGGCGCGCGGGCCATGTCCGAATCCGCGTCGATCAGCATGGACACCTCCACCGTGTGCCGGTCCATTCATCCCGATGGCATTGTGGTTCACCCGCGCGCCGCCGCACAGGGGCAGGTGGGGGAGCGGGCCGGGGGCACGCCACGTTGTGCCGCCGCACGACAAGTGATACGGTCGAACGCCCCGCCCGCTCGCGAGAGCCACCCGACCAAGGAGTGCCCCGTGGGAGACCTGCACCACCCGCTGCAACCGGGAGACCCCGCGCCCGGATTCACGCTCCCCGCGGCCAACCGTGAAGGCGGCATGGTGTCGCTCGCGGACCTGCGCGGGCGCCCCTTCGTGCTCGGCCTCTTTCGCGGGCTGCACTGCCCCTTCTGCCGCCGCCAGGTGAGACAGCTCGCCGACATGCAGCCGACCCTGCGCGCCGCGGGGGTCGAGACGGTGGCGGTGATCAACACGCCGGTGGAACGCGCACGCCTGTACTTCGGCTACCGGCCGATGCCGCTGCTGCTGCTGGCGGACCCGGATTGCCGCACGCACCGGGCCTTCGGCGTGCCGCGCCTCGAATTCCTGCCCGAGGGCAGCAGCGAGGTGCCCCAGTGGCCTTCGCGCACGCGGATGGCGGACTTCGAGGCGGCACGCATCAACCCCACCGGCGAGCTGCCGCAGCCCACGCAGCCGATGGCCGCCAATGCCGCGCTCAATGCGCAGGACGGCTTCGAGCTGGACGACGCCGACAGCGCGATCATGGCAAGCCATGCCACGCAGCTGGTCGGGCACTTCTTGATCGACGAAGCCGGCATCATTGCCTGGGAGCACATCGAGGCGCCGGATGGGCCGAGCAGCCTGTGCTACTTCCCGGACGCGGCGGAGATCACGGCCGCGGCCGGCTCGCTCGGGCGCTGACCGCCGGCCGGCAGCGCGGCCGTTGGCTGCGAGCGCTCATGCCGTGCCCATCTCGACCACTATGCGCCCTTGCGCCTGCTGCGCGGCCACCACCCGCTGTGCCGCATCGGCATCCTCGAAACCGAAGCGCCTCGCGTCCATCAGCGGCGCAAGCTGGCCCGACTCGGCCAGGCGGGTCGCCTGCGCCAGGATCTCGCCGTGGTGGGCGCGGCCACGGCCGGAGATCATGGGCAGCAAGGTGAACACGCCCGAGTACGTGCCCGCCCGGAAGGACAGCGGCGCGAGCCGATGGGTGCCCCAGCCCAGCGCGCTGACCACATGCCCGGTGTAGATGCGCACCGCTTCGAAAGACGCATCCAGCACCGGCCCGCCGACCGTGTCGTAGACGATGTCGAAACCCTCGCCGTCCGTCAGGCGCTGCATGTACTGCGCGACTGTCTCGGCGGTGTAGTCGATGGGCGTAGCGCCGAGGCGACGTATCGTCTCCTGCTGCGCGCCATTGCCGGTTGCGAAGACCCGCGCGCCGCGTGCGCGCGCCAGTTGGATCGCGACGTGGCCGACGCCGCCCGCACCGCCATGGACGAGCACCGTCTGGCCCGGCTGCACGTTCGCGCGGTCGACCAGGCCTTCCCAGGCGGTGATGAACACCAGCGGCAGGGCCGCGGCCTCGCGCGGCGACAGGTTCGACGGCGCGCGGGCCAGCAGGTCGGCGTCGACCGCGGCGTAGTCCGCCAGCGACCCTTGCAGACCGCCGATGCCGCCGGCCAGCCCGTAGACCCTGTCGCCCGGAACGAAGCGGCTCACGCCGTCGCCGACGCCTTCGACCCTGCCGGCCAGGTCCATGCCGAGGACCGCCGGCAGGGGCTGGCGCGCGTGGGCCGCCTGGCCGGCGCGGATCTTCGTGTCCAGCGGGTTGACGCCACTGGCATCGATGCGGACCAGGACCTGGCCGTGACCGGCGCGAGGCAGCGGTAATTCGCGCAGCTGCAGCGGGCCATCGACCTCGTCCAGCACGTGGGCGCGCATGCGCGCGACGGTGGAAGCGGAAGCGGGAGCGGAAACGGGAGCAGACAGGGTGGACATGGATTCATTCCTCGGAGGGTGGGAGATGGCATCCAGTGTTGGTGCTGCACGAATGAATGTAAATCGACAGAATCGCAAGCTCCTCATGCAAAACTGAATGGGCAGTCATGGAGTGGAGCGACATCAAGATCTTCCTGGCGGTCGCGCGCCACGGCACGCTGGGCGCCGCGGCCCGCCAGGCTGGCGTGTCGCAGCCCACGATGGGCCGGCGCCTGAAGGCCCTGGAAGCCTCGATGTCCGCATCGCTTTTCCAGCGCACGCCCGAAGGCTTCGTGCTCACCGCCGCGGGCGAGGCGGCGCTGGCCCATGCCGAGCAGATGGAAGAGGAGGCGCTCGCATTCGAGCGCGACGTCGCGGGCGAGTCGAGGCAACTGGAGGGACTGCTTCGCGTCTCGTCCTCGGACTGGTTCGGGGTGCACATGTTGTCCCCGGTGCTCGCGCATTTCATGCGCCGCCACCCCGGCGTGCAGGTCGAGCTCCTCACCGACTCGCGGCTGCTCAACCTCTCGCGGCGCGAGGCCGACCTGGTCCTTCGCATCCATCCGTTCGACGAGCCCGACGTCCTGCAGCGCAAGCTGATGCACGTGCCCTACGCGCTCTACGGCGCGGCCGGTGGCGCCGTACCGAAGGCCGGCGACGGCGCAGGGGCCACGCTGTTGACGATGGACACCGCATTCCGCGGATTTCCCGACGCCCTGTGGCTGCGGCGCATGCTGCCCAACGCACGCATCGCGTTCGGCAGCAACAGCCGCGAGGCCCAGGCGGCGATGTGCGCCGAAGGCCTCGGGCTCGCCGTTCTGCCCATGCCGCTTGCCGCGCGGATTTCGCAGCTGCAATCGATCGACCTCGGGGAGCCGCCGCCCGGCCGCGACGTGTGGTTGGGCTACCACCGCGACATGCGACAGTCCGCCCGCCTGCGGGCGCTGATCGACCACATGACGAGCGCACTCGGATAAACACCGTTGCGGAGCGAGCGGACGTTCGCAAGGCGCCCTCCTACATACGGAGCCGCCATCCGGAAATTGCAGGCCGGCGCGCGCCGCCTAGAGTGGCGTTCGCGCCCAGGGGAGCTTCGCGGCGGCCACGACATCGGTTCTTCATGCCGGGCATCCGCCGTCCATCGGTTTCCTGTTCATGATGTTCTTGCGTCCATCCGTCCTCGTCGCGCTGGCCGGAGCCGGCTTCGCCATGTCGACTCCAGCTCTCGCCGAGCCTTCGCCCGCACTGGATCGCTTCAGCTTCTCGGTCGGCGCCTTCCACGCCGAACCCACCCTCGACGCCGGGCTGAACACGCCCTACGGCCGCTTCGACACGCGCGACATCGAAGGCAGCAAGGTGACCATGCCGCGCATCACGGCCGATGTGCTGATCGGCGACAGCCAGGGCTTCTCGCTCGACTACTACCGCTTCAACCGCGACTACGGCACCGGCTTTGCCAATAACTTCGCGATCGGGCCGACCTCGGTCACGGCGCTGGGCAACGTCAACCTCGACCTCAAGCTGGACTTCGCCAAGCTGGCCTACAAATGGTGGATCGGATCGGGCAACACGGTGCTGGGATTGGGCGCGGGCCTGGCCTACTACCGCGTCAGTTTGGACAGCAACGCCCTGGCCGGCGTGAACGGCGCCACCGCCACCTTCAGCCAGCACGACAGCGACGACGCCTTCGCGCCGCTGCTGGAGATCGGCGTGCGCCACGCCATCAGTCCCGACCTGCGCCTCTTCGCCGACGTGTCGGGCGTACGCAAGGGCGGCAACAACCTGCGCGGCCACATCTACAACGCCGCGCTCGGCGTGGAGTGGTTCCCCGTCAAGAACGTGGGCGTGGTGCTCTCCTATGGGGTGACCGAGGTCGAGCTCAAGCGGGACTTCGATGCGCTGAGCAGCACGGCGCGGCTGCGGGTCAAGCTGAAGGGGCCTTCGGCGTTTCTCAAGGCGCGGTTCTAGCCAGGGCCCGCAGCAGCTGCGCGCCCGCGTCGGCGAGGTCGCCGTCGTTGCGCACCTCGATGGCGTGGGGCGGCGGCAGGTATGCCAGCGCGCGCTGCACCCGGGCCTCGACCATGTCGGGCGTCTCGCGCCCGCGCGCCAGCAGGCGCTGCCGCAGCACCTCGAGGCTGGCCGTGACGTGGACCACCGTCAGCTGCGGAAACCTCGCCAAGGCGTGCGGCAGGTAGGCGCGCGAACCATTGACGAGCACCCACTTGCCGCGATGCAGCGGCGCGAGTTCGTCGTGCCGCACGCCGTAGCGCAGGCCGTTGGCCTGCCAGTCGAGGGCGAAGGCCTGCGCCTGGTGCAGCAGCGCGAAGGCCTGCTCGCTCACGCTCAAGTGCTGCTCGTCGCCGTGGCGGATCGGCCGCGTGATGGTGCGGCGCGCCAGGTGCAGGGGCAGGTGCGGCGGCAGGTGGTCCTTGAGCCAGGCGATCAGGCTGTCCTTGCCCGCGCCGGAGGGGCCCATCACGTAGACGAGGCGGCCCTTCACGGCAGTACCTTCGCCTTCGGCTGCGGTGCCATTTGCCTTCGGAGCGGCCGGGCGGCTCACTGGAGTACCTTCGCCTTCGGCTGCGGTGCCATTCGCCTTCGGAGCGGCCGGGCGGCTCACTGGAGTACCTTCGCCTTCGGCTGCGGTGCCATTCGCCTTCGGAGCGGCCGGGCGGCTCACTGGAGTACCTTCGCCTTCGGCTGCGGTGCTATTCGCCTTCGGAGCGGCCGGGCGGCTCACTGGAGCCAGCGCCATCTGCTCGACCAGCATGAAGTCCGCGCCCGGCCGGGGCTCGACGAAGAGCGAGAGGTTGTCGACGCGGCAGGCGGGCAGGGTATCGAAGCGGTGGCGCGCCGCCTCCTTCAACGCGTCGATCGCCGCGGGGGTGGCGTCCTTCAGCGAGCCGGTGAGCGAGAGGTGGAAGCGGAAGCGCTCCAGCACGAAGGGGTAGCCCCAGCGCAGCAGCAACGCGTCTTCCTCGGGCGTGAGCCCGGCCGCGCGGCGGCGCTCGAGCTCGGCCGGCGCGAGCGGCGCCGCCAGCGGCTGCAGGCGGGTGACGCAGGCGGCGGCCAGGGCATCGATCGCCTGTGCATCCCCATCGGGCACCAGCGCGAGGAAGTCGTCGAGCATCGCGACCTCGAGTGGCGGCAGCGAGAAGGCTTCGAACTCGCCGGCGAGCGCGCGCAGTTCGGCGCGCAGCCGTGCTTCGTCGACGCCCGGTGCGAGCGTGAAGGGCGCCTTGAGCGTCCCATGCCAGCCATAGCGCCGCGGCGCCTTCGTCAGCCGATGCTGATCGGGCGTGGACAAGCCTGGCACCTGGGGCTGCGGCAGTGGCTCGCCGAGTTCCGCGCAGCGGCCCAGCCAACGGCTGCCGGCCAGCCACCAGGGGCTGTGGGCGCGCGGCGCGAAGTAGATCGCAAAGCGATGCGGGGCCTCAGTCATCGTGCGTGACCGTCAGGGTGATGCGGTCGCCCGCGAACCAGGTGCGCGCGAACTCGATCGGCTGCGCCTCGGTGTCCACGTTGACGCTCTCGACCAGCAGCACCGGCCGCGCGACGGACTGCCGCAGTTGCGCCGCCACCTCGGGCTTCGGCATCTGCGCCGTGATGCGGCTTTCGTGGCGGGTGTAGTCGTCCACGCCGTGGGCGGCGAAGGCGGCGGTGATGGAGCCGGTCTCGCGCACCACGGCCTCCAGCTTCGCGAAGCGCGGCAGCGGAAAGAAGCGCTCGCCCACGTGCAGCGGCTGCTGCTCGGCCTCGCCCAGCACCTGCAGGCGCAGCAGCATGCTGCGCACCGGCACCTGCAGGACGCGCGCCTGTGCCGCGCTCGCGCGCACGCTGCTCGCATCGAGCACGCGCAGCACGCCGCGCAGGCCGGCCAGCGCCATGTTCTGGTGGTGCCGCGTGCGCTTGGCCAGCACCAGCTCGACCGCGAACTCCTCCACGTAGGTGCCGCTGCCCTGCGTCACGCGCAGCAGGCCCTGGCTGCTGAGGCTGGCCAGCGAGCGCCGGATGGTGTGGCGGTTGACGCCGAACTGCTCGGCCAGCGCATGCTCCGAGGGCAGGCGCTCGCCGGGCGGATAGACGCCGCGCGCGATGGCCTCGGCGAGCTCGGCCGCGATGCGGGTCCAGAAGCTGTCACGCGACGGGCGCGCAGGGCGCGGCGCGAAGGCCAGGGGAGGGGAAGACGACGTCGAGGTTGTCATGAAAAGGACATGGGTCGCGCCTAAGCTGGCGCCAGTGGTCTAATTTGTCTATACAACTTTTTCCAGAGTATCACCCCGATGTTTCATGCCTTTGACAACCACCCTGCGAACCGGCCGTCGGGCCGGGCGCAATGGATGGCCGTGCTGGCGCGGGCACCGCTTTCGATGCTGGAGCCTGCGCTGGGCGAGCATGCGCAGCGTACGCCGCAATGGCTGCGTGCGCCGGAGACAGGTCTCATGATGGTCCAGGGCCGCGCCGGCGGCACGGGCGAGCGCTTCAACCTCGGCGAAGTCACGGTCACCCGCTGCGCGCTGCGCCTGGCGGGCGTCGCGCAGGACGGCGCGGCCGTCGGCGTTGCGTACGTGATGGGCCGCTCGCACCGGCACGCGCAGCTCGCTGCCGTGGCCGACGCGTTGCTGCAGGACCCGGCGCAGCAGGAGGCGCTCGACGCCAGCCTGCTCGAGCCCGTGCGCCGGCACCTGGCGCAACAACGTGCCGAGCGCCATGCGCGCGCGCAGGCCAGCAAGGTCGAGTTCTTCACCGTTGCGCGTGAAGCTGGTGGGGCCGATGGCGACGAAGAGGAAGGCGAATGAGACATCGGGTGGCAAGCCCCAGCGCTCGGTGGGCTGATTTGGACGTTGCTGTTGGGTTGAGGCCGGGGCGAAATCCCGGCTCCGGCCTCAACCCAGCAGCAACGTACGAATCGACAGCCAAGCCAAGCCAAGCCAAGCCAAGCCAAGCCAAGCCAAGCCAACCAGTCGCAATGAGAACCGCGAGTGAGTTTGTCCTATGAGCACCGCCCGCCCGAAGGCGCTCCCACCGCAGCTGAAGCCATTTTGATGAGCACCACCATGAGCACCCATGATCTCTCCGCCATCGGCGCAGGCTTCTCCGATCTCGCGCTCGGCAGCCAGGCCGTGTTCCGCGCCGCGCTGGAGGCGCTCTCGCACCCGGGCCGCATCGTCGACCTGCCGCATGACGCGCAAGTGCCTTCGCGCGGACATGCGGCTTCGGCCGCACTGCTGCTCGCACTGCTCGACCCGGACTGCAAGCTGTGGCTTTCGCCTTCGCTCGCCGCCAGCGACGCAGCGGCATGGGTGCGCTTCCACAGCGGCTGCACGCTGGTGGACGACCCCGCCCAGGCCCAGTTCGCATGGATCGCGAGCAGCGACGAGGCGCCGGCGCTGGAGCGCTTCGCGCAGGGCACGGACGTCGCGCCCGAGCAGTCCGCCACCTGCGTGGTGGACGTGCCCTCGTTGGCCGATGGCGACGACGACGAAGGCTGGACCTTGCGCGGCCCCGGCATCCGCACGCAGGCGCGCCTGTGCGTCGACGGCCTGCCCAGCGACACGGCACGCCGGCTGGTAGCGCAGCGCGCGGCGCAGCAGGCGGCCTTCCCGCGCGGCGTGGACCTGTTCCTTGCGACGCAGCACCAGATCGTCGGCCTGCCGCGCACCACGCACATCGAGCTGGAGGACTGAGCCGATGTACGTCGCAGTCAAGGGCGGTGAAGCCGCCATCCTCCAGAGCTATCGCCTGCTGGCCGAACAGCGCCGCGGCGACAGCGCCACGCCCGAGCTTTCCGTCACGCAGATCCGCGAGCAGCTCAAGCTGGCCGTCGACCGCGTGATGACCGAGGGCTCGGTGTACGACCCGGAGCTCGCCGCGCTCGCCATCAAGCAGGCCGCGGGCGACCTGGTCGAGGCCATCTTCCTGCTTCGCGCCTACCGCGCCACGCTGCCGCGGCTGGGCATGAGCCTGCCGCTGGACACCGCGCGCATGCAGCTGGACCGCCGCATCTCCGCCACCTTCAAGGACCTGCCCGGCGGGCAGGTGCTGGGCCCGACCTACGACTACACGCAGCGCCTTCTCGACTTCACCTTGCTCGCCAACGGCGAGGCGCCCGCGCGCACCGAGGCCGCGACGACGCCGGCCGAGGCGCCCGTGGCGACGCCGCGCGTGGTGGACCTGCTCAACCACGAGCGCCTGATCGAGACCCGCCCCGTGCCCCCCGGTGACCCCGCGCCGGTGGACCTGACGCGCGAGCCGCTGCGCTTTCCGGCCGACCGGGCCACCCGCCTGCAGAACCTGGCACGCGGCGACGAAGGCTTCCTGCTCGCGATGGCCTATTCGACCCAGCGCGGCTACTCGCACAGCCATCCCTTCGTCGGCGAGATCCGCTTCGGCAGCGTGGCGCTGGAGCTGGCGCCCGAGGAGCTGGGCTTTCCCATCTCCATCGGGGATCTGGAGATCACCGAGTGCGAGATGGTCAACCAGTTCGCCGGCAGCAAGACCGAGCCGCCGCAGTTCACCCGCGGCTATGGGCTGGCCTTCGGCCACAGCGAGCGCAAGGCGATGGCAATGAGCCTGGTCGACCGCGCGCTGCGCGCCGACGAGCTCGGCGAGACCGTCGAGTCACCTGCGCAGATGCAGGAATTCGTGCTCTCGCACAGCGACAGCCTGGAGGCCTCGGGCTTCGTGCAGCATTTGAAGCTGCCGCATTACGTGGACTTCCAGGCCGAGCTCGAGCTGGTGCGCCGCATGCGCGCCGGCCACGTGGCGAAGGACGATGACGAATGAGATCTTGCGCATTGTTTGAGGCTGGAGCCGGGGCGAATTCCCGGCTCCGGACTCCAACCAGCAGCAACGTACGAGATCAAGCGAAAGAGTGCCACGGAGCCCGCCCCATGACCACCCCCCACATCAACTTCGCCTACCTCGACGAGCGCACCAAGCGCATGATCCGCCGCGCCATCCTCAAGGCGGTCGCGATCCCCGGCTACCAGGTGCCGTTCGGCTCGCGCGAGATGCCGCTGCCCTACGGCTGGGGCACGGGCGGCATCCAGGTCACGGCCTCGGTCATCGGTCCGCGCGACGTGCTCAAGGTCATCGACCAGGGTTCGGACGACACCGTCAACGCGGTCAACATCCGCCGCTTCTTCGAGCGCACCACCGGCGTCGCGACCACCACCCGCACGCGGGAAGCCACGCTCATCCAGACCCGCCACCGCATCCCCGAGACGCCGCTGGCCGAGGGCCAGGTGCTGGTCTACCAGGTGCCGGTGCCCGAGCCCATGCAGCGCCTGGAACCGCGCGAGACCGTCACGCGCACCCTGCACGGCCTGGCCGAGTACGGGCTGATGCACGTCAAGCTGTACGAGGACATCGCACGCTACGGCCACATCGCGACCACCTACGACTACCCGGTGCTGGTGAACGATCGCTACGTGATGTCGCCTTCGCCCATCCCCAAGTTCGACAACCCCAAGATGCACATGAACCCCGCGCTGCAGCTCTTCGGCGCCGGCCGCGAGAAGCGTATCTACGCCGTGCCGCCCTACACGCCGGTCGAGAGCCTGGGCTTCGAGGATCATCCCTTCGAGGTGCAGCGCTGGAACGCGGCCTGCGCGCTGTGCGGCGCGATCGACAGCTTCCTCGACGAGCTGATCACCGACGACAACGGCACGCGCATGCATGTGTGCTCGGACTCGGACTACTGCCAGTCGCGGCAGCAGGCGCAGCCCGAACCACCCGCGCCGCTGCCGGCCGCGCGCATGGAGGAGCTTGCCCCATGAGCGCGGCCATGGCTTCCCCCCAGCCGCTGCTGCGCGTGCGCGGCATCGGCAAGCGCTACGGTGATCGCGTCGCCCTGCAGGACGCGAGCTTCGATCTCTGGCCCGGCGAGGTGCTGGCCATCGTGGGCGAGTCGGGCTCCGGCAAGTCCACCCTGCTCAACGCGGTGGCGGCGCGCGACAAGCCCGACTGCGGCAGCGTGCAGTTCCAGACGCGTGCCGGCGGCCTGCGCGAGGTCTTCGCGATGAGCGAGGCCGAGCAGCGCCTGCTGGCGCGCACCGACTGGGGCTTCGTCCACCAGAACGCGGCCGAGGGCCTGCGCATGGACGTCTCGGCCGGCGCCAATGTCGGCGAGCGGCTGATGGGCCTGGGCGAGCGGCACTACGGCCGCCTGCGCGCCACCGCGACGCAATGGCTGGCACGCGTGGAGATCGACCCGGCGCGCATCGACGACGCGCCGCGCACCTTCTCCGGCGGCATGCGCCAGCGCCTGCAGATCGCGCGCAACCTGGTCACGCGCCCGCGGCTGGTCTTCATGGACGAGCCGACCTCGGGGCTCGACGTGTCCGTGCAGGCCCGCCTGCTCGACCTGCTGCGCCAGCTCACGCGCCAGATGCAGCTCGCCGCCATCGTGGTCACGCACGACCTCGCGGTGGCCCGGCTGCTGGCGCACCGCATGATGGTGATGCAGCGCGGACGCGTGGTCGAGGCCGGGCTCACCGACCAGCTGCTCGACGACCCGCAGCATCCCTACACCCAGCTTCTCGTCTCCTCGGTGCTGCAACCATGAGCCGCACGGCCGCTCCGAAGGCGAATAGCACCGCAGCCGAAGGCGAAGGTATTCCAATGAATCGACCCCTGCTCCAGCTCCAGGGGGTGGCCAAGCGCTTCACCCTCCATCACCAGAACCAGCTTTCGCTGCCGGTCTTCGACGGCGTCGAGCTCAGCGTCGCGCCCGGCGAGTGCGTGGTGCTCGACGGCGCCTCGGGCCTGGGCAAGAGCACGCTGCTCAAGCTCATCTATGCCAACTACAGCGCCAGTGCCGGCCGCATCCTGGTGCAGCCGCACGAGGGCGAGGCGGTGGACGTGACCGCGGCCACGCCGCGCGAGCTGGTGCGCCTGCGCCGCGACACCATCGGCTACGTGAGCCAGTTCCTGCGCGTGATCCCGCGGGTGCCCGCGCTCGACGTGGTGGCCGAGCCGCTGGCGGAGGACGCCGGCGACAATGCCGAGGGCCTCGAGGCCGCGCGTGCCGAGGCGCGCAGGTGGCTCGAGCGCCTGCGCATCCCCGAAAGGCTGTGGCACCTGCCGCCCGCCACCTTCTCCGGCGGCGAGCAGCAACGCATCAACATTGCACGCAACATGATCAAGCCCAAGCCCCTGCTGCTGCTGGACGAGCCCACCGCCTCGCTCGACGCAGCCAACACCCGCACCGTGATCGAACTCATCCGAGAGGCGACCGCGCGCGGCGCGGCGCTGGTCGGCATCTTCCATGACGCCGAGGTGGGCGCGGCGGTGGCGACGCGCAGGGTGAACGTTGCGGACTTCAGGAGCGTGGCATGAGACGCCGGGCCGCTCCTGAGCCGAATAGCACCGCAGCGCATGGCGCGGAGGTAATCCAATGACCGAGGCCATCGTGTTCTCGAACGCGCGCATGGTGCTGCCCGGCGAGGTGGTGCGCGGCAGCCTCTCGGTCGCCAACGGCCGCATCGCCGCGCTGGACGGCGGCAACACGGCCGCCGGCATCGTCGACCTCGAGAACGACTACCTGCTGCCCGGCCTGGTCGAGGTGCACACCGACAACTTCGAGCGCCACCTGATGCCGCGCCCGAAGGTGCAATGGGCCGAGCTGCCGGCGCTGCTGGCGCACGACGCCGAGGTGGCGGCCGCCGGCATCACCACCGTGTTCGACGCGCTGGGCGTCGGCGAGGCCGACGCCGAGAGCCTGCGCGGCAGCACCTGGACCAAGACCGTGGCCACGCTCGACAACTGCAGCGAGAAAGACCTGCTGCGCGCGGACCATCACCTGCACGTGCGCTGCGAGCTGCCCGCGCCCAACACCATCGAGCTCTTCGAGCCCTTCCATGGCCACCCGCGCGTGTCCCTGATCTCGCTGATGGACCACACGCCGGGCCAGCGCCAGTGGGAGAACATCGAGGTCGCACGCGTCTACTACACGGGCAAGAAGGGCTGGAGCGCCGAGAAGTTCGAGCGCCAGGTCGCGCATGCCGCCACGCTGCAGGCCCGGTTCGCCGAGCCGCACCGCCGCCACTTCGTGGACTACTGCCGCACGCACGGCATCGCGCTGGCGAGCCATGACGACACCACCGTGGCGCATGTCGAGCAGGCGCATGCCGAGGGCGCGAGCATGTCGGAATTCCCGACCACGATGGCTGCTGCCGCGGCCGCGCGAGAACGCGGGCTCTCGACCGTGATGGGCGGGCCGAACGTGGTGCGCGGCGGCTCGCATTCGGGCAATGTCTCGGCCGCCGAACTGGCGCGGCACGGGCTGCTGGACATCCTGTCCTCCGACTACGTGCCCGGCAGCCTGCTCGGCGCGGTGATGCGGCTCGTGGCCGACGACATCGTCACCCTGCCGCAGGCGGTGGCCATGGTCACGCGGTCGCCGGCAGAGGCCACCGGCCTCACCGACCGCGGGGCGATCGAGCCTGGCCTGCGCGCCGACCTGGTGCGTGTGCGCATGACCGAGCTGCCCGACGGCTCGCGCCACGCGGTCGTGCGTGGAGTCTGGCGCGAGGGGCAGCGGGTCCTTTAACCCGGCGCGTGCCGGCCGGGTGGCTCAGCTGCCTTGCGGCGATGCCGTGTGCTGCAGCGCAGGCGGCAGTCGCCTGTCGAGCAGGTCCAGCCGCCACGCGAGGACCGCGACCGCCGCCACCAGGGCGAGCGCCGCGAGTGCGCCCGTCACGCCGCCGCGTTCGGCGTAGGGATCGCGCAGCACGCGCATCGCCTGCCGCGGGATGCGCGCGGTCTTCGACAGCGAGGCGCCCAGCCGCACGTTGATCTTCATGCGGCCGTTGATGGCCCAGCCGCTGGCGTCCAGGATCGGCCCCAGGCTGCGCTGGCGCAGCTTGAGCCAGGCGATCAGCATGCTCGGACCGGAGATGGCGAGGACCATGCCCGCGATCGCGATGGGAATCCATTGGCCCAGATCGATGAACTTGCTGAACAGCGCCACCAGCACGGCGCTGATGCTGCCCATGGCCACGCCGAGCGCTGCCACGGTGCCGACGTCGATGCGGCTGCCGGGCAGGCGTGCCGTTGCGGCAGGTGCGGCGGGCGCGCCGGCGGGCGCGGCAGTCCTGCCGGTGGTCGCGATGCTTGTCGCCAGTGAGCCGAGCGCCCCCTGCGCGCTGGCATCCCCGGCGGCGGCACGCCTGGCGACCTGCTCCTCGATCATGCGCACGAACTTCTTGTAGGGAGAGAAGAAGGCCTGTGCGACGCTCGTCGGGTTCTCGATCAGCCGCGTGATGGTCGCGTCCCAGTCGCGGCCCTGGCGGTCGTAGAAGACGCCGTTGCGTCCGGCAAAGAGGTAGTCGACATCGCCTGCGGTGAAGGCCGCCACGATGTTCATCCTTTCGCCCCCGCGTCGGCACTCGCAATAAGCCAGGCAGGTCCGGGCCAGGCCCGCCAGT
Source organism: Variovorax sp. RA8 (assembly GCF_901827175.1). NCBI lineage: Bacteria > Pseudomonadati > Pseudomonadota > Betaproteobacteria > Burkholderiales > Comamonadaceae > Variovorax > Variovorax sp. RA8. The sequence continues at coordinate 6,266,252 of NZ_LR594662.1, read as the reverse complement.
GCCGCATGCTGCTTGACGTCGTCCACCCGCACCGTGAGATCGCAGCTGCGGCTGTCGAGGTAGAGCGTGCCGGCCTGGAAGATCGCACCCTTGCCGCTGTAGAAGGCCTTGAACGAGACGAAATTCTCAAGCAGCCGGTGCAGGTCGCGCTTCAGGCGCAGCAGCTTCTCGAGGTCGCGCAAGCGTGCGTTGTGCGGCTCGGCTTCCTTGTCCTCGTCGATGAGCGCCATGACCGCGTCCCGCGTGGCGAGGAGCGCGCCGATGGCCGCGCCGTCCAGGTTCGACAGCGGCGACGCCGGCTTTGCCGCGAGCCAGGCGCGACAGGACTCGACGCGGCGCTGGAGCTCGGTCCACGCCTGCTCGTCGAGCTGGTCGGCCTGCTCGCCGGCATGGCCGAGCAGCGGCACGACGGCCTTCTGCTGCAGCCTGGCCAGCGCGCCGTCCCAGGCCGGGTTCACACCTGCGCGCAGCGGCAGCGTGCGTCCCGGGGCGATGCGGGCCATCGGCAGCGCGGCGATGCGCTGGTCTTCGAGCGTGAGCGCCTGCGTGGCCAACGCCTCGTACGTCCCGGGCGTGGCATTGAGCGCCGGCACTGCCTGGAAGTCGTAGGCCGCGAGTCGGCAGCGTACGAAGAAGTCGTCGACCTTCTCGCGGACTGCGCCCACCGCCTCGGCGGCCTCCAGCATGTGCCCGCCGCTGCAGGCCGCGCTGCCCTCGCCGGCCTGCCAGCGGCGCATGGCTTCGGCCTCGGCGAAGAAGGCCTCGGCGCGCGCGCGATCGACGCCGTCGCGGCCGTTGCGGTCCTTCACGCTGCCGTGGGCTTCCATGATGCGCTGCAGCGTGCGGCGCACCGGCTCCTCGGTCGTAGTCTCGGGCGTGACGATGCCATCGCCGTTGAAGCGCATCGCGGCGAGCATGTCATTGCGCCGCTCGATGTCGTCGAGCGTGATGACGTTCGCGTCCTCCTTGCGCAGCAGACGCAGGACGTGGCGGGCTTCGTCGGCCAGGGAGAAGTCGTCCGTCTCCGGCTGGCGAAAGGAGCCCAGTGCGATGCCGTCGCCGCCGTCGATCAGCTCGTCGGCGTCACGCAGGTGCGCGCACGCCCACTCGCAGGCGGCGATCAGCTCCGGCGGCCGGATCCGCCGATCGTGGTCGGTGTCGATGAGGTCGAGCGTGCCGCTGTCGAACTCGATACCGCGCGTCGGGCATGCGAGCGCGACCCAGAGCTTCTGATCGAGTTCACCGATGTGCGCGATGTCGGACCCATTGCGGATCAGGACCTGGTCCACGCCGCCGGCGCGGAAGAACTTGAAGTCGTGTGCCTCCTGCATGCGCGGATGGAGCCCTCACTCGACGGATGCGTCGCCATCCTTGCGAATCGATTCGCGGTCGCGGTGCTTGTCTTGGCGGCCCAGGGCGCTGTCCAGCGCGCGCTTGAGCTTCTCGGTCGCGCCGCGGAAGGCCTCGTCGATGCTCGGCGCGTGCTGGGTCACGGCCACCGGCGGGCGCCCCGCGATGCGGGCTTCCATCGCGCAGCGCTTGTCCGCTGCACCGCCCTTGTCGTGGTTCTCGTCGCTCAGGTGCACCTCGACCCCGGTCACGTCTGCGGAGAAGCGGTCCAGCGACTGCCTGATCTCCTCGTCGGCCCAGCGTTCGAGCGTGTCCTTGTTCTCGACGCCGTTGCTGGTGTTCACTTGTATCTGCATGTCAGGTACCTTTCGATTCTCGAGCTTGAGTCAATGCCCCTCAGGGTGTCCGCCTTGACGGCCTCGCTTCGTAGGCATTTGGAGCATGCCTGCGCAGGAGATTCCAACCCTGGCGCCGCTGCTATGCGTCACCGAAGACACCGGTGCCGGTCGTGCGAAGCTCACCGTCCTTGCGCGCGACGAAGAGTGCATCGAGGCCCCGCCGCCGTGCGTGGCCGCGGCCAGCCTCTGCACCGAGGACCATCAGGGCCGTTGCGTAGGCGTCGGCATCGGCACAGGTCTGCGCGATGACCGTGACCGAGGCGACGTCTCCCTGCAAAGGCGCACCCGTGCGGGGGTCCATGGTGTGCGAGATGCGCGCGCCACCGATCTCGATCCAGTGCCGATAGTCGCCCGAGGTCGCAATGGCGGCGTCGCCGAGCTCGATCACGCCCATTGCCGCGCGGCGGCCGTCCTCGGGCGCCTCCAGTGCGATGGCCCACGGTGATCCATCGGGCCTGCAGCCGCGGGCGCGCATTTCGCCATCTATGCCCACGAGCCACGAGCCGACGTCATGCCGGTCGAGCACGCGAGCGAGTTCGTCCACACCGAAGCCCTTGGCGATGCCGCACAGGTCCAGGGCGACGCGCGCATGCTTGCGCGCCCGGCGCCCCGGCACGTCGACCTCCAGCAGTTCGTCGACCGGTCGGCACGCGTGGGGACCGGCCGATGCGCCTCGCGGGCCGCGCCCTCCCGCCGGGCCGAAGCCCCACGTGTCGACGAGCTCGCCGACACCGATGTTGAATGCATTGCAGGTCTCGCGCCCGATCTCGATCGCCCGCGCCAGCACGGACGCCAGGTTCGCCGGGACGGGAATCCAGGTGTCCGGCGCCGCGCGATTGAGCCGCGACAGGTCGGAACCGGGCTTCCAATTGGACATCTGCATGTCCACGGCGGTGACCGCCGACTCGAGGTCGGCGACGATCGCCTGCACCTGGGCGTGCCGGGACACGACGAAGCGCGCGGTGTAGCGGGTGCCCATCGTCGCGCCGCTCGTGCGGCAGTCCTTCAGTCGTTCATCGCGCAGCCACTCAATAGACGTCTTCGGCATAGCGCCCCTGTGTCCTCAGCTGTGCGACCGACAGGCCGGAGCCCTCCAGGATGCGTTCCCAGGCGTTCATCACGCCGTCGGCCATCTGGCGTCCGCCGCACACCATGACCTGGGCGGCGCCATGCATGATCAACGCGCGCAGCCGCTGGGCATCCGCGAGGAGCCGGTCCTGCACGTAGGCTGGGCTGGCGGCGCGCGAGAAGGCGGTCGTCAGCGTGCGCAGCCGATGGTCGCCGACGAGGCCGTTCAGTTCGTCGCGATAGAGAAAGCCGTCTTCGGCGCCGCGCGCGCCGAAGTACAGGTGCATCGGGCGGCCCGCGCTGTTGTGGCGGATGAAGCCGATCAGCGGACCGATGCCGGTTCCCGCGCCGACGAGGATCACTGGCGCCGCGCTGGCTGCAAGGCGGAAGCTCTCATGTGGCCGGATGAAAGCCTGGATGGTTGCGCCCGGCGACAGACCGGTGAGGTAGCTGGAGCAGATACCGCCCACCTGGCGGCGCACGCAGATCTCGATCACACCGTCCGAAGCCGAACTGACCAGGGAGTAATAGCGGGGTGAAGCGCCGCCCGGCGGAACCACGCCGAGCAGGTCGCCGGTCTGGAACTTCGGCAGCCGCGGCGAGCGGAGCCGGCTGCGCCATCCTCGCTCGGGCACCGCTGGTGGCGCGAAGCGCAGGACAGCGGTCAGGGTCTGCGGATCGGTACCGTAGCCGGTTCGCGAGACGAGTTCGAGCGCAGTCGTGCGCGGCAGCAGTGGCTCGTACCGGATGTCGAGCGTCACTCCGAGCGTGTCGCCGAGCCACTTGCACCATTGGCGGAACTCCGGCTCCGACTGCCGGTCCACCATGCCCGGCTCTCCCAAGGCGTCGAACCCGCGGGCGGCGAGCGCATCGTGGACCTGCCGTGCATAGCCGCAGAAATGCGGGAACTGCCGGTCGCCGAAGCCGAGCACGGCGAACGCGACGCCGGCCCGCGCGGGCATGCGGGCAAGCCTGGGAAGAAACTGGCGCGCGCTTTCCGGCGCCGCACCGTCGCCGTAGGTCGCGGTGAGGACGAGCACGCGGCGGACGTCGTGGAGGTGAGCCTCGATGTCGTTCATCGGTGCCGTATGCACCCGCAGGTGCGCCCGCGTCAGCGCGGCGTGCAGCGCCGCGGCGAATCCCCACGTCGTGCGGGTTTCGCTGCCGACCAGCAACAAGGTGTCGGCGTCGCGCCTCGGCACATTGTCTGGCACGCGAGGCAGGCTTTGGCGGCGACGAAGCCAGAGCAGGAACCCGGTCGCGGCGAGCAGCGGTACCGCCAGCGACGAGGCGCCAACCACCAGCCCGAGCCACCACAGGCCTTCGCCGGTGTGCAGCATGCGCACGGTCGCGTGCAGGCGCTGCCAAGCGTCAGGCGCCCGGTAGGCGAGCCAGGTGCCCGTGGCTGGATCGACGACGCCCGCGCCATCCGCGGTCTCGAGTTCGATGACGTCATTCGGATCGTCCGGACTCGCGAGCTTCAGCTGCGCGAGCCGCGACACGTCCACCGATCGCAGCGCCTCCATCTGCGCGAGCGCCATCCGGGCCGTTCCGCTCGGGCGCAGCTCGAAGGAAGGGTCCGCCCCCCCGCCTTCGGGGATGAATCCGAATGTGGCGAGCGACATGAGAAGACCCGTCGCTGCCGACAATGCGAGCCCGGCGAACGCCGGGCGCGCGCTCTCGTTGTGGAACCGTTGCGGCGTGTTGCCGCGCACCGGGCCCAGCAACTGCTTCCAACCTCCCATTCGACGCGCGAGCAGCGTCAGGCCGGAGATCACGATGAACAGCATGCAGGCGGCCGCCACGCCTGTCGCGACACGGCCGGGGTCGTCGAGCAGGAGCTTGCGGTGCAGGTTCTTCAGCCAGCGCTGTGTGGCCGAAGGCCGATAGTCGGCAACCGCCTCCCCGCTCCCAGGGTCGATGACCGACGCACGTTGCCCGCTGCCGGCCATGTGGTAGGCCACGATCGTGCCCGAAGGCTGGCGCACCAGCGTCTCGACGCCGGGCAGGCGCGCGCTCACGCGGTCGGCGAGCGTCGCCACATCGATGCCGCTCGTGTCGGCCGCACGCGCCCGCTCCAGGGCCGGGAACACCGACAGCGCCGATCCCGTCAGGGCGACGAGCACCAGCAGCAGCGATGCGATCAATGCCGGGATCGAATGGAGCGTCCGCAGCATCGAGCACCCTGTCAAAGGGTATAGCGGAACGACCTGACGTAGCCGCGTCCGGCGGCCGGCTTGCCTGCGCCCGCCTTGGTGAGCGGGACGACGACCTCCGAAGGGTTCTCCTTCATCTTCTCGACCGCGGTGTCGACGTGGATCTCGTAGCCGGCATCGAGCAGCGTGTCGGCCACATCGACAGTCACGCGCAAGGTCTTGCCCGCGCCGACGCTCGCCCCGCTGATGCCGTCCACCTTCGCCTTGCCGCCCGTCGCGCGGTACCAGTCACCCAGGTGACGCCAGTACTTGGCCTTGGTCCCTGCGACCCACAGCGTGCCTTGGTAGCGGCCATTGCGGTCGGTGATATAGATGGCGACGTAGGCGCCGTCGCCGCCGTAGTCGGACAGCTGGGTTTCGATCGCGACCTGGCGCGCCGACGCGATCGACGGTGCGGCGATGGCGCCCGCGACTGCGGCAACGGTCCATGCATGCTTCATTCGTGGTCTCCTGGCTTCGCTGAAATCCTCTCGTGCCTGCGTTCGCGTTCGCGTTCGCGATGCTCGTGCTTCATGCGGACGACCTCGAGCGTTGCCGGGTCGAGCTTGGCCTTGAAGCGGCGGTCGTCGGCATCGCGGCCCTTGATCTCGTAGCAGCCGTCGTCGATCTTGAGCTTGTCGATGTGCCAGCCCTTGCGTTCGGCCAGTGCGCGCACCGCACTGCGCGGCTGCCAGGTCTCGGGCGGTGCATCGCAATCGTCGCCAGCCCACGCCGGCTGCCCGGCGAGGACGAGGATCGCAAGCGCGATGCTTCGGGTCGCAGGCAGCAGCATCAGGTCGTGAATCCAAGGTTGATGGGTCAACGCTGAGATTGCAGCCGAAGCAACAAGAAGGCCTTGCGCTGGATCAAGCGTCCTTCAGGTTGCATCAGGATTGCGGGAATGTTCCTGGAGCGACCTGAACTTCGTCGGCACAGCCGGCCTCATCGACCCGCCGCCGCACGCCACAATGGCGGCTCGCAGGAGGAAACACCTTGCTTTACTGGTCGCTCTGGGGCGTGGCCTCCACGGCCCTCATCGCGTTGCTCGTGTCCGTGATCTGGTCGATCCGGCGGCGGCGCGACGTCGTCCTGCGGGTGCGCAGCACGGCCGGCATCGAACAGTTGCTGCCTTCCCTGGCCGGGCTCGCGCTGGGAGGCGTGGTGCACGGAAACGCCGTGGAACTGCTGGAGAACGGGAGGTATTTCGACGTGCTGCTCGAGCGCATCGGGGCGGCGCGGTACTCGGTGCACTTCGAGACTTTCCTCTGGAAGGACGGCACCGTCGGCAGCCAGTTGGCCGAGGCGCTTTCGCAGCGGGCGCGCGCCGGCGTGCGGGTGCGGGTGCTGCTCGATGCCAATGGCGCAAAGAGCCTTGCCCCCAAGACCCTCGTCCAGATGCGCGAGGCCGGCTGCAGCGTGCTGATGTTCCACGACAATTCGTGGCGCAACATCGGATTGTTCAATGATCGCGACCACCGCAAGCTGGTCGTCATCGACGGCCGCGAGGCCCTGCTGGGCGGCCATTGCATCGTCGACACGTGGCTCGGTGATGCCGAGGACCACCAGCACAACGCCGACATCAGCGTGCGGGTGCAAGGTCCGATCGTGACCCTCCTGCAAGGCGTCTTCAGCGAGAACTGGATCGGCGAGGGCAGTGAGCTGTTCGGTGGTGAAGAATGCTTTCCCCACCTGGCCGATGCGGGAGCGATCGCGATGCATGTGGCCTATCTGAAGCCCGAAGGTTCACCCTCGGCGGTCAAGATCCTGCACCACACGGCGATCTGCCTGGCCCGCCAGCGCATCTGGATCCAGAACCCCTATTTCATACCGCAGCCTGCCGCCATCGACGCCCTGGGCGAGGCCGTGCAGCGCGGTGTCGACGTCCGTGTCCTCATGCCGTCGACCAGCGGCTCCGACAACCCCATGGTTCAGCACGCCGGGCATCGCAACTTCGAGAAGCTGCTGCGCTGCGGCGTGCGGCTGTTCGAGTATCCGCATACCCTGTTGCACCAGAAGGTGATGACGGTCGATGGCATCTGGAGCGCCGTGGGCTCGAGCAATTTCGACGACCGTTCGTTCGAGTCCAACGACGAACTCACGCTCGGCATACTGGATGCGGGCTTTGCGGGCCAGCTCGACGCCATCTTCGAGCGGTATGTGGCGCGGGCGGAAGAAGTGGAGCTGGAGGCCTGGCGGCGGCGAGGGGCATGGCACAAGCTGAAGGACAACGCGGCCTACCTGTTCCACGAGCTGTTGTGAGCTTGGGTGGCCCATGGGGCCCCGCTGGCCGCGTGCAGGCGGCCTATCCGGGCAGGGCGATCTCCACCCACACGGGCGCGTGATCGCTGGCGCCCGGACGGCCGCGCACCTCGCGGTCCACATTGGCAGCCTTGAGCAACGGAGCGAGTTCGTCATTGAGCAGCAGGTGATCGATGCGCAGGCCGGCGTTGCGCGGCCAGCGATTGCGCCAGTAGTCCCAATAGGTATAGATCGCCTCGTGCGGATGCAGCGCGCGGATCGCGTCGGTCCAGCCCTGGTCGAGCAGCCGGGCGAACGCGGCGCGGCTCTCGGGCTGCAGCAGTGCATCCTTGCGCCACGATGCCGGGTTGTAGATGTCGGCGTCGGTGGGCACGACGTTGAAGTCACCCGCCAGCATCGCGGGGAGACCGCAGTCGAAGAGCTTGCGCGCGTGGGCGCAGAGCCGCTCGAACCACTCCAGCTTGTAGTCGAACTTGGGGCCGGGCCATGGATTGCCGTTGGGCAGGTAGAGGCAGCCGATGATCACGCCGTCGACCACGGCTTCGATGTACCGGCTCTGGTCGTCCTGGCTGTTGCCGTCGAGGCCGCGCCCGGTCTCGATCGGCTCCTTGCCGCGTGCCAGGATGGCCACGCCGTTCCACGAGCGCTGGCCGTGGAAGACGGCGCCGTAGCCGGCCTCGCGCAGCGCGGCCTCAGGAAAGGTGGGGTCGGGGGACTTCAGCTCCTGCAGGCAGGCCACGTCGGGCCTCGACTCTTCGAGCCACTCGAGCAGCCGCGGAAGCCGGCTGTTGATCCCGTTGACGTTGAAACTGGCGATCTTCATGGCGGGTGCAATCCTGGGAAAAAGGATGTCGCGATCATGGCCGGAGTTCCTGCACGAAGCACGTAGGCGCGGTGATCCATTGCGCCGATGAATTCCGGAAGCGCACCGCGTCCGCCGGTACTGCCGATGCTGGCCAGGACGGCCGAGAGCCTGCCGCAGGGCGATGAGTTCCTGTTCGAGCCGAAGTGGGACGGCTTCCGCGCAATCGTCTTTTGCATTGACGGCGAGGTCCTTGTCCAGAGCCGCGAGGGCAAGCCGCTCGACCGCTACTTTCCCGACCTGCACGCAGCCTTTGCGGCAGCGCTGCCGGAGGGCTGCGTGCTCGACGGCGAGATCGTCGTCGCCACGCCGCGCGGGCTCGACTTCGATGCGCTCCAGCAACGCGTGCATCCCGCGGCGTCGCGGGTGGCGCGCCTGGCGGCCGAGACGCCGGCTTCGTTCGTCGCCTTCGATCTGCTGGCGTTGGATGGCCAGGACCTGATGGCCAGGCCGCAAGGCGAACGGCGGCTTCTGCTCGAGGCGCTGCTGGCGGAGTCGGCACCGCACATCCGGCTCACGCCCATGACCACCGACCACGCCCTGGCGCTCCAGTGGCTGCAGCATTTCGAGGGCGCGGGGCTCGACGGCGTGATCGCCAAGTGGGCGGACCAGCCCTATCTTCCCGGCAAGCGCGCCATGCTGAAGGTCAAGCACCAGCGAACAGCGGATTGCGTGGTGGCGGGCTTGCGGTGGCACAAGAGCGGGCCCGGCGTCGTGGGCTCGCTGCTCCTGGGCCTCTACGACGATCACGATGTGCTGCAGCACGTGGGCGTGACAGCGTCCTTCGACATGGAAACCCGCAGAAAGCTCGCTGCCGAGCTGGAGCCGCTGCGCAAGGGCGCGTCGTCGGGGCACCCCTGGTCCGGATGGGCCGCCGCGGCTGCCGGCGGCGGGCCGCAGCAGCGAATGCCCGGGGCGCGGAGCCGGTGGAGCGGCGGCAAGGATCTCTCGTGGCAGCCCTTGCGCATCGATCGGGTGTGCGAGGTCCGCTACGACCACCTGCAGGGCGACCGCTTCCGGCATGCGGCCCTGTTCCTGCGGTGGCGGTGGGACAAGTCACCCGACGCCTGCCGCTACGACCAGCTGGAAGTCACGCCGCCCTACGAACTGGCCCGCGTGTTCCTGGCCGGTCGCTGACACGTCCCCGTCGCGAAAGCGTCAAGCGCACGTCACAAGGCGTGATCAGACTTCGGTTGTCTAGACGACTTCGAAGCCGACGATGGAAACAGCCCTGCGCATCCGCCAGCTCAACAAGCATTTCGCCAGCGGCAGGCACGCCCTGCGCAACATCGACCTCGACGTTCGACGCGGCGAGATGGTGGCGCTGATCGGCGCCTCCGGCTCCGGCAAGTCCACCCTGCTGCGACACGTGGCGGGCCTGGTGGCGGCCGACGGCGACACCGATTCGCTGATCGAGATCGACGGCCGTCGCGTGCAGCAGCGCGGGCGCGTCGACCGCGACATCCGCCGGGTGCGCGCGCAGATCGGCTTCGTGTTCCAGCAGTTCAACCTGGTGGCGCGGCTGCCGGTGCTGGTCAACGTGCTGGTGGGCTCGCTGCATCGCATGCCCTGGTGGCGCAGCTGGACGCGCGCCTTCACCTGCGAGGAGCGCACGCTGGCGCTCGAGGCGCTGGCCCGCGTGGGCATCGCCGATTGCCAGGCGCAGCGTGCCTCCACCCTCTCCGGCGGGCAGCAGCAACGCGCCGCCATCGCGCGCACGCTGGTGCAGGGCGCGAAGGTGGTGCTGGCCGACGAGCCCATCGCCTCGCTGGACCCGGAGTCCTCTCGCAAGGTGATGGAGATCCTGGCGCGCATCAACCGCGAGGACCGCTGCACGGTGATCGTCTCGCTGCACCAGGTCGACATCGCGATGAAGTACTGCCCGCGCGTGGTCGCGCTCAAGCAGGGCGAGATCGTCTACGACGGTCCCTCGTCGGCCCTGAACGCGCCGCTGCTGCGCGAGCTCTACGGCGTGCAGGCCGACGAGCTGCTGGCTCCGCCCCCGGGCGAGGCCCAGGTGCACGTGCTGCCGCAGCCGGTGCGGATGCCGCTGGCGGCGGCGGCCTGATCCCTCTTTTTCTCTTCCTCTTCCTTCCATCTTCCAAACCTGGAGTGACTCCATGATCAAGAAACTGTGTGCGGCCCTGGCCCTGGGCCTGGGCATGACGGCGGTGCTCGCGCAGGACATCGCCTTCGGCATCATCTCGACCGAGGCGACGCAGAACCTCAAGCAGGACTGGCAGCCGCTGATCGACGACATGAGCCTCCAGACAGGGCTCAAGGTCACGGCCTTCTTCGCGCCCGACTACGCCGGCATCATCGAAGGCATGCGCTTCAACAAGGTGCAGCTCGGCTGGTTCGGCAACAAGTCGGCGATGGAGGCGGTGGACCGCGCGAGCGGCGAGGTGTTCGCGCAGATGGTCAACGCGGACGGCACCCAGGGCTACTACTCGCACCTGATCGTGCACAAGGACAGCCCGCTCAACACGCTGGACGACGTGCTCAAGAACGGCAAGTCGCTGAGCTTCGGCAACGGCGACCCGAACTCCACCTCCGGCTTCCTGGTGCCCGGCTACTACGCCTTCGCGCAGAACAAGGTGGACGCCAAGTCGCTGTTCAAGCTCACCCGCAGCGCCAACCACGAGACCAACGCGCTCGCGGTGGCCAACAAGCAGGTGGACGTGGCGACCAACAACAGCGAGAACCTGGACAAGATCAAGGAGCGCGCGCCCGAGAAGTTCAAGGAGATCAAGGTCATCTGGACCTCGCCGCTGATCCCGCTCGACCCGCTGGTCATGCGCAAGGACCTGCCCGAGGCGACCAAGACGAAGCTCAAGAACTTCTTCTACAACTACGCCAAGACCGACGCGCGCGAGAAGGAGATCGTCATGAAGATCTCCAAGCTCTCGGGCTTCAAGGCGTCGAGCGACAAGCAACTGCTCCCGATCCGCCAGCTCGACCTGTTCGGCCAGCGCAACAAGATCGAGTCCGACAGCGCGCTCGCCGATACGGACAAGAAGACCCGCCTGGCCGACATCGACAAGAAGCTCGCGGCCCTGAACTGACCACGGCGCAGGCGGCGCTCGCGCCGCCCGCCCGCACGCCACCCATGCACTCATGCATCCGACGGTCTTGACCTCCCACCCGCCGTTGCCGGCGGCTGCGCCCCCGAAGCGCAACCTCGCGTGGCACTTCTCCTGGGCCCTGCTGCTGTTGCTGCTGGCCGCCTCCTGGAACGGCGCCGACATGCGGCCCCTGGAGCTCTTGCGCGACTCCGGCAACATGGCCACTTACGCGGCCGAGTTCTTCCCGCCGGACTTCACCGACTGGCGCATGTACGCGCAGGAGATGGTGATCACGCTGCAGATCGCGCTGTGGGGCACGGCGCTGGCAGTGGTCTCGGCCGTGCCGATGGCGCTGCTGGCCTCGGCCAACATCGTGCCCTGGTGGGTCTACCAGCCGATGCGCCGCTTGATGGACGCCTGCCGCGCCATCAACGAGATGGTGTTCGCCATGCTCTTCGTGGTGGCGGTGGGCCTCGGCCCCTTCGCCGGCGTGCTGGCGCTGTGGGTCCACACCACCGGCGTGCTCGCCAAGCTCTTCGCTGAGGCGGTGGAGGCGATCGACCCGCAGCCGGTGGAAGGCATCCGCTCCACCGGCGCGAGCGCGCTGCACGAGATCGTCTATGGCGTGATCCCGCAGGTGATGCCGCTGTGGATCTCCTTCGCGCTCTACCGCTTCGAGTCCAACGTGCGCTCCGCCTCGGTGGTCGGCATGGTGGGCGCGGGCGGCATCGGCGTGGTGCTGTGGGAGATCATCCGCGGCTTCAAGTACGACCAGACCTGCGCCGTGATGATCATCATCGTGGTCAGCGTGAGCCTGCTCGACCTGGTGTCCGCACGGATCCGGAAAGTGCTGGTCTGAGAAGCCGAGGAACCGATGGCCCTGAACCTGGAAGAGATCGCCCGCCTGCTCGAGGCCAAGGGCCAGCGCCAGTACGGCCGCGAAGCCGTGAGCCAGCTCGCGCATGCGCTGCAGTGCGCCGAGCTCGCCGAGGAGGCCGGCGAAACGCCCGAGACCATCGTCGCGGCCCTGCTGCACGACCTGGGCCACCTGCTCGCGCCGGAGCGCGCCGAGGAGGCCGTGCAGGCGCAGCAGCAGCGCGACGACCTGCACCAGTACATCGCGCTGCCCTTCCTGCGCGGCCTGTTCACCCCGGCGGTGCTGGAGCCGGTGCGCCTGCACGTGGATGCCAAGCGCTACCTGTGCGCGGCCGAGCCCGGCTACCGGGACACGCTCTCGCCCGCCTCCCAGCGCAGCCTGGAGTTGCAGGGCGGCATCTATACGCCGCAGGAGGCCGAGCGCTTCCGGGCCCAGCCCTTCGCGGCCGAGGCCGTGCGGCTGCGGCGCTACGACGACGCGGCCAAGGTCCCCGGCAAGACGACGCCGCCGCTGGCCCACTTCATGGACCTTGCCCGCTCGCTGGCCGGGAGCTGAACGCTCTTCGCTTTGCAGGATCGGGCAAGTTCGCGCCACGATCCGGCATGCGGCGCAAGCCCTTGGAGGCGGATACTGTCGCGCCTCAGCAGAAGGAGCTTTTCAATGCGATACAGGAAATTCGGCCGCACCGGCCTTTTCGTTTCGGAACTGTGCCTCGGCACCATGACCTTCGGTGGCGAGAGCGGGATATGGAGCCAGATCGGCAACCTGCAGCAGGGCGACGTGGATGCGCTGGTCGGCCGCGCCCTGGATGCCGGCATCAACTTCATCGACACCGCGAACGTGTACGCCGACGGCCGCTCGGAGATCATGACCGGCCAGGCACTCAGGAATCTCCAGGTCCCGCGCGAGAACGTGGTGGTCGCGACCAAGGTGCTGGGCGAGACCGGCACCAAGGGCCCCAACTCGCGCGGCCTCTCGCGCTATCACATCCTCGAGAGCGTGCAGGCCAGCCTGAAGCGGCTGCAGCTGGACCACATCGACCTCTACCAGGTGCACGGCTTCGATCCGGCGACGCCGATGGAGGAAACCCTGCGTGCCCTGGACGCCCTGGTGCAGCAGGGCCTGGTGCGCTACGTGGGCGTGTCGAACTGGGCGGCCTGGCAGATCGCGAAGGCGCAGGGCATCTCCGAGCGCCTGGGCCTGGCGCGCTTCGAGTCGCTGCAGGCCTACTACACCGTCGCCGGCCGCGACCTTGAGCGCGAGCTGGTGCCGATGCTGCTGAGCGAGCAGGTCGGCCTGATGGTCTGGAGCCCGCTCGCGGGCGGCCTGCTCAGCGGCAAATATGGCCGCAACACCCAAGCCACCCAGGCCGAACAGGGCAGCCGCCGCACCACCTTCGACTTCCCGCCGGTGCAGCTCGACCGCGCCTGGGACGCCATCGACGCGATGCGCGCCATCGCCGAGGCGAAGAAGGTTTCGGTGGCGCAGGTCGCGCTGGCCTGGCTGCTGCACCAGCCGGTGGTCACCAGCGTGATCATCGGCGCGAAGCGCGTGGACCAGCTGGACGACAACATCGCGGCGACCGCGGTGAAGCTGAGCGGCGAGGAGCTGGCGCAGCTGGACAAGGTGAGCGCGCTGCCGGCGGAGTATCCGGGGTGGATGCTCGAGCGGCAGGGTGGTGCGAGGCGGCAGCAGATCGCGAACTGACCGCAGGACTCGCTGCCGCGGCGGCACCGCGCGCGGGGGCGGTCCTCATGTGCGGGCCGCCAGCGGCAGGCGGACCGTGAACAGCGCGCCCTCCCCCTGGACGCTGTCGACGCCGATCTCGCCTCCGTGCGCGAGGACGATCTGGCGCGTGATGTACAGCCCCAGGCCCAGTCCTGCGGCGTGCTTGCGGCTGGCGTCGGTGCGCTCGAACTGCTCGAAGATGCGCGCGTGGTCGGCCGGCGCGATGCCCATGCCGTGGTCGCGAACGGATAGGCGCGCCATGCCGTCTTCCTGCTGCACCTGCATCTCGACCAGCCCTCCGCAGCCATAGCGCAGCGCGTTGGTCATCAGGTTGCTGAGCACCTGCTCGATCCGGAACTCGTCCCACACGCCTTCCAGCTGCCGCGGCGCATGCACTTCGATGGTCGAGCCGACAGCCTCGGCCTGCTGCGCGAAGCTCTCGGCGACGTGGCGGGCCAGGGCCGCGAGGTCCATGGGCTTGGGCTGGATCGACAGCGCGCCGCTGCGCATGCGCGTCACGTCCAGCATGTCGTCGATGAGCCGCACCATGTTCTGGATCTGGCGCTGGTCGCGTTCGATCATGGCCGCCAGCCGCTCGGGCGTGAAGAGCGTCATATTGCCTTTGCCGAGGTGCAGCTTGCGCACCTGGGTCTCGAGGTAGAGGGTGTTGAGCGGTGTGCGCAGCTCGTGCGAGACCATCGACATGAAGTCGTCGCGCATGCGCACCGACCGCTCCAGTTCGCGCTGCGCGCACTGCAGCTGCTGCACCAGTTCCTCCTGCTGGCGGTGCGACGCCGCCAGCGCGTCCATCTCGCGCCTGAGTGCCTTGCGGTGCCTGTACAGGTCGACGAAAACGTTGACCTTGCTGGTGACGGCGTGGGCATCGAGGGGCTTCTGCAGGAAGTCGACGGCACCGCTCTCGTAGCCCTTGAAGGCGTAGTTCATCTCGCGTCCCGCCGCGCTCACGAAGATGATGGGAATGTGGCGCGTGCGCTCGGTGCCGCGCATCATTTCGGCCAGGTCGAAGCCGTTCATGCCCGGCATCTGCACGTCCAGGATCGCAAGCGCGAACTCGTGCTCCAGCAGGAGCGCGAGCGCCTGCTCCGCGGACGCTGCCTGGTACACCTTCTTCGCCGGCCCGCGCACCAGCGCATCGAGGGCGAGCAGGTTCTCGGGCAGATCGTCGACGATCAGAAGCTTGCTTTCGACGTCAAGGGCGGCCATGGGCTGAATCCAGTTGGAGAAGCAGGTTGCGCAGCTCGCGCAAGGGTTGCACGAAATCGGGTTGGTGAGCCTTGATCGCCGCCAGCGGCATGGTCGGGACCTGCGCCTCGGCGGGGTCCTGGACCGCCGTGAGCCCACCCGCGCGATGGATGCACAGCAGGCCCTCGGCGCCGTCTTCGTTGGCGCCGGTCAGGAGCAGCCCGGCCAATGCCGGCCCGTAGGCGTCGGCCGCCGAGGCCATCAGCACGTCGATCGAAGGCCGCGAGAAGTGCACGGGCGGCTCGCAGCTCAGCGAGAAACTGCGGTCGTGCTCGATCGACAGGTGGTAGCCGGGCGGTGCGAAGTAGAGCGTGGCGGCCGCGACCGGCGCCTTGTCCTCGGCTTCGCGTACCGCCAGCGGCACTCTCGGCCTGAAGACCTCGGCCAGCCGACTGTCGTGGTTGCCGGGCAGATGGATCACCACCACCAGCGGCAGCCGCCAGTGTGCAGGCAGCCCGTTGAAGAGCGCCACCAGCGCATCGACGCCGCCCGCAGACGCGCCGATCACCGCAGCGTCGATGCGCGGGAGACGGCGGGAGGGCGCGCTTCGCTTCATGTGCGCTTCCGGTAGATGCGTTCGGCGCGCGAGAGCACCTCGAAGCGATCGGCATAGCCGGAGAAATCGATGCTTTCCTTGGCGCCGAGGCCGAGGAAGCCCCGATGGGACAGCGACTCGTGGAACAGGCCGAGCGCGCGGTCCTGCAGCTGGCGGTTGAAGTAGATCAGCACGTTGCGGCACGAGACCAGCTGCGTCTCCGCGAACACGCTGTCGGTGGCCAGGCTGTGGTCCGCGAAGATCACGTCCGCGCAGAGGGAGGGGTCGAAGCGCGCGGCGTCGTAAGCCGCCGTGTAGTAATCGGAGAAGGCGCGCATGCCGCCGGCCTGCTGGTAGTTGGCCGTGTACTGGCGCACCGATTCGAGCGGGAAGATGCCCTGGCGCGCCTTGTCGAGGGAAGCCGGATTGATGTCGGTGGCGTAGATCCGGGTGCGCGCGAGCAGCCCTTCCTCGCGCAGCAGGATGGCCAGCGAGAACACCTCCTCGCCGGTGCTGCAGCCCGCGACCCAGATCTTGACGGAGGGATAGGTGTGCAGCATGGGCACCACCAGGCGGCGCAGGGCGAGGAAGTACGCGGGGTCGCGGAACATCTCGCTCACCGGGATCGTCAGGTACTGCAGCAGCCGGCCGAACACGTCGCGGTCGCGCAGTACCCGCTCCTGCAGCGCCGAGATCGTGGGCAGGCCGAACTGGCCCAGCGCGTACTGCACGCGCCGTTTCTGCGACGCCCCGGTGTAGTCGCGGAAGTCGTAGCTGTACTTCAGGTAGATGGCCTCCATCAGGAGCCGCAGCTCGATGTCGCTGTCGCTCGGGGGCGGCGGGACGGGATTCACAGGCGCTCCAGCTTGGGCATCCACACGCGCAGCAGCGAGAACAGCCGGTCCAGGTCCACCGGCTTGGCGAGGTAGTCGCTGGCGCCGGCCGCAAGGCATTGCTCCTGGTCGTCCTTCATGGCCTTGGCCGTCACGGCGATCACCGGCAGCTTCTCGAAGCGCGGGTCCTGGCGCAGGCGGCGCGTGGCCTCGAGGCCGTCCATCTCCGGCATCATGACATCCATCAGCACGAGGTCGATGTCGTCCACCTGGTCGAGCTTGTCGAGCGCCTCGCGCCCGTTGCGGGCGATCTCGACCGCGGCGCCGCGCTGCTCCAGCGCGCTCGTGAGCGCGAAGATGTTGCGCACGTCGTCGTCCACCAGCAGGATGCGGCGGCCCTCGAAGACGCGGTCGCGTCCGCGGGCGCTGCGCAGCATGCTCTGCCGTTCGCTCGACAGGTCCGACTCCACCTTGTGCAGGAACAACGTGACCTCGTCGAGCAGCCGCTCCGGCGAGCGGGCGCCCTTGATGATGATCGAGCGCGAATAGCGAAGAAGCTCGGCTTCCTCGTCGCGCGTGAGGTTGCGGCCGGTGTAGACGATCACGGGCGGGAAGGACACGATCTCCTCGCTCGCCATGCGCTTGAGCAGCTCGCTGCCCTGCATGTCCGGCAGCCGCAGGTCGATGACCATGCAGTCGAAGACGCGGCTGCGCAGCAGTGCCAGCGCCTCCTCGCCGCGCTCGACCGCGGTGATGGCGACGTCGTCGTCGGCGATCAGCTCCGTCACGGCCTCGCGCTGCAGCGGGTCGTCCTCGACCAGGAGCACGGCCTTGACCTTCTGCGAGAGCTTGTGCTCGAAGCGACGGAACACCTCCTTGAGCTCCTCGCGCGAAGTGGGTTTGCGCGCGTAGCCGATGGCGCCCATGTGAAGGGCCGCTTCCGAGCTGTCGAGGGCCGACACCACATGCACCGGGATGTGCCGCGTGCGGGGGTCGTCCTTCAGGCGCTGCAGCACGCCGAGGCCCGGATCGTCGGGCAGGCGCATGTCGAGCAGGATGGCATCGGGCAGGTGCTGGGTTGCAAGCGCGTAGCCCTCCGCCGCGCCGTGCGCGACCAGGCAGCGGTAGCCGAGCTCGTGGGCAAGGTCGAAGAGGATGTGGGCGAACTGCGGTTCGTCCTCGATCACGAGCACGCACCGGGTCTGGTCGCGTGGCAGCGCACGGTCGTCGGGGAAGGCCGGCGCAGGCGTCGCAGCCGGCGGCCGGGGTTCGGCAGGGGCGGGCGCGTGCGTTGGAACAGGCGCGGCACCGGTGCCATTCGGCTGGCGGAGCTGTGGCGCCTCGGCCGGCAGGTGCAGCGTGAAGGTGCTGCCCGTGCCCGGCACGCTGTGGACGGTCAGCGTTCCCCCGAGCAGCCGCGTGAGGTCGCGCGAGATCGAAAGGCCGAGCCCGGTGCCGCCATAGCGGCGGCTGGTGGTGCCGTCCGCCTGGCGGAAGGCCTCGAAGATCACCTGCTGCTGGTCGGCGGGAATGCCGATGCCGGAGTCGGAGACCGCGAAGCTCGCGCCGCCGTCGGGCGCGCCGGTCATGGTCAACGCCACCTCGCCGCGCTCGGTGAACTTGAGCGCGTTCGACAGCAGGTTCTTCAGGATCTGCTCGACCCGCTGGCGGTCGTTGACCAGCGCGGCTGGCGCGTCGGGCCGTACGTCGAGGCGGAAGGCCAGCCCCTTCTGCGCCGCCTGCGGCACGAAGCTCATCTTCAGGCTCTCGGCCAGCTTCGCGATCTCGAATCGCTCGGGCACCACCTCCAGCTTGCCTGCCTCGACCTTGGAGATGTCCAGGATGTCGTTGATCAGCAGCAGGAGGTCGTTGCCGGAGGCGTAGATCGACTCGGCGAACTTCACCTGCTCGGCGTTCAGGTTGCCCTGGGCGTTGTCGCCGAGGAGCTTGGCGAGGATCAGGGCGCTGTTGAGCGGCGTTCGCAATTCGTGCGACATGTTGGCGAGGAATTCCGACTTGTAGCGGCTCGCGCGCTGCAGCTCCTCGGCACGTTCCTCGAGCTCGCGTTGCGCGCGGCGCAGCGCGGCGTTGCGAAGGTCCAGGGCCTCGGTGCGCTCGGACAGCTGGCTGTTGGTCTGCTCGAGCTCCGCCTGCTGGTTCTCCAGCGTGGCCTGGGAGGCCCGCAGCGCGCGCGACTGCTCCTCGAGTTCCTCGTTGGCGGTGCGCAGTTCCTCCTGCTGGACCTGCAGCTCCTCGTTGAGCTGCTGGGTTTCGGCAAGCGCGTCCTGCAGCTGTTCGCGGTAGCGTGCAGCGGCCACCGCGCTGCCGATGTTGCCGGCCACCAGGTCGAGCAGCTGCGCCGCCCGTTCGCCGGGCGGGCGCAGCAGGCCGAGTTCGACCACCCCGTTCACGATGCCGTCGCTCGCCACGGGCAGCATCACCACGGCGGCCGGCGTCGTCTCGCCCAGGCCGGAGTTGACCTTGAGGTAGCTGGCCCCGACGGGCTCGAGCACCTGCAGCCGATTTTCCGACGCTACCTGTCCGACCAGGCTTTCGGCGGCAGAGAAGACCTGCGGCGTGGCCTCGGCCTCGCTCGAGAAGCCGTAGCTGGCCACCCGCCGCAGTGCACCGTGGCGCTCGCGCAGGTACACCGCACCGACCGTGCTGCCCACCTTCCGGGCGAAGAAGCCCAGTACCTTGCGGCCCATTTCCTGCGCGCCGAGTTCGCCGACCAGCTCGGCCGTCAGCTCGGTCTGCGCGCCGCGCAGCCAGGCCTGCTGCTGCAGCGTGTCGGCGTGGGCCGCCTGCTCCTTCAGCACCCCGTCGTAGCTCTGCGACAGGCGCAGCAGCTGGCGCCGGCCGAAGTAGGCAAGCAGTCCGGTGGTCAGCAGGGTGAAGAAGACGAACAGGCCGATGACGCCCCAGGCGGTGCGGTTGGCGTCGTTGTTGCGCTGGAAGCGCAGGGCCTGCTCGGTGTCGGTGAAAGCCGTGAACTCGGCGCGCATGTCGTCGCTCATGCGCTTGCCTCGGCCAAGGCGGATCGGGGCCTGGTAGTCGCCGCCGGCGCGGCGCAGCGCGATCATCTCGCGCGAGAACTCGTTCCAGGCGTTCTGCAGCGAGGCGATCCGGTCGATGCGGTCGACCTGCTGCCGGTTGTCCGACACCAGCGATCGCAGCGCCCCCAGGTCGGTCTTGATGCGCGCCTGCGCGCTGTCGTAGCGCTCCAGGAATGAGTCGTCGCCCGTGATCAGGAAGCCGCGCATGCCGGTTTCCATGTCGATGCTGCGGCGCTGCACTTCCGCCGCGTTGCGTGTGACACGGTCGGTGTGCTCGACCCAGGCGATCGTCGACAGCAGGTAGACGATCAGTGCCACGAAGACCATGGCGCCGAGAACACCCCCGGCCAGCGGCAGCTTGAGGTTACGGCCGAGCAGGCGCTGGAAGTCCTCGGGGTCGATCGAGCTAGGGGGTTTCATGGAGCAATCGGCGAAGCAAAACCCGCCAAGACTGCCCAATTCCCGGCGCTTGCGCTGTCGGATAAGGCCGCAAATGCGCGGCGAACCCGAGGGAACAAGCGGCGCACGACAGTGCGCTGCGCGCGCTCACGTATTGCGGCGTGGCGCGCGCGCTTGCCGGCGCTATTCCGCCCGCACGCCGTTGCGCAGCACGCCGATGGCGTCGACCTCCACCTCCACCACGTCGCCCGCCTTCATCCACACCGGCGGGGTTCGCTTGGCACCGACGCCGCCGGGCGTGCCGGTCACGATCACGTCGCCCGGGGCGAGCGGGGTGAAGGCCGAGATGTGCGCGATCTGGCGCGGGATGCTGTGGATCAGCTTGTCGGTGGTGGTGCGCTGCATCTCCTGGCCATTGAGGCGCGTGACCAGCGTCATCACCTGGTCGTCGGCGATCTCGTCGCGCGTGACGAGCCAGGGGCCGAAGCCGCCGGTGCAAAAGAAGTTCTTGCCGGCGGTCCACTGCGGCGTGGCGCTCTGCCAGTCCCGCAGGGTCGCGTCGTTGTAGCAGGCATAGCCGGCGATGTGCTGCCAGGCCTCGGCCTCGGGGATGCGGCGGCCGCCGCGGCCGATCACGATCGCGATCTCGCCCTCGTAGTCCAGCTTGCTCGATTCGGGCGGCAGCACGATGTCCTCGCCGTGCGCAAGCTGCGACTCGGCCACGCGCAGGAACAGCGTGGGCTGCTCGGTGATGGTGCGGCCCGTCTCGCGCACGTGCTCGCCGTAGTTGAGGCCCACGCAGACGATCTTGCCGGGATTGGGGATCACGGGGAGCCGTTGCACTTCGGCCAGCGGCAGCGATTCCTTCGCCTGGGCCGCGGCCTGCGCGGCCTCGGCCAGCAGGTCGGCTGCGATCAGGGCCTTGAGGTCCGCCGCACGCGTGCCGAACACGGCACGCAGGTCGATGACGCGGTCGCCCTGCACGGCGCCGTAGCTGTCCTGGTCCTGGTAGCGGTAGCTGATGAGTTTCATGATGAAGTGGAATCCGGAGAAGATAAGAAGAACGGGAAAGGGAAGGAAGCGTTCAGGCCAGCCGCGCCGCGATGCGCCCGGCGCCTTCGCTCACCAGCTGGACCAGCTTGCGCGTGTCGACGATCGCCAGCCGCGAGGTCTCCAGCACCAGCGACAGCGCGCCCCAGGCGCTGCCGTCGCTCTTGAGGATCGGTGCGGCCACCGCCGCCAGCTGCGGCTCGAGCTCGCCCATCGAGAGGTAGTGGCCGGCCCGGCGGATCGCCGCGTAGTACTTGCGGAATTCGCTCCACTCGCCAGGCAGGCCGCAGCGCACCGCCTCCTCGCGACGCGCCTCGAAGACCTTGCGCAACTGGGTCGGCGTGAAGGTGGCGAGCAGCACCTTGGGCGCACCGCCCTGGAACAGCGGCCGGGGGCGGCCGCGCCCGTAGGCCAGGGTGGCGGGCATGCTGCCCATCTCGCGATGGGTGTCGAGCACCTGCGTGCCGAAGAGGCCGGAAGTCACGCAGTCGAAGCCGGTCTGCTGCACCAGCTCGCGCATGACCGGGATGCCCTCGCGCAGCACCGGGTCGGCCCGGCGGATGTAGTGGTCCAGCAGGATGATGCGCGGGCCCAGCGTGTAGTGCGAATTCTCCACCCGCTGCAGCAGGCCGGCTTCCAGCAGCGTGCGAACGTAGCGGTAGCCGGTGGGCAGCGAGACCTCCAGCGCAGCCGCGATGTCCTCCGCGGTCAGCGAGAGGCGCCGGTCGTCGAAGAGATCGAGCACGCCGAGCATGCGTTCGAGGCTGGAGTTGGATTTTTCTTCGCTCACGCGGGGTCCTTGCAGTCGGTCTTGCAGTCATGGCGCGACCGGCAGCAGGTGCGTGAGGTCATCCAACTCGCCAGCGGTGCGCGCGACCCCGACGATATATCGGTCGGGGCGCAGCACCACGGCGTCGGCTTCATGCGCGTCCAGCCACTGCACAAGGCAGGGATCGGGCCGGTCGATCACGATCGCACCGGCGCGCCGCCAGCGCTCGGCGCTGGCGCGCGAGACGCCCGCGATCGAGCCGTTGCGACCGATCACCGCGATGCGCCGGCCCAGCAGTTCGTCGAGCAGTCGGCCATCGGCCAGCCGCGGCTGCGGGAAGGGGCGGCCGGCCGGCGCGCCCTGCCGGGTGTCGAAGGCGCCGGTGCCCAGCGCCTGCGGCGGCAGCTCGAAGACCTCGGGCTCGCCGGCGCGGAACTTCGCGTCGCGCTCGGCTGCTGCCCGCGCGTCGGTGGTCTGGATGATGTTGCCCAGCCGCACTGCCAGCTCGATGAGTGCGCGCACGTGCGGCGCACGCTCGCTCTCGTAGCTGTCGAGCAGCGCCGGCGGCGCGCGTCTGCGCAGCACTGCCTCCAGCTTCCAGGCCAGGTTGGCCGCATCGCGGATGCCGGCGCACATGCCCTGGCCGAGGAAGGGCGGTGTCTGGTGGCAGGCGTCGCCGGCCAGCAGCAGCCGGCCACGGCGCCATCCCTCGGCGATGACCGAGTGGAAGGTGTAGATCGCGGCGCGCTCGAGCGTCGCATCGGCCGGCGCGATCCAGCGGCCGACCAGCCCCCACAGCGTCTCGGGCGCGAGCAGCGCCTCGCGATCGTCTTCGGGCAGGACCATGATTTCCCAGCGCCGGCGTGCGCCGGTCACGTTGCAGTAGGTCATGGGCCGGGCCGGGTCGCAGTGCTGGACCGTGTGGTCGGGCAGGTCCACGTCCTTGCGGAGCATCACGTCGAACACCAGCCAGGGCTGACGCAGGCCGAGGTCGTGCATCGGGCTGCCCATGTGCGCGCGCACCGGAGAGCGCGCACCGTCGGCGCCGACCACGTACCGAGCCGTGAAAGTGCGCGCGCGGCCGTCCTCGAGGGCGCGCACCGAGAGCGTCGCGGCTTCGTCATCCTCGGCAATGCCGGCGAGCTCGTGGCGCAGCAGCACCGAGACGTTGTCGAAGCGATCCAGCCCCCGGCGCAGCAGCGCCTCCAGCTCGGGCTGGTGAAAGTAGTAGTTGTTGGCGCAGCCATGCGGCCCCAGCGCCGCGGTGCCGCCGCGGATCAGCAGGGTCTCGCCGGCTGCATTGACGAAATGCATGCCCTGCGTGCCCGGCCTCGATATCGCCAGCACCGCCTCGCGCAGGCCGATGGTCTGGAACACGCGCATGACCTCGCCGTCGAAGTGGATCGCGCGCGGCAGCGGGTAGATGGCGCCTTCCTTCTCGATCACCAGCACCGACAGGCCCGCGCTGCCGAGCAGGTTGGCCAGCGTGGCGCCGGTCGGACCGAGGCCGACGATCGCGACGTCGAAGACGGTGGGGTCATCCACGCTGGTCTTGCTCCATTTGCCGGGCGACCTGGGCCTGCCATTCGGCGCGGCTCATGAACTTCGGCAGGCGCTTCGCGATGGCCTCTGCGCGCGCGAGGATCTGCTCGTCCGATTCGGCCAGGTCGATGGGCTGGCGCAGCGGCTGCTCGCAGTACCACGGCGTGTCGACGAAGAGCTCGAGCCGGTTGCCTTCGGGGTCGCGGCAGTAGATGGAGATCGCGTTGCCGTGCGTCACCGGCTGCACGTCCTGCGCGCCATGCTCGACCAGGCGGGCATGAAAGCGCCGCAGCGTCGCGATGTCGGGTACGCGGAACGAGATCTGGTTGATCGGGTTGAAGGGCAGCTCGGCAGGCCGCCCCGTCGCCAGCACGATCTGGTGGTGCTCGGCCGGGTCGCGGCTCAGGAACACGAGCTGCACCGCCCCGAGGTCGCCGGCGTCGGTCTGGGTGAAGCGCAGGGCTTCCTTGTAGAAGCGCGCCATGCCGGGCAGGTCGCGCACGTAGAAGCCGATGTGGCTGAACTGCAAGGACAGGGTCGTGGAGGCAGCGTCCGGGTGTTGACTCATGTCTGATATCTCAAAACGATAGCGGTGAGTAGATTGTCGGCAACAAAATGAGAAAAGACAACTGAATTATCGTATTTTGACAATACGGCAATGTTTTCGTAGGATGCAGGCGACCCCACCCTCATCAGGAGACATTCCATGAAGCCCATTGCCCCGCTCGCCCGGCGCCTGCTCGCCGGCGCCACCTTCGCACTGGCCACGCTCGCCGTCCACGCACAGGACTACCCAGCCAAGCCGGTCCGCATCATTGCCCCCTTCCCGGCCGGCAGCGGACCCGATGCGAATGCACGCGAGATCGCGGCCGAGCTCACCAAGGTGCTGGGGCAGTCCTTCTTCGTCGAGAACCGCCCGGGCGCCTCGAACATCATCGGAACGGAAGCGGCGGCCAAGGCGCCGGCCGACGGCTACTCGCTCTACATCGGCACCACGAGCTCGCTGTCGGTGGTGCCGCATCTCTACGCGAAGCTGCCCTTCAACGCCGAGCGCGACTTCGCGCCCATCAGCCTGATGGGCGTGCTCAACACCGGCCTGATCGCCACGCCGGCGCTGCCGGCCAGGGATGCGCGCGCGCTCATCGCCGAGCTCAAGGCCAGGCCCGACTCGGTGACCGTCGCGACCGCCGGCATCGGCAGCTATTCGCACCTCTCGGGCGTCTGGTTCAACGAGGCCGCGGGCGTCAAGACCAGCCTCGTGCCCTACAACAGCAACAGTCCCTACACCGACCTGCTCGGCGGACAGGTGCAACTGATGTTCGACGGCCTGCCCGCGGCGGCCGGCAACATCCGGGCGGGCAAGCTCAGGCTGCTGGCCATCACCGGCAAGGCGCGGCATCCGAGCTTCCCGGAGGTGCCGACCTTTGCCGAGAGCGGCCTGCCCGACTACGCGCCCATCGCCTGGCAGGGGCTGCTCGCGCCCGCCGGCACGCCCCAGCCGGTCCTCGACAAGCTCAGCGCCGCGATGAAGAAGGCCTGCGAGTCGAAGGAGCTTGCCGACAAGTGGCGCTCCTACGGCGGCGAACTGCGCTGCAACACGCCGGCCGAATTCAGCGCCTTCATCGAGGCCGACCGCGCGATGTGGGGCCGGGTGATCCGGCAGGCGAAGGTCAAGCTCGATTGAAGGGCCGCTGGCAAGGCGCGGCCTGCGGGAGCGGGCGCTGATCGAACGCACGGCGAGACGGGCGCGCCCCTCACGCCGGAAGTGGCACCTGGTCGACCTTGTAGTCGAACAGCCAGTGGTAGCGCTCTCGCACCTTGGCCTCGGCCCACTCGCGGTCCACGTACTGCACCGCGCCTTCGGCCGAGGCCAGCGCCGGGTTGTGGAAGCGCCTGGCGTTCTCGGCGGAGCGCAGCACGATGGCACGGGTGCGTTCCATCCGGGCGTCCTGGTATCGGCGCAACGCGGCGGGCAGATCGCCGGCGTCCGGGGCGGCCAGGCAGCGCGCGAGCATCGCGCCGTCCTCGATCGCCATCGCCGCGCCCTGCGCCAGGAAGGGCAGGGTGGGGTGGCAGGCATCGCCGAGCAGCGTCACGCGGCCGCGCGACCACCGGGCCATGGGCTCGCGCTGCATCAACGCCCACTTGTACGGCACTTCCAGGCTGCGGATCAGCGTGTGGACGTCCTCGTGCCAGCCGGCGAAGTCGCGCACGCATTCCTCCACGGTGCCGGCGGCGGTCCACGATTCCACCGTCCAGTCGCTGCGCTCGACGATCCCGACGAAGTTCACCAGCTCGCCGCGGCGCAGCGGGTAATGGATGACATGCCCCCCGGGGCCGATCCAGTTGGTGCCCACCGGGCGGCGCAGGCGCTCGGGCAGGCGCTCGCTCGGGATCACGCCGCGCCAGGCCAGGCAGCCCGAGAACACCGGTTCGTCGCCGCCGAAGAGCTGGCGGCGGATGCGCGAATGCACGCCGTCGGCGCCGACCAGCACATCGCCGGCGAATCGTCGTGCGTCCTCGGTCGAGACGGTCACGCTGTCGCCCGCCTCCTCGAAGCCGGTGCAGCGCGCGCCCAGCACGATGGCGCCGGGCCGTGCTGCCTCCACCGCCTCCACCAACAGCCGGTGCAGGTCAGGCCGGTAGATCGTGTAGTAGGGATGGCCGTACTGCGCGATGGACTCCGCGCCGAGATCGAACAGCTTCCACGTCTGCCCCGTGCTCCAGAGCCGCACCTCCTTGCCGGCGGGCTCGCTGGCCACGGCGCGCAGCGGCGCGGCCAGTTCCATGCCCTCGAGGACGCGGGTGGCGTTGGCGCTCAGCTGCAGGCCCGCGCCCACCTCGCTGAGCTGCGCCGCCTGTTCGAGCACCTGGACCTCGTGGCCCTGGCGCAGCAGGGCGAGCGCCGCCGTCAGGCCGCCGAGCCCGGCGCCTGCAATCAGAATCTTTGCTTTCATGTCCTGGGCCGCGCGGGGCGGCGTCCTGGTTGCGTCAATCCGCGCGCACGTCGGCGCGGGTGATGATCCCGGACCACTTCCGGTAGTCGGCGTGGATCACCTCGGCAAAGGCCTTGGCGCCCGGCACGCCGGGCTCCAGGCCCGTGCTGGACAGCTCGCGCTTCACCTCGGGCGACTGCGCGGACTTCTCGAAGGCGGCGACCAGCTTCTGCACCACCGGCGCCGGCGTCGCGGCCGGCGCCACCAGGCCGAACCACGAGTAGGCCTGGAAGTCGGTGCCGAGCACCGACCTCGCGGTGGGCACCTCGGGCGCCGGCGCGTAGGGCTGCGCACCGCCCACCGCATAGGCGCGCAGCTTGCCGGCCTTCACGTGCGGGTAGAGCGCCGACGCGTTGTCGAAGATCAGGTCGACCTGCCCGCCGAGCGCGTCGTTCAGCGCCGGCGCGCCGCCGCGGTACGGCACGTGCGTCAGCTGGACCTTCGCGGTCTCGCGCAGGTACTCCGTCGCCAGGTGCCCGATCGAGCCGTTGCCCGCCGTCGCGACCGTCAGCGGCTGCTGCTTCGCCTTGCGCAGCAGGGCCGCGAGGTCGGTCGCCTCCAGCGAAGGTCGGCCCGCCAGCATCAGCGGGCCGCGCAGGGCCATGCCGATGGGCACGAAGGACTTCACGTCGTACTTCAGGTTCTTGTAGAGCCCGGGCGCGACTGCCAGCGTGCTGGTCCCGCCCCACAGGAGCGTGTAGCCGTCGGCCGTCGATTGCGCGACGAAGTTGCTGCCCAGCGTGCCGCCCGCGCCGCCGCGGTTGTCGATCACGATCGGCTGGCCGAGGGCATCGGTCATGGCCTTGGCGAAGAGGCGCGCACTGGCGTCCGTCGGTCCGCCCGCCGGGAACGGCACCACGATCGTGACGGGGCGGCTGGGGTAGTCGCCCTGGGCGAGGGCGGGGCCGGGCGAGATCAGGGCGGCCGCGGCCGCAACGAGGAGCAGGCGCCGCGCGAGGCGGCCTTCAGTCTGGCGTCGCAATTGAAAGTCTCCGTTCGAATCAGGACAGCGCCGCTCGCGCGGCGCCGATGAATGCGTATTGCACCGCAGGCACGGTCATCAGTAAATCAGCAGTCTGCGATGATTTGATAAGCTGCAGCGATGAATCGCCGAGCCCCTGAGCAACGCGCATGAACCTCTCCTTGCGCCAGATCCGCGCCTTCACCCTGATCGCCCGGCTCCAGAGCATCACGCGCGCCGCCGAGCAGCTGCACATCTCGCAGGCAGGCCTGAGTGGCATGCTGCGCGACATCGAGACGCAGCTCGATTGCCGCCTCTTCGACCGCACCACGCGCGCCGTGTCGCTCACCGATGCCGGCCGTGCCTTCCTGCCGGTCGCCACGCGCGTGCTGGCGGAGCTCGAAGGCGCCGCGGCCTCGCTGGGGCGGCTTTCGGCGGCCGAGAGCCAGACCCTGGTGATCGGCGCCACCCCGCTGGTCGCGTCCTGCGTGCTGCCGCTCGCCTGCGCGGCCTTTGCCGCGCAACGCCCGCAGACGAGCGTCGTCGTGCAGGACCTGGACCGCGCGCAGATCCGCCAGAAGGTCCAGGCCGGCGAGCTGGATGCCGGCTACGGCGTGTTCCTGGAGGCGGCCGGCGACCTGCGCCGGATGCTCTTGCAGATGAGCGAGCTGGTGCTGGTCGCGCCGCAGGGCGCAGCGCTCCCGGGCACCGGCGAACGGCTGCGCTGGAGCGAGCTGCGCGACCTGGCGCTGCTGTCGCTGCCGGCGGACAACCCGATCCAGCAGCAGGTCGATGCCCAGCTCGCGAGCATCGGCCGCAGCCAGCCCTCGCAGCGCACCTTCAACCACCTGCACACCGTGCTGGCCATGGTCGAAGCCGGCGCCGGCCATGCGGTCCTGCCCTCGTTCGTGGCCTCGGCGTCGCTTCGCTACCGCTTGCAGATGGTGCCGCTGACGCGCCCGCGGGTGGCGCTCGAGTTCTACGAGATCACCCGCAAGGGCCGCCCGCGCGGCAGCGCGCTCGCGGCCTTCAGCCAGTGCCTGCTGGCGGCCATGAGCCGGGCCAGCGACTGAGAAGCCGAGTCAGGCCGCTTCGGGCGGCACGGCGGCCGAAGTCGCCTCCATCGCTTCGGCCTCCTGCACGATCCAGGCCTCGAAGGCCTTCACGCGCTCGGGTTGCGGCGCGTCGTCGCGCCACGCGAGGTAGTAGGCGCCGCGCGTCGGCACCCGCAGCGCGAAGGGCGCCACCAGCCGGCCCGAGGCCAGGTCGTCGCGCACGAAGGCGTCGAGCGCGACCATCACGCCCAGCCGGTCCGCTGCTGCCTGGTAGGCCAGCGCGGCGTTCTCGAACTTCAGGCCGTTGTTGCCGTCGATCTGCGGTGCGCCCGCTGCCGCGAGCCAGGCCGGCCAGTCCTTGGGACGGTTCATCGAGCACAGCAGCACATGCGCTGCGAGCTCGCCCGGCTCGCGCAGCGGCGGACCACGCTCCAGCAGGCCCGGCGCACAGACCGGCACCAGCGTCTCTCCGAAGAGGCGACGGAAACCCGGGCCCATGGGCGCCACCGGCTCGGAATGGATGCTCACGTCCACGTCCTCGCGGGCGAAGTCGGCGCGCTCGTGCGAGGTGGTGATCTGCACGTCGATGCGCGGATGCAGCGCATGGAAGCGCGCCAGGCGCGGCACCAGCCAGCGGATCGCGAAGGTCGGCGGCAGCTTGATCCGCAGGCGCCGCTCGTCGGGGTTGGCCTGCAACTGGCGCGTGCCGTACTCGATCTGGTCCAGCGCCGCCCGCACCGTGCCGAAGTAGTTCTGGCCGGCCGGCGTGAGCGAGATGCCGTGGCGCCCGCGCTCGAACAGCGCCACCTGCAGCCAGCCTTCGAGCGTTGCGATGTGCCGGCTCACCGCGCCCTGCGTGACGCACAGCTCCTGGGCGGCGCGCGTGAAGTTGCCGCAGCGCGCCGCGGCTTCGAAGGCGCGCAGGGCATTGAGGGGAGGCAGTCGGCGTGGCATGGGCGTGGCTCCTTGGGCATGAGTTTTTATCATGCCACCCATGCCTTAATTGTGATTGCCGCGCAGGCCCTACGTTCTTAGCATCGTCCCCACTACAAAGACAGGAGACGAAGTCATGACGATGAAGAAAGCGCATGCCTGCCTGATGGCCGTGCTGTTCGCCGCGGCCGCTGGGGCGGGCGCGCAGACCGCCAGCGGCGGCTACCCCAACCAGCCCATCAAGCTCATGGTGCCCTGGCCCGCCGGCGGCGGCGTCGACACCACGGCGCGCATGATCTCCGAGCCGCTGGCGCAGAAGCTGGGCCAGCCCATCGTCATCGACAACCGCGGCGGCGCGGGCGGCAACATCGGCACCGAGCTCGCAGCGCGCGCCAGGCCCGACGGCTACAACCTGCTGATGGGCTCGATCAGCCCGAACGCGGTCAACGTCCACCTCTACAACAAGCTGGGCTTCGACCCGATCAAGGACTTCGCGCCCATCGTCTACGTCTCGGCCGTGCCGAACATCCTGGTGGTGCCGGCCTCCTCGCCCTTCAAGACAGTCAAGGACGTGATCGACGCGGCCAAGGCCAACCCCGGCAAGCTCAACTACGGCTCGGGCGGCGTCGGCTCCTCGCAGCACCTGGCGGCGGTGCAGTTCATGTCGGCCGCGAAGATCGACATCGTGCACGTGCCCTACAAGGGCACCGCGCCGGCCGAGGCGGACCTGGCGGCCGGCCACATCTCGCTGATGCTCGACACCACCACCTGCCTGCCCTTCGTGGCGAGCGGCCGGATGCGCGCGCTGGCCGTGGCCTCGAAGCAGCGCAACCCGGCGCTGCCCAATGTGCCCACCTTCGACGAGGCCGGGCTGCCCGGCATCTATGCCTCGTCCTGGTACGGACTGATGGCGCCCGCGGGCACGCCGCGGCCGATCATCGACAAGCTCAACGCGCAGGCCAACGAGGTGCTGCAGTCCCCCGACATGAAGCGGCGCATGGCCGAGTTCGGCGCCGAGGTGGGCGGTGGCACGCCGGAGGAATTCGGGCAGTTCATCGTTTCCGAGATCAAGCGCTACGAATCGATCGTGCGCCTGTCGGGGGCCAAGCTGGACTGATGCCGATGCCTGCTTCTCCCGCTCCCCGCACCTTGTTCGACAAGATCTGGTCGCAGCATGTCGTGATGCAGCGCGACGACGGGCAGAGCCTGCTCCATGTCGATCGGCACCTGGTGCAGGACGGCTCCGCCCCGGCCTTCCAGATGCTGCGCGAGCGCGGCCTGCCGGTGCGACGCCCGGACCTGGCCTTCGCCACGCCGGACCACTACGTGCCCACCGCCTCGCGTGACCTCGGCCGCATCGCCGATCCGGAGAAGCGCGCCATGGCCCAGGCGCTGGCCGACGACTGCGCTGCCTCCGGCATCCGCTTCTTCGGCCTGGACGACCTGCGCCAAGGCATCGTGCACGTGGTCGGCCCCGAGCAGGGCCTGAGCCTGCCGGGCATGCTGATCGTTTGCGGCGACAGCCACACCTCCACGCATGGCGCATTGGGCGCGCTGGCCTTCGGCATCGGGGCTTCGGAAGTGGCGCATGTGCTGGCCACGCAGGCCCTGTGGCAGCGCAAGCCGCGCACGCTGCGCGTCAGCGTCGACGGCCGGCTGGGTGCGGGCGTGACCGCCAAGGACATCATCCTGGCCATCATCGGCCGCATCGGCGCCGCGGGCGCGACCGGCCATGTGATCGAGTACGCGGGCGAGGCGATCCGCGCGTTGTCGATGGAAGCACGCATGACCGTGTGCAACATGTCCATCGAGGCTGGCGCGCGCGCCGGGATGATCGCGCCGGACGACACCACCTTCGCGTGGCTGGCCGGCCGCCCGCAGGCGCCGACGGGCGCCGACTGGGAGGCCGCGCTCGCCCGCTGGCGCCAGCTGCCCGGCGATGCCGAGGCCGCCTTCGACCGCGAGATCGCGCTGCATGCCAACGAAATCGCGCCCATGGTCACCTGGGGCACCAGCCCCGAGGACGTGCTGCCCATCTCGGGCCGCGTGCCCGATCCGGCGGAAGCCGGCGATGCCGACCGGCGCGCTGCGATGCAGGGTGTCCTGGCCTACATGGGCCTCGCCCCCGGCCAGCGGCTGGAAGACATCGCGGTGCAGCGCGTCTTCATCGGCTCCTGCACCAATGGCCGCATCGAGGACCTGCGCAGCGCCGCCGCGGTGGCGCGCGGCCGCCGCGTGGCCGAGGGCGTGGAGGCCTGGGTGGTGCCCGGCTCCGGCCTGGTCAAGCAGCAGGCCGAGGACGAGGGCCTGGACGCGGTGTTCCGCGCGGCCGGCTTCCAGTGGCGGCATGCGGGCTGCTCGATGTGCCTGGGCACCAACGGCGACCAGGTCGCGCCGGGGCAGCGCTGCGCCTCCACCTCCAACCGCAACTTCGTGGGCCGGCAAGGGCCGGGCGCGCGCACACACCTGATGAGCCCCGCCATGGCCGCCGCCGCGGCGGTGACGGGGCGGCTGACCGACGTGCGCGCGCTGCTGCAGGCGCACTGAGGACGCACACCATGCAAGCCTTCACCCAGCTCGATGCCGTGGCCGCGCCGCTGGCGCGCATCAACGTCGACACCGACCAGATCGTGCCGGCGCTCTACCTGCAGAAGCCGCGCGCCGCCGACTTCGGCGAGTTCCTGTTCCGCGACGTGCGGCACGATGCGCAGGGCGCGCGGCGCGCCGATTTCCCGCTCAACGACACGGCCTATGCGCAGGCCCGCATCCTCGTGGCGGGCCGCAACTTCGGCTGCGGCTCCTCGCGCGAGCACGCCGTGTGGGCGCTGGTCGACGGCGGCTTCCGCGCCGTGATCGCGCCCAGCTTCGGCGACATCTTCTTCTCCAACGCGCTGAAGAACGGCCTGCTGCCCGTGCGCCTGCCCGAGCCGCGCGTCGAGGCGCTGCTGGCCCTGCTGCAGCGCGAGCCCGGTGCGCACCTGCGCATCGACCTGGCGGCCCAGCGCGTGCACGCGAGCGACGGTGGCTGCGATGCCTTCGAGATCGATCCCTTCGCGCGCCAGTGCCTGCTCGAGGGCCTGGACGAGCTGGACTACACCCTCGGCCAGACCGCGCGCATCGAGGCCTTCGAGCGCGAGCGCGCCTGGCTTCTTTCACCCCTTCCGTCTGTTCCTCCTGCCTGAAGAAAGAGTTGTTCCCCATGAAGATCGCAGTGTTGCCCGGTGACGGCATCGGCCCCGAAGTCACGGCCGAAGCCGTGCGCGTGCTGAAGGCCGTGCTGGGTTCCGGCCAGGCCGTGGAGCTGGTCGAGGCGCCGATCGGCCAGGCCGGCATCGACAGTGCCGGCGACCCGCTGCCGCAGGCCACGCTCGCCATCGCGCGCGCCGCGGACGCCATCCTGTTCGGCTCTGCCGGGATGCCCGGCGACGAGGCCATCGCCTTTGCCATGCGGCCCGGCGCCAGCCTGCTGCGGCTGCGCCAGGACCTGGGCTTGTTCGCCAACTTCCGGCCGGCCTTCCTCTTTCCCGAGCTGATCGGCGCCTCCACCCTCAAGCCCGAGGTGATCGAGGGCCTGGACCTGATGATCCTGCGCGAGCTCACCGGCGATGTCTACTTCGGCGAGCCGCGCGGCAGCGGCACCAACGCGCGCGGCGAGCGCGAGGCCTTCAACACGATGCGCTACTCCGAGCCCGAAGTGGAGCGCATCGCGCACGTCGCCTTCCGCACCGCGCGGGCGCGCCGGCGCAAGCTCTGCTCGGTGGACAAGGCCAACGTGCTGGAGGTGATGCAGCTGTGGCGAGAGGTGGTCACGCGCGTCGGCGCCGAGTACCCGGACGTGGAGCTCACGCATCTCTTCGTCGACGCCGCCGCGATGCAGCTGATGCGCGCGCCGAAGCAGTTCGACGTGATCGTCACCGGCAACATCTTCGGCGACATCCTCTCGGATGCGGCCGCGATGCTGACCGGGTCGATCGGCATGTTGCCTTCGGCCTCGATGGCTGCGGGCACCAAGGGGCTGTACGAGCCGGTGCACGGCACGGCGCCCGACATCGCCGGCAAGGACCTGGCGAACCCGCTCGCCGCCATCCTCTCGATGGCGATGATGCTGCGCTATTCCTTCGGGCTGGCCGAGCACGCGGACCGCGTCGAGGCCGCGGTCCGCAAGGTGCTGGCCGAGGGCCTGCGCACCGGCGACATCTTCCAGCCCGGCATGCGGCGCGTGGGCACGCGCGAGATGGGCGAGGCGGTGGTAGCGGCGGTGCGGGGTTGAGGGTGGCGCGTCAGCGCGCGAGCATGGCCTTGAGCTGCGCATAGGCCTTCGGGTCCTCCTCCCGCAGCGCCTCGATGTCCTGCTGCAGGCGTTCCAGCCGGGGCAGGCGCGCATTCTTCTTGATGCGCGCAATGTCATCCGCAAGCGCCTTGAAGTCGTCGATGCGCGGATCGTCCCTGGCGCTGGCCGGAAGGCGCTCGACCAGGACCGAGATCGCGTCCATCAGCCGGCCGATCTGGCGCCCGTAGCTGTGCTGCTGCAGCACATCGCGCTCGATGGCGGGCGCTGAAGAGTTGTTGTAGGTGACGTTGAACAGCGACCAGCCCGGGTTGATCTGCTGATCGAGCCGCTGCGGTGCGACCGACGACCACGGCCAGGGCGGCACGTCCCAGTTCCACCATGCGTTTCGGGCGGCGCCGAAGTCCGCCGCGCCGCCTTCCCCCGCTGTCGCCATACGTCCTCCTGCCAGGCGCACCGCGCGCCACGCGCATGGTAGCCGTGTGCCGCATCGTGCGCCATGCGCGCGCGCCGGCTCCGGCTGGCCTCGGTCGCCGGGAGTTGCGCGAGGACGATCTGCAGGCGCCCAATGACGAACGGGTGAAAGCGCCTGAAAGGAGTGGCCATGGATTGCGATGTCCTTGTCGTCGGTGCCGGTCCCACCGGCCTCATGCTGGCCAACCAGCTAGCGCGTCGTGGCGTGCGCACGCTGATCATCGATCGCCACGCGGGACCGGCGCGCGAGACCCGGGCCCTGGGCGTGCAGGCGCGCACGCTGGAGATCTACGCGAAGCTGGGCGTGGTGGACCGCGCACTGGCGCTCGGCAAGCGCGGCTCGGGCGCCAACCTGTGGGCCGAAGGGCGGCGCATGGCACGCGTTCCGCTCGGCGATGCGGGCGCGCAGCTGAGCCCCTATCCCTACATTCTCGTGCTCGGACAGGACGACAACGAGAAGATCCTGGGCGAGCGGCTGCACGACTTCGGCCTCTCGGTCCGCTGGAACACCGAGCTGCTGGCCCTCACCCAGACGCCCGAGTGCGCGACGGCGACGCTGAAGCTGGCGAGCGGCGAGATGCAGGAGATCGAGACCGCCTGGGTCGCCGGCTGCGACGGCGCCCGCAGCGCGGTGCGCGAGCAGAGCGGAATCGGCTTTCCGGGCGCGTCCTACGAGCATGTGTTCTTCGTCGCCGACGTGCAGGCGACCGGCAGCATGGTGCCGGACGAGGTCAACGTCTACCTGTACAAGGACGGCTTCCACCTGCTGTTCCCGATGCGCGGGCAGGACCACTGGCGCCTGGTCGGCATCCTGCCGGCGGCGCTGCGCGACAGGGAGGGTGTGCGCTTCGATGACGTGATTCCCTCTGTGCGCAAGGAGGCCGGCGCCGGCCTCGCCTTCGAGGGCTGCAGCTGGTTCTCCACCTACCGCATCCATCACCGCAGCGCCTCGCGCTTTCGCGAGGGCCGCGCCTTCGTGCTCGGCGATGCGGCCCACATCCACAGCCCGGTCGGCGCGCAGGGCATGAACACGGGCCTGCAGGACGCCTACAACCTGGGGTGGAAGCTGGCCCTGGTCGTGCAGGGGCAGGCCGATGAGGCGCTGCTGGACTCGTACGAGGCCGAGCGCCTGCCGGTCGCGCGACGCCTGCTCGACACCACCGACCGCGGCTTCAAGCTGGTGGTGTCCGACAACTGGTTCGCCGGCCTGCTGCGCACCGAGGTGCTGGCACGCGTCGGCGCGCTGGCCATGAGCCGGCCGCGCATTCAACGCATGGCCTTTCGGGTGGTGTCGCAGATCGGCATCCACTATCGAGCCAGCGCCCTGTCGCTCTCGCTGGACGACCCGCCCCAGGGCGCGCCGCGCGCTGGCGATCGTTTTCCGTGGCTTCGGCTGCGCTTCTCGGCGGACGGGCCGCCGCAGGACGTGTTCGACAAGCTCGATGACCTGCATTTCCACCTGCTCGTGTTCGGCCAGCCGGCGCCGCAGGCGCCCCTGCTCCTGCCCGGCGAGCGGGTGCGCGTCCATGCCTTCCCGCCGGACCCCGGCAACGCAGCGGAACTGGCGCGCCAGAAGCTGCCGCAGCTTTCGTTCTATTTGCTGCGGCCCGACGGCCATATCGCGCTGTGCGGCGCGCGGCTGGACCTCGCGGCGCTCGCGCGCCATGCAGCCGGGCCCCTGGGCCTGCGGACGCTCCCCCTTGGGTAGGATTGCGAGCGTTGCGGGCTCACGCCAAGATCGGTGCCCCCCATGCCCAAAGGACGGTGCACCATGGCCTCTACGCTGACGCGCTGCGTCGCCATCGCCCTGCTCGGGCTGCTCGTGCTGGCGAGCGCATGGCCCGCCCAGGCCGGCACCACCAGCGCCTTCACCCTGTCCCCGCAAAGCTATTCCGGCTCGCGCGAGCGCCAGTACAAGGTCTACGTGCCGGATGGCCTCGTCACCCCGGCGCCGATGGTGATGGCGCTGCATGGCTGCCAGCAGACGCACGACGACGTGCTGCGCGACTGGGGCCTCACCGCCGCAGCCGATCGTTTCGGCTTCATCCTGGTCGCCCCCTTCATCACCAGCTACGACGGCCTGCGCAACACCAACTGCTGGGGCTTCTGGCTCGACCAGCACCGCCACCAGGGCCGCGGCGAGCCCGAGGACCTGCACCAGATCGGGCGGCAGGTGGAGGCGCGCTTCGGCATCGACCCGCGGCGGCGCTACGTGACCGGGCTGTCCTCGGGCGCGGCGATGGCGGTGGTGCTCTCGGTCACGCACAACGAGTATTTCGCCGCGGCGGCCAGCGCCTCGGGCCTGCCCTATGGCGAGGACGCGGCCTCGGTGTCCTTCTCGGGCTGCCCCGGCAACGCGAGCTTCCACGCGGTGAACCAGGTGGTGGCGGACATGCGGCGCGAGCGCAATGCGAGCGACCCGATCCCGCTGCTGGTGTTGCAGAACAACCAGGACTGCACCGTGATCCAGCCTGCCGGCCGCAACCTGCGCGATGCGCAGCTGCAGCTCAACGGCGGCGCGGCGCGCGACACGCCGGCCGAGGCGCTGGCACAGCAGCGACCCTGCACGCCTGTCAACGGGCCGGACTACGGCTGCCAGCAGAGTTTCTACACCGTCGATGCGCAGCCCGGCAGCCGCTCGCTGGTGGAGACGGTGTTCTACAACGGGCCGGCCGCCACGCCCGATCCCGCCGACACCGACCACGGCCACTACTGGATCGGCGGGCAGGCGGGCCGCGATGGCAAGTGGGCGCTGCAGCGCGGGCCGAGCTATCCGGACATCGTGTGGGACTTCTTCTCGCGTCATGCGGCCGACACCACCAGCCCGCCACCACCGCCTCCGCCTCCGCCTCCGCCACCTAGCTGCACCAGCGTGGTCGCCGCGCCGGGCGCCCACGTCGGCGCCGGCCGCGCCACCTACGGCGGGTTGTTCGGCATGCGCGCCATCAGCACCGGCGACATGCGCGACATCGGCTTCGCCTGGGACTACTTCTTCACGAGGGTGGCGCTGCACCAGGGCGCGGGTGGCCGCTGGTTCGTACAGCCGCCCGCCGGCTGCGGCTGAGTTGCCCTAGCCGCGGGCGAGCGCGCCCGCCGGCAGCTCGGGCCGTTCCTCGCTCCCATCCGGATGCCGTGCAAAGCGCGCCGGATCGTGCCCATGCACCGGCGCCATGTCGGCCCAGGGCCAGCCGCCGAACTGGGTGCGGCGGTAGTCGGCCATGGCTTGCGCAATCTCGGCCTGCGTGTTCATCACGAAGGGACCGTACTGCGCCACCGGTTCGCCGATCGGCCGGCCCTGCAGCACCAGGAACTCGCTTTCCTCGTCGCCATTGATGAGCTCCACCCGGGCATCCGCGCGCAGCTCGATCGCGGCATGGTGGTCGACCTTCTGGCCCGCCACGCTGACCGAGCGGCCCTTGAAGAAGTACAGGCTGCGCCGCGTGCCCTGGCCCGTCGCGGCGGGCAGCACCCAGCAGGCATGGGGCTCCATCTTCAGGGTCCAGATGGCCACGTCGGCATCGGGCTGCGCGGCCCACGAATCGGGCGGCGGCGTCAGCGGCCCCCCGGCGCCCGGCGCACCATCGATCGGCGGGATGCGCCCGGCGACGCTGGCCACCTCGGTCGAGCGGCCCTCGCCATCCATCGCGGTGAAGCGCGGGATGTCCTCGGCCCAGAACATGGTGAAGTGCGGCTGCGCCATCTTGCTGCGCGCCGGCAGGTTGAGCCAGATCTGGAACAGCTCCAGCGGATTGGGCCCGGCCCGGTCCAGCAGCGGGAACATCTCCGCGTGCACGATGCCGCGGCCGGCGGTGAGCCATTGCACGTCGCCGCCGCCGAAGCGCGCGGTCGCGCCCAGCGAATCGGAATGGTCGATGAGGCCCTTGCGCACGATGGTCACCGTCTCGAAGCCGCGATGCGGATGGCCCGGGAACCCCGGCACCGCGTTACCGTGGTACATGCTCCAGCCGTCCTTGCGGCTGAAGTCCTGGCCGAGATCGCGCCCGGCCAGCGAGGCTTCGGGCCCCATCTGCGCGTTGGCGCGCGGGTAGGCGTCGTCGTGGTAGGCGCAGAACAGGAAGGGATCGATGGTCTTCCAGGGGAAGCCGAGGGCTTCGAGGCGGACGATGGGGCCGGCGGCGCTCATGATGTTCTTTCCTGTGCGACAGACATTCATTCTGATCCGATCGAAGCGACCGGGCATGGTTCACCGCAGGTGGGGGCAGTCCCGGCGGGGTGAAGTGCCGGGCGCAGGACGCTGTCGCCTCGCCAACGCAACGATCTGCATGGCGATTGCCGTCCTGTTCGCTCAATGGGCGGCGGCCGGGCGGGCCCACAATTCCGGCCACGGGCTTGCAAGCCCTTCGACATCGCAGGCCGCGGCGAGAGAGACCGTCGCGAGCCTCGCCTCCACGAGCAGAACAACATGGACCAGCAGCCATTTCAGCAGCGCCACCAGGACCGCCGTCACGGAAAGGGCGGCGTCCCCACCCGAACCATGTGCACCCAGCCCTTGCCGCTGCCGCTGCAGCTGCCCACGTCGGTCCGGGCGCCGCGCCAGACGCCAGGCCCGGTGAGGCGCTTCGCCATCCCCTTCCTGGCCGTGATGGGTTATTACGCACTGGGCGTCTGCACCTTCTCGGTCATGGCCGCGGCCAATGTGCCGGGTGGCGGCGACGTGCCGCAGGTCATCTGGCGTGCCGTCGAGAACACCAGCCTGATCGCCCTGGCCGCCGCGCTGGCCGCCGGGTGCTGGTGGGTCTGACACGAAGCCGGGACGGCGCCCCGCCTGGCCCAGGGCGCCTTCCTACACAGGGGCCGCGCAACCGGGGGCTACCTTGCAGTGACGCAAGGAGTCACCCGAAATGCCCATCGCCACCCCGCCCCCGGATTCCGATCCGACCATCGTGCCGCCTTCAACCAAGCAGCCCACCCAGGCGGAAGCGTGGGAAACCGGCATCGCGACCGACCTCCCCGCGAAGGCCGACGCGCCTGCAGGCGACGCCAAGCGCCTGACAGACCTTGTCAAGCTCTGGCCGCAGGACAGGTCGAAGGCCTTCTTGGCACTGGGCCGGCCGCAGGTCGAGGGGGAGGATGCGGCGTGATGGCTGCGATCCTTGCGGTGCGCTATTTGTGGCTCCAGTGCACGGACAGTCGGGTCCGCGCTCAGTGATGATGGCCGTGCTCGCCATGCACATGGCGATGCGCAATCTCTTCCTGCGTCGCCGCGCGCACGCCGGTCACGCTCAGGCTGAACTTGAGTGACTTGCCCGCGAGCGGATGATTGGCGTCGAGGATCACCTGCGGGCCCTTGATCTTCACCACGTTGAACACCTGCGGTTCGCCTTGGTCGTTGCGGCCCTCGAGCTGGCCGCCGACCTTGACGCCGGGCGGAAAGTCCGCCTTCGGGATGGTGCGCAGCAGCGACTCGTCGCGCTCGCCGAAGGCATCGCTGGGCGCCAGGTGCAGCGTGGCCTGGAAGCCCGCTTCCTTGCCCTCCAGCGCGGCCTCGATCTTGGGGAAGGTGTTGTTGTAGCCGCCATGGAGGTAGACCATCGGGTCGCGGCTTTCCTCGATCAGCTTGCTCGTGGTGGCGTCGGCGACCTTGTAGCGCAGGGTCACGACGGTGTCTTTCTGGATTTTCATGGTCGGAAGTGGGGCTTGACTGTCGGAAGCGGGATTCTCGGTCAGGTCGGGCTTGTCATCGATCGCCCACACGGCGACGGAGCCGGCTCCCACGACGCGTGCGCCGACACGACCGGATAAGGGAAGCAACTCGCGTCTCGTACAGCGGAGCCTCCCAATGTCTTCCTCGTCCTCTTCCCCTGCTTTCCCATCACCGAGCGCCTCGTACAAGCTGTCTCCGGTCGTCGTCCTCACCGGCGCCTCCAGCGGCATCGGGCGCGCGGCCGCAATCGCCTTTGCCGGCGAAGGCGCCGACCTGGTGCTTGCGGCGCGCGAGCGCGAAGCGCTCGAGGTCGTCGCCGCCGAATGCAGCGAGGCCGGCGCGCGCGTGCTGGTGCAGCCCACCGACGTCACCGACGCGGCGGCGGTCAAGCGGCTGGCCGACGCGGCCCTGGAGCGCTTCGGCCAGATCGACGTGTGGATCAACAATGTCGGGGTGGGCGCCATCGGCCTGTTCCACCAGACGCCCATCGACGCGCACCGGCGCGTGGTCGAGGCCAACCTGCTGGGCCACATGAACGGCGCCCATGCCGTGCTGCCCCACTTCCGGGCCCGCGGCTGCGGAACGCTGATCAACATGATCTCGCTCGGCGGCTGGGTGTCGTCGCCCTATGCCGCGGCGTACAGCGCCAGCAAGTTCGGGCTGCGCGGCTTCTCCGAGGCGCTGCGCGCCGAAGTGGCGCAGCTGCCGCAGGTGCATGTGTGTGATGTCTACCCCACCTTCGTCGATACGCCCGGCGTTACGCACGGCGCGAACTACAGCGGCCACCGGCTGAGCCCACCGCCGGGCCTGGTCGATCCGCGGCGCGTGGCCGACGTCCTGCTGTCGCTGAGCCGGAGGCCGCGCGCCTCGACCTACATCGGCCTCGGGGCGCGGCCTGGCATCTGGGCCCATGCGCTGGCGCCGAACCTGATGGGGCGGCTGATGCGGTGGGTGACCGAGCGCGCGCTGGAACGCGCCGAACCTCGGCCGCAGACCGAGGGCAACCTGTTCGCGCCCTCGCGCGGACACGCGATCGATGGCGGCTTCATGGCCTCGCGGCCGAGCCATCGCACCGCCGCGACCTGGGGCATCGCGGCCACCGCGCTCGGCGCGGCGGCGCTCGCGGGTTGGTGGGCGGTGCGGCGGCGCAGGCCGGCAAGCTACTGAGCGCCCGCGCTGCCCCGGTGCCGCCTGCAGGCGCTCAGAAGTCCTGAGACACCGGCCGCAGCACCACTTCGTTGATGTCGACGTCCGCGGGCTGCTCGACCGCATACACCACCGCGCGTGCCACGGAATCGGCGGGGATCTGGCTCGCTTCGTAGAAGGCCTGCACGCCGGCGGCCGTCTCCGCATCGGTGGTGCCGAACTTCAGCTCGGACTCCACCGCGCCGGGCGACACGATGGTCACGCGCACGCCGCTGTTGCCCACCTCCACGCGCAAACCCTCGGAGATCGCCCGCACCGCAAACTTGGTGGCGCTGTACACGGTGCCGATGGGCGTGAATACCTTCAGTCCCGCGATCGATGCGACGTTGACGATGTGGCCGCTGCCCTGCGCCTGCATGCGCGGCAGCACGGCGGCGATGCCGTAGAGCACGCCCTTGATGTTGACGTCGATGGTGCGGTCCCACTCGTCGACCTTGAGCTTCCCCAGCGGCGACAGCGGCATCACGCCGGCGTTGTTGACCAGCACGTCGATGCGGCCGAAGGCTTCGACGGCGGCCTCCGCCAGCTTCTCGAGGTCGGCGCGTTTCGCCACGTCGGTGGCGACCGCGATGGCCTCGCCGCCGGCTTCGCGGATCTCGGCGACCAGCTGCTCGAGCCGGTCGGTGCGCCGCGCCGCCAGCACCACCTTGGCGCCGCGCGCGGCCAGGTGGCGCGCGGTCGATTCGCCGAGCCCGCTGCTGGCGCCGGTGACGATGGCGACCTTGCCGCGAATGTTGTCTTGAACGGATGTCATGGAAGCTTCCTTTCGAAGGGTTGAGGAGGAGTGACGTCAGTGTGGAAAATCCAAACGTTCCCGTAAATGAAACTTCGGCGCGTTCTGAATTCCTGATTTCGGAACGGCCATTCCGTGAAAGTCGTCCGCCATGTCCAACCGCCTCGAAGCCCTGCGCATCTTCTGCACCGCCGCGGACGCGGCCAACTTCCGCGAAGCGGCGATCCGCCTGTCGGTCTCGCCGCAGGTGGTGACGCGCGCGGTGCGCGAGCTGGAGGAGGAGCTGGGCGAGCCGCTGTTCCACCGCAGCACCCGCGGGGTGCAGCTCACCGATTTCGGGCGCGCCCTGGTCGAGCGGGCGCGCACCGCGGTGGGCGGCGTGGATGCGCTCTTCCATCGCACCGACCGGCGCGCGCTCTCGCAGCACGCGGGCACGGTGCGGGTGACGGTGCCCAGCGTGTTCGGCCGCCGCTGGATTCCGCAGCTGCTGGCACCGGTGCTGGCCGGCCATCCCGGCCTGCTGCTGGACCTTCGGCTGTCGGAGGAGATGGCCGACGTGGTCGACCAGCACATCGACATCGGCGTGCGCGTGGGCCGCCAGCCCGACAGCCGCTTCGTGGCCCGCACGGTGGAGCGCATGGCGCTGATGGTGGTGGCGGCGCCGGCGCTCATAGCCCGCACTGGCGTACCGCGCAGCATCGAGGACCTCCAGCGCCTGCCCCTCACGGCCTTGATCGATCCCAGGTCGGGCCGGCCCTGGTACTGGGCCTTCAGCCGCAAGCGCCAGATGCCGGTATCCGCGCCGGCCTTCGTCACCGACGACACCGATGCCGAATGCACCGCCGTGCTGGCCGGCCTGGGCTTCGGGCAGCTGGTGGCGCCGCTGGCGCAGCCCTGGCTGCAGACCGGGCAGCTGGTCTCGGTGCTCGATGCCGAGGCGCCCGAGCCGTGGCCCGTGCACGTGTGGCGCGCGCAGCGCGCGCCCGTGCCCGCGCGCGTGCGGCTGGTGTACGACACGCTGGTGCGCGCATGGGCTGGCGGCGCGAAGCCGACGCGCTGACGCGCGGATGGGCGGGCGCCTACTCGATCTTGCAAGCTTGCCGCATGGCGCCGGCAGCGGCATGGAAGACATTGAGCCCACCAACCGCGAGGCCCGCCGCCATGAACCTCAAGCACCTGTACGCCCTTTGCCGACAGTCCGTCTCTGCCTGGGTCGACGACTACGCGCCGAGCATGGGCGCCGCGATCTCGTACTACACGATCTTCTCGCTCACTCCGCTGCTGGTGATCGTGATCGCGATCGCGGGTGCGCTGTTCGGACGCGAGGCAGCGCAGGGCCGCATCGTCGAGCAGATTTCCGGCCTGGTGGGGCGCGAGGGCGCGACCGCGGTCGAGGCGATGCTGCGCAGCGTGAGCGAGCCCGACAAGGGCCTGATCGCGGGCCTGATCAGCGCTGTGGTGCTGCTGGTCGGCGCCACGACCGTGTTCGCAGAGCTGCAGAGCGCGCTCGACCGCATCTGGCACGTCCCCGAGCGCGAGAAGCCCTCCGGCCTATGGGCGGTACTGCGCGCGCGGCTGCTGTCCTTCGGGCTGATCCTGGGCCTGGCTTTCCTGCTGATGGTGTCGCTGGTGGTGAGCGCCGGACTGTCGGCCTTCGGCAACTGGTTCGGCGGGCTGCTGCCAGGCTGGGAAGTGCTGCTGCACGCACTCAACATGCTGATCTCGCTGGGCATCGTCACGCTGCTGTTCGCGATGATCTACAAGCTGATGCCGACGGCGCGTATTGCGTGGCGGGACGTCTGGATCGGTGCCCTGGTGACGGCGGTCCTCTTCGAGCTCGGCAAGCTGGGCATCGGGCTGTACCTGGGCAAGAGCGGCGTCAACGAGTCCTTTGCCGCGGCGGGCTCGCTGGTGCTGCTGGTGGCGTGGGTGTACTACGCGGTGCAGATCTTCCTGCTGGGGGCCGAGTTCACCAAGGTCTACGCCAACTCGCAGGGCTCGACGTCGGGCACGAAGGCGGTCCAGGCCACGAAGGTCGCGGCGGCTGAAGCGGAGGCGGGGACGGACCGCGTGGATGGCGCGGAACTGCGGCCGGCGCTCGCCCAGGCAGCGCCGGACTACTCGGCCATCGGCCGCACGGCGCGCACGCAGGAGGAGATCGATCGCCGGGTGGACCGCGCGAGCGCCACGCTGCTGCGACAGGTGCTGCTGCTGGGGGCGCTCACCCTCGGCAACGTGCTGGCCGAGCACTGGGCGCGGCGCCAGCGCAAGGCCGGACGCCGCCGCGCCGTTATACCGCCCCGACGCTCCCGGTGATCGGCAGCACGATGCCCGTGATGTAGCTCGCGCACGCGGGCGCCGCCAGGAACACGTAGGCCGGCGACAGCTCTTCCGGCTGGGCCGGCCGCTTCATGTCGGTCTGCTTGCCGAAGTTCTGCACCTCGTCGGCCGAACGGTCCGCGGGATTGAGCGGCGTCCACACCGGGCCCGGCGCCACCGCGTTCACGCGGATGCCCTTGTCGAGCAGGTTGCTGGCCAGCGACTTCGTGAAGGCGTGGATTGCGCCCTTGGTGGTCGAATAGTC
This sequence comes from Variovorax sp. RA8, assembly GCF_901827175.1. Taxonomy (NCBI): domain Bacteria; kingdom Pseudomonadati; phylum Pseudomonadota; class Betaproteobacteria; order Burkholderiales; family Comamonadaceae; genus Variovorax; species Variovorax sp. RA8. The sequence goes on along the minus strand of NZ_LR594662.1, from coordinate 6,222,108 downwards.
GAGCAGGTGCGCGCTGCCCTCCAGCCCGGTGACGGACCCGGTGTTGATGATCGAGCCGCCGCGGGGCAGGTGCGGCACGGCGGCGCGTGCCATCTGGAAATAGCCGTAGATGTTGGTCTTGAAGGTGAGGTCCAGCCGCTCGTCGCTGATGTCCTCGATGTTGGCCGCGTGCAGCTGGAAGGCGGCGTTGTTGACCAGGATGTCGAGCTTGCCGAAGGCCTCGAGCGTTTCCTTCACCGCGCGTCGGCAGAACTCCGGATCGCGCACGTCGCCGGGGATCAGCACGCAGTGGCGGCCCTCTTCATGGATGCACCGCCTTGTTTCCTCGGCATCGACCTGCTCGTCCTCGAGGTAGACGATGGCCACGTCCGCGCCTTCGCGCGCGTAGAGCAACGCCACTGCGCGTCCGATTCCGGAGTCGCCGCCGGTCACCAGCGCCACCATGCCGTCGAGCTTGCCGCTGCCGAGGTAGCCGGAGGCCTGGAAGCGCGGTTGCAGGTCCATCTCGGCCTCGATGCCGGGCTTCTCGAGGTGCTGGGCGGGCATCGGGTTCTCGGGCTCGGGTCGGTGGCCGGCCTGCACCGCCTTCTTGCTGGGCTTGGCTTCGCCGGACTTGCGGTCCTTGGCGTCCTGTTCGCGCTGCACCTTGCGCTGCTGCTCGGCGGTCTCGCTGGTGTCCGACGAAGTGTCCTGGGTGGAAGGCATGGAAAGGCTCCTGCTGGATGAAGGGAATGCAACCACCGTAGACAGCCCCCCGGAGGCCTCATGTCGTCCGATGCCGCATCGCCCGCGCAGACTCGATGACGTCCCACAGCGGGATGCGGCCGGCGCCTATCCGGCCTGGCCCTCCGTCCGGCGACCTTGCGCCGTCAGCTGAACTCAGCAGTTTCGCCCCCCGCCATGAGCACCCCTCCCCTCAGCGCCGCTCCCAGTGCAAGCGAAAGCCGGCAACGTTGGTGGACGCGGCTGGGACCAGGGCTCATCACCGGCGCCGCCGATGACGACCCGAGCGGCATCGCCACCTATTCGCAGGCCGGCGCGCAGCTGGGCTACGGCGCGGGCTGGATGCTGCTCTTCACCTACCCGCTGATGGTGGGCATCCAGCTCGCCAGCGCGCGCATCGGGCGCGTCACCGGCAGGAGCCTGACCGCGAACTTCGCACACTTCTGCCCGCGCTGGCTGGTGGCCGCGCTGGTGCTGCTGCTGCTGGCCGCCAATGTCATCAACCTCGGTGCCGACCTCAATGCGATGGGGGCTGCCGCCGCGCTGGTGCTGCCGGGCCGCGCCGCCTGGTATGTGGTGGGCTTCGGGCTGGTGTCGCTGCTGCTGCAGGTCTTCCTGCCCTACCGGCGCTATGTGCGCGTGCTCAAGTGGCTCACGCTCTCGCTCTTCGCCTACGTGGCGGTGGTCTTCGCGGTGGACGTGGACTGGCCCGCCGCGCTGAAGGGCACCTTCTTGCCTTCCTTCGAATGGAACAAGGCGTATGTGACCACCGTGGTCGCGATCCTGGGCACCACCATCAGCCCCTACCTCTTCTTCTGGCAGGCGGCGCAGGAGGTCGAGGAGATCAAGCGCGTGCCGCGCGACCAGCCCCTGCGCGTGGCGCCCGAGCAGGCGCGTCGCGAGCTGCGAAGGCTGCGCATCGACACCGCGGTGGGCATGGGCTTCTCCAACCTGGTGGCCTTCTTCATGATCGTCGCCACCGCGGCCACGCTGCACGCCAACGGCATCACCGACATCGAGACCACCGAACAGGCCGCCCAGGCATTGCGCCCCATCGCGGGCGAGGCAGCCTTCCTGCTGTTTGCACTCGGCATCATCGGCACGGGCCTGTTGGCCCTGCCCGTGCTCGCGGGCTCGGCCGCGGACGCGGTGGCCTGCTACTTCCGAGTGCGCAGGGGCCTGGACCTGTCGCTGGCCGAGGGCCGCAGCTTTTACGGCATCCTGGCTGCAGCGATGATCCTCGGCCTGGCCATCGGGCTCTCGGGCATCAACCCGATCTCGGCGTTGTACTGGTCGGCGGTGATCAACGGCGTGATCGCGGTGCCCGTGATGGTGGCCGTGATGGTCGCGGCCAGCAGCCCCAAGGTGATGGGGCCGATGGTGCTGCCTCTCAAGTGGAAGGTGCTGGGTTGGCTCGCCACCGCCGCGATGACGGCGGCCTCGCTGGCGCTGCTCTTCGTCTCGGTAAGCTGAGCCGACCGCTGCGGCGTCACGCCTTGAAGCGCCGGTGGTAGTGGGCAATGCGCTGCAGCGCGTAGTCTGCCGCGGCTTCGCGGATCTCGTTGCGTTCGCCGGGAAAGCGCTTCGTCTCGGTGAAGATCTGCGTGCGGCTGCCGTCGCGGAACGCCCAGGCGAAACACTGCGTGCCGGCCGGAACGGCGGCGTCGGTGTCGTCGGCCACGCCGGTGTTGGCGATCGCCAGGTTGGCGTCGCTGTGCGAGAGGGCGCCGCGCGCCATCTCCACCGCCACGGGTTCGCTGGTGAGGTTGAAGCGTTCCAGCGTCGCCTTCTTCACGCCCAGGCAGCGGTGCTTCGCCTTGGGGTCGTAGACCACGAAGGCCGACTCCAGCACCTGGCCCGCGCCCGGTGCCGAGGCCAGGCGCGAGGCGATCAGTCCCGCGGTGCAGGATTCGGCCGTCACCAGCACCAGCCCGTGCGCCTGCAGGTAGTGCGCCGCGGCGTTGCCCGCGCCGTTGCCGTCGGTGTTCTCCATGGGGAAGCTCCTTCAGGAAGGTCCAAGCGACTTTCAGGCTAGGAACCCGCGGGGGCATGGCGTGTCCGTGCTGCGCGAGGACGGCTGTAGGGGCTTGGCGCGCGGGCCACTGTATATTCATCCAGATTGCCGCATGACGACCGTTCCTTCCTCCCCGCCAGCCGTCGAGCCGGTGCCCGACGCCGAGCTCGTGGTCTCGGTCAAGGCCCTGTGCGCCTTCGCCGCGCGGGCCGGTGACCTGGACCTGCGCTTCGTGCCGGTGCCCAGCGCGCAGGAGGGCGTGGCAGGCCATCGGCTGGTGCAGGGGCGGCGTGGCGCGGCATACGAAAGCGAGCTGGGCCTCGCGGCGCGCTTCGGGCGCCTGCGGGTGCGCGGCCGGGCCGATGGCTACGATCCGCAGGGCCGCCGGCTGGAGGAGATCAAGACCTTCCGCGGCGACTTCGAGGCCATCCGCGCGAACCACCGCGCGCTGCACTGGGCCCAGGCACGCTGCTACGCATGGATGCTGTGCGAGGCGCGCGGCCTGGAAAGCCTCGAGGTGGCGCTGGTCTACCTGGACCTGGGCTCGGACGAAGAGCACGCGATCGCCGAGGCCATGACGCGCCAGGCCCTGCGCGAGCACTTCGAGGCGCTGTGCCGTCGCTACCTCGCCTGGGCCGAGCAGGAAGCCGCGCATCGCGCCGCGCGCGATGTGGCCATGGACGCACTGGCCTTCCCGCATGCGGGCTTCCGGCCCGGCCAGCGCGAATTGGCGCAGGCGGTCTACCGCACCGCCGTCGCCGAACGCTGCCTGCTGGCACAGGCGCCCACCGGCATCGGCAAGACGGTTGCCACCCTCTTCCCGCTGCTCAAGGCGGGGGCCAGGCAGCGCATCGACAAGTTCATCTTCCTCACGGCCAAGACCTCGGGCCGGGCGATTGCGCTGGAGGGCCTGCGCCTGCTGGGCGGCGAGGCCGGCCGCCCGCTGCGCGTGCTGGAGCTGGCTGCGCGCGAGAAGGTCTGCGAGCACCCGGACAAGAGCTGCCACGGCGACTCCTGCCCGCTGGCGCGCGGCTTCTACGACCGCCTGCCGGCCGCGCGCGCGGAGGCCGTGGGTGCGGGCTGGCTGGATCGCGCCGAGCTGCGGCGCATCGCGCTGGCGCATGCGGTCTGCCCCTATTTCCTCGCGCAGGAACTGGCGCGCTGGTGCGACGCCATCGTCGGCGACTACAACTACTATTTCGACGGCAGCGCCTTCCTGTGGGCGCTGGGCCAGGAGGAAGGCTGGCGCGCCGCGCTCCTGGTGGACGAGGCGCACAACCTGCTGGACCGGGCGCGCGGCATGTACAGCGCTCGTCTCCATGCGGCGGCCCTGGGCGCGGTTCGCCGCCAGGCGCCCCCGCTCGTCAAGAAGGCGCTGGGCAAGCTGCAGCGCGAGTGGCGGCGGCACCAGCAGACGCAAGTGGAGCCCTACCGCGCCTCGGACACCATTCCGCCCGCCTTGGCACGTGCGCTGCAGGAAACGGTGGTCACGATGGGCGACCACTTTGCCGCGCAGCCCCAGGAGGCACAAGGCGCGCTGCAGCAGTGCTTCTTCGACCTGGTGCAGTTCGCGCGGCTGGCGGATTCCTTCGGCGAGCACTCCGTCTTCGAGTCCACGCTGGAAGAAGACGGCGGCGGCGAGGCGCTGGCGATCCGCAACCTGGTGCCCGCGCCCTTCCTGCGCGGCCGCTTCGCCGGCAGCCTCAGCAGCGCCTGCTTCTCCGGGACGTTGGCGCCCTTTTCCTTCTACCGCGACATGCTCGGCCTGCCCGACGACACCGCCACGCTGGACGTGGGCTCGCCCTTTCGCAGCGAGCAGCTGACGGTGCGCATCGCGATGGATGTCTCGACCCGCTTTCGCGACCGCGCCGGTTCGCTGCAACGCCTGGTCGGCCTCATCGCCGCGCAGTACACGCAGCAACCCGGCAACTATCTCGCGTTCTTCAGCAGCTTCGACTACCTGTCCAGCGCCTTCGAGGCCCTGGCCGCGCGCCATCCCGAGGTGCCCGCCTGGGCCCAGGCCCGGGGCATGCGCGAGGCCGAGCGCGAGGCGTTCCTGGCGCGCTTCGCGCCAGGCGGGCGGGGGGTCGGTTTCGCAGTGTTGGGCGGGGCCTTCGGCGAGGGCATCGACCTGCCAGGCGACCGGCTGGTCGGCGCCTTCGTGGCCAGCCTGGGCCTGCCGCAGCACAACCCGGCCAACGAGCGCATGCGTGAACGCATGCAGGCGCTGTTCGGCGAGGGCTACGCCTACACCTATGTCTACCCGGGGCTGCAGAAGGTGGTGCAGGCAGCCGGGCGAGTCATACGCACCGAACAGGACTCGGGCGTGCTCTACCTGCTGGACGATCGCTTTGCGCGCGAGGACATCCGCGCGCTGCTGCCCGCCTGGTGGCGGGTGCAGCCGCTCTTCAGCGCTTCGCGTCGTCCTTTGCGCCTTCCTGCTTCGGCGTGATGACCTTGTCCACGGTGACGGACACCGGGTCGCTGGCCGGGAAGGATTCCTCGACGCCGTTGTCCAGCGCCTCTTCGCTGGGCTCCTCGGCCACCGGCTTGTGCTGCTCGGGTGGCGCGTCGTGCTTCTCCGAGGTCGGGAAGGGGAAGGGTTCGGTCGATGTCGTGCCCATGAGGCCTCCTCGTGATCGTGGAAATCCAAGCTAGGACCCTGGGCTGCACGGTGCTGTAGGAAGCGGCGCCAAGGCCCTGCCGACATTCGTCCCGCGGCCGCGCGCGCGAATTGGCCTACGCCGCCGGGGAGTGCCGGACTGCGTCAGGCGCGATTCGCAGGCGGCAGCCTGAATTACAGCTTGAGCTTCATCGCATCGGCTGCTTCATCGCATCGAATTGAAAGGAGACTCCATGACCGACACCAAGACCGAACAACCCGCCCCGCCCGGCCCACTGGGCGAGCACGAAGCCCGGCTCGGCGATCGCGGCGATGCCTCGGGCCGCAACATCGAACAGAACCGTGCGCTGGGCCAGGACGACCCCTTGCACGGCAGCCGCATGGGACGTCGGCTGTACGACGGGACCGGCCAGCCGGGCATCCCGGATATCGGCACCGACGCGGCCCAGCTCGAGGAAGCGAAGCGCATGGCGCGCGACAGCAAGCGGTGAGCTGCGCGATCCGGAAATTGCATCGGCACGTGCACACGACGGAGGGCGCTGACGCGCAGTGCATCGGCGTTCCTACCCGAGTGCCTGCGCGCCGGCGCAGCATGCGGGGCCTCAACGCATCTTCAAGGAGTGACCATGCCCAGAGGTGACAAATCGTCCTATACGGACAAGCAGAAACGTCAGGCCGAGCACATCGAGGAAGGCTATGAGAAGCGCGGCCTTGGCGAGAAGGAAGCCGAACGCCGCGCGTGGGCCACGGTGAACGCGGAGACCGGCGGCGGCAAGAAGAGCGGCTCCGGCCGCGGCAAGGCGGAGAACCATGCGCCCTCGCGCAAGGGCGGCCACAAGGGTGGCGCCGCCTCCGCGGGCCGCACCGCCGCGCAGCGCTCGGCCTCGGCCAAGAAGGCGGCTGCCACGCGCAAGCGAAACGCCGCCGCCCATTGATCGAGGCGGATGCTCAGGGCAGGGGCTGGGCCCCGGCGCGCTTGAGCAGCTCCGCCAAATGCAGCTCGACGGCGAACAGGCGCTCGTTGAGCACCGCGGTCTGAAGCCGTACCGCTTCGATGATGGCGCGCGTAGCCGGGTCGGGCGCCGTGTTCGAGAGTTCCTGCAGCTCGTGCAGCTTCCTGCGCAGTTCGTTGCTCATCATGTTCCTCTATTGGCGATCAATCGGATGAGAGATCGTAGGGGCACGAGGCGCTCCGCCAAGCAGTGAATCTGGGCATTGCGCTTCCAGAGGATGGGGCTATCGCCGCGGTGGAGGGACGTACACGGGATACCCCGGAGGGGCGGGGCTCGGTCCGATTATTGGGCCCGTGTGCGTCATGGCAACCCCGGGCGGAGGTAGAGGTGGCGGGTTCTTCATCTGCGCCCTGATCGCCTGGACCATGGCGGCCATGTCCGCATTGCCAGGGAGTTGTGAGGCGTAGACCTGCGAAATGGCGACGAGCTTCTGAACGGGCGAATCAGGCGTGGCAGCCGCCAGCATGGGGCCCGCCTGCGGTGAAAGCAGGAAGCTCATGATCTTGCGTTCATCGGTGTTCGGTTGGCTTAGTCTCGCAACGATGACTTCGTCCATGCCGCGCCCGGTCTTGTGGCTTTCGATCGCGGCGCTCGCGCGCGGCCATTCTGTGTAGCGAACCGAACCCCCGAGGCCGAAGCCGACCCGGGGACCAAACTCCGGCTCCGTTGTGCGCAGCAACTCAGCCATGTCTTCTGATGACTTGAGGAACGACACGGCGTTGAATTCCTCGCCGCTGTTGAGGGCCATGACCAGCACATCGCGGCCGATCAAGCTGCCGGCCGAGCGGATTTCAGCGAGATATTCTTTTTTCTTCCCCAGGGGCGCACTGGGGATCAGATGGGCCAACTCCTGAAAATATGCATCGGTATCGAGGGCCCCATTTTCGAGCGCGTTTTTCAATACAAGCTCAGTTCCGGGCTGATACTCGACTCTTCGAGCATATTTGACAGCTGCCTGTCCAGCTACCTTCTTGTCGGGGTCTGCTGCCAAGGTTTTCAAATCGAGAGCGATGTCATCGTTGGCGCCTGTTGTATTTTCCCGGTTATAGAGGCTGGCCAATATCCTGATCATCGGAATTTTTTCGTCTGAGCTCAAAGTTCCGCTCTGCAAGAGCGCGCGGGCGAGGCTCACGGATTGAGCAGTAGCGGGAACGCCTTTGACGTCAATTTCCTCCAGTGCCCTCCGGCCTTCCAGTCCTGGGTGTGGTCTGTAGTGAAGCAGCGGATTTTGTTCGTTCGTCCTCGCGGAGGCAATGGCGACTTTGGCCTTGTACCCGGCAGCGCCGTCGCTCCTTTGCGAGGCATCTGGCTTGCCATTTTCTTCCGTAGGAGATAGAGAGGACGCGCCAGACGGCACTTCAGCGCGATAAAGCGTAAATGCAGCCGTCAGGATGGCGACTGGAACCAGGACCCAGAATGTTCTTGCCATGCTGCTTCAGCCCTTGTAGTTCTTCAATTTTTCGAAAATGGTCAAGGGAGTGACCAGGGACTGCAGATCTCCCCCCGTGAACGTAAGCCAGCGCCATATGGATGCGTTTTCCGGCGCCAGCACATTGATGTAATAACCCTGGGCATTTGTTGGATTGAGATACAGAGCTTTGTAAATATCCAGCAGATAGGTGTCGCAGCGATAGCGCCCTTGCTCAGAGGGAGAATTTGGCGTCTTGGGGTACGCTGTCTTGGTTGAGCCGGCAAAATATGTATATTCTGCACCGATTGCCAGAATTTGAAAGGCGCGTAACACCATCGCCCATCTTGCATGTACGGTTTGGTAGCTATTGGTGCCACAGTAGTCATTGAAGCATCCGCGACCAAAGAATTCCGGAATCTTGGGGGAGGCGCCGCCCCAGTATCCGTTGTAGGATCTTTGCTTGAAATTTTCGAGTGTGTTGAATGCGACGGCGTTCGTTTTCCCGTCATTCAGAACTTCATAAACGCCACCCGCACCGTCATAAAGTCCAATGTGTCCCAGCGCTGAGTACGGCATGTTGCTTTCTATACTGCGGCCCACTGCATCGCCTTGATATTTCGGATCTTCCACCTGAATGTCAGCTCCAATATCCCAGAGCGCCTGCCCATTCTGATAGACCACCAGGTTGCCGTCATCTTGTGCGGCAATGAAGGCCCCTGGATGACCATTGGTGCGCGTTTGCCACACCGCCCTCCAGGCAGCGTCGTAGACGACAAAATTGCCGTCTCCTTGCATGACGGCCAAGTGGCCGCCGTTGGCGTGCGTGGAGGTCCACCATCTGGCAGACCAGTCGGACGTTCTGTAATACACGAGATTACCGTCGCCTTGCATGACCAGCCGGTATCGGCCGTCATCCGAAGACAGTGTCTGGCCTTTGTAAATAGCTTGATCGGGATAAAGATTTGCAGAATGTGCAAAGCCTGCCATCCCCAACATGAAGGCGGCGAACAAGATCAGGGCTCTCATTATTTCTCTTGAGGATTTCGGGGCCGCTGATCTTATGGAGCTATTGAGCGATCCTTTTTGCGGTGAGACAATTTGTCAGATTCGGTGGGACAGGGGAGCGGGGCGCTTTCTTAAATTGCTACGCAGCCGGGCCGCGATGGGCCGGCGGGCCGATCATCGAATCGAAACCGGCGGGACGTGCCCGCCCGGCACAGGAAAGGGCGGGGGCCGCTTTGCCGTTTGGCGACAAGTCGCAGGAAATCTGCCTCAACCCGCCGGCAGGCCCTTCAGGTAGAGGAAGAGCGCCCGAACGTCGGTGTCGTTCATCTGCCCGAGCGACCCGAAAGGCATGACCTTGATCGGCGTGCCGTCGGGCCGCTTGCCGGTCTTGAACATGCGCGCGAAGGCGTCGGCATCGGCGTAGCGCGTCATCGCGTTGTCTTCGCCCGGCACGAGCCGGGCCGCAGGCGGCCAGTCGGGCGGCGCGCCGGGGATCTTGCCGCCGGCGAGCCTGGCGCCGTGGCAGCCCAGGCACATGTTTGCGACATACGCGCCGTGCGCCACGCTCACGCCGTCGGGGACGGGCTGCGCAGGCGGCAACGCGTGGTCGATCTTGGCGGCGGCATCGTGCATGAGGCCGAAGCCGTAGAAGGCGCGCACGGGCAGCGGCAGGTCGACCACAGCAGCGCCGCCGGTCGCGGGCGGAAGCTGGCGGATGTAGGCGACCAGCGAGGCCAGGTCCTCGTCGGTGAAGCGGTTGTAGTCCTCGCTGGGCATCACCATCAGCGGCCGGCCGCCTGGGGCGACGCCGTGGCGGATGGCGCGCACCCAGTCCTCGGGTGCATAGCCGGCCACCACGCTGCCGGGGCCGGGGCTGATGTTGGGGCCGGCGATGCGCATGCCCTTGCCGTCGTCGAGGAACATGCGGCCGTTGCCCTGGGCGCCATGGCAATCGACACAGCCGCGCGAGGCAAAGAGATAACGGCCGCGCTCGACAGCCGCCGCATCCTCGCGATAGGGCACGGCCGTGACTGCGATGTCCAGTTTGCGCTGCATCTTGTGGCGCGCAAGCTGGTTACCCGCGAAGAGCAGGGCGGCGGCGATCGCGACCACCACGAACAGCGCCAGCGCGCCGCGTTTCAACCAGCGTCGGGTTGTCGTCGTCATGCCAGCTCCTTCGCGCGGCGCGGCGCACCGGAGACCTTGCGCACGATCAGGCCGGCGGCCATCTTCAGCTGCAGGCGCAGGCTGGGCTTGTGGCCCCAGGCGCTGGTGACGCCGGTGTGGTGGGTCTGCCAGCCCGCGGGGTCGATGGTCTGCGTGCCGGCGCCGATCTCGAAGTCGAAGCCCGAGGGCGTGGCGCCGTAGAAGGAGAAGGTGCCGTCCGGGTCGGGATGCTGGCCCAGCGCCAGCGACAGCGGCACCCTGTGTCGCTGCGCCCGCTCGAAGGCGACGCCGATGTCGCTCAGGCGCTCGGCCTGCAGCATGAAATGGTGGATGCGCTTGGCGAGCGGCATGTCGAACAGCGCAATGGAGTGATGGCGGCGGTTGCAGTGCAGGAACACGCCGCGGACGTCGATCGGGCCGACCCGCGTGGCGAGCCGCTCGGTCACGCCGAAGCCCAGCAGGGCGTAGAAGGATTCCATCGCCTCCAGCTCGTGCGACACGAGCACCGCATGGCCCAGGCCCAGGTCGCCGGTGCGGAAGCCCGCTGGGAAGGCCTCCGAGGAGAAGGGTCCGGCGGCGCGGGCGAGCCCGGTGAACAGCTCGACGGCGTTGCCGGCGGGATCGATGCAGCGATGCAGGCGCTGTACGCGGCGGGCATCGCGCAATGCGGCGCCCGCCGCCTCGACCGCGATGCCGCCTCGCCGCAGGCGCGCGAGCACCCGCTCCAGTGCGGCCTCGTCGGCACATTCGAGGCCCAGCGCCGCCAGGTCGTCGGCCGGGCCCTCCCGCACGATCAGCCGCTGCGAGGCATCGTCGAGCTGCCAGCCGCGGCTGCCGTCGGCATTGGCCAGAGGCGCGGACAGGCCGAGCATGTGCTGGCAGAAGCTCGCCCATCGCGCGGGCCGTCGTGCTTCGAAGACCAGGTAGCCGAGACGTAGATCGGGGGACATGGCAAACTCGCTTTCGTGGATGGTTAGAGTAAAAATGGTCTCTGTGTATAAAAATGGATGATGCTTTGAGTTTTGGAGTCCCGTCAATACCACTTTTGCCAGATGCCCTGGCCGAAAGCGTGTGGCGGCCGCAGCCCGGGCTGGCCAAACGGGAGCGGACGCGGGTCCAGCTGGTGCAGGCGGCGATCCGCGTGTTCACCGCGCGCGGCTTCGCTGCCGCGACCATGCAGGAGCTGGCGGCCGTCGCCGGCATGACCACCGGCACGGTCTACAACCATTTCAAGACGAAGGAAGAGGTGGCGCGCGCGGTGGCGCTGCTGCTGGCCGACACGCTGTGCCGCCGCATCGACGACAGCCAGCAAGGCATTGCCGAGGGCGCGCAGCGCATGGCGATCGGCAATCAGCGCTACATCTGGCTGGCCGAGCAGAGCCCGCAATGGGCGCTGATGACGCTGGACGTGGCGGCCGCCGCGCCCGAGCTGCTGCTGGAGATCCGCGACTACGTGCTGGCCGACCTGCGCCTGGGTGTGAAGCAGAAGGCCTTCCGCATTCCCAGCGAGGCGGCGGCCATGGACCTGATCAACGGCACCATCGCGCAAGCCATGCGCAGCGTGGCCCTGGGACTGGCGCCTCCGAACCATGGCCGCGAGGTGGCAACCTGCGTGCTGCGCGGGCTGGGGATGGAGGCCGCGGCGGCCAAGGAGGTGGCGTACCGCCCGCTGCCGCCTTTTCCGCCGATCGCGGCAGCGCCCGTCGCCCGTACGAAAGTGCAGGCCAGGACGAAGCCCACCTAGCGCAAGCAGAGAGGCTGGAGTGCGGCCGTCTGGACGAGAGCGCTATGACCCGAGCGCGTACCGCGCCGCACGCACGATGCTCGCTGCATCGACACCGAAGAAGCGCCGCAGCTGCGCACGCGTGTCGCTGCGCCCGAAGCCATCGGTGCCCAGCGTGACATAGCGCCGATTCGCCGGAAGGAAGGCGCGGATGCTTTCGGGCACGGCGCGCACGTAGTCCGTGGCGGCGATCACCGGCCCGCTGCCGCCGGCGAGCTGCTGCGCGATGAAGGGCTGGCCCGGCTCGGCCTCGCCCGCCAGCGCGCGCGCCTCGCAGGCGTGGCCGTCGCGCGCAAGTTCGCTCCAGCTGGTGATGCTGAAGACCTCGGCATCGATGCCTTCCCCGGCCAGCTGCTGCGCGGCCTTGAGCACCTCGGTCAGGATCGCGCCCGACCCCAGCAGCGCGATCCTGCGGCCCTCTCCCGCGGCGGCCCGGAAGCGATAGCACCCGCGCAGCACGTCGGCTTCCACACCCGGCGGCAGGTCCGGCTGGGCATAGTTCTCGTTCATCAGCGTGACGTAGTAGAAGGCGTCCTTCTGCTCGACCATCATCTCGCGGATGCCGGCATCGACGATCACCGCCATCTCGCCCGCGAAGGCCGGGTCGTAGGCCTTGCAGTTGGGGATGGTGGCGGCGATCAGGTGGCTGGTGCCGTCCTGGTGCTGCAGCCCTTCGCCGCCCAGCGTGGTGCGCCCCGAGGTGGCGCCCAGCAGGAAGCCGCGCGGCCGCTGGTCGGCGGCGGCCCAGATCTGGTCGCCCACGCGCTGGAAGCCGAACATCGAGTAGTAGATGTAGAAGGGCAGCATCGCCAGCCCGTGCACGCTGTAGCTGGTGGCGGCGGCCGTCCAGCTGGCGATGGCACCGGCCTCGCTGATGCCCTCCTCGAGGATCTGGCCATCGGTCGCCTCGCGGTACGAGAGCACCGAGCCGATGTCCTCCGGCGCATAGCGCTGTCCCACGCTCGAATAGATGCCGACCTGCTTGAAGAGGTTGGCCATGCCGAAGGTGCGTGCCTCGTCGGCCACGATGGGCACGATGCGCGGTCCGAGCGCCGCGTCCTTCATCAGGTTGCCCAGCATGCGCACGAAGGCCATGGTGGTGCTCATCTCCTTGCCGGCGGCGGCCACCGCGAACTGCGCATAGGCCGCGATGTCGGGCTTGGCGACCGGGTCGCACGCCGTCTCGCGCCGCGGCATGCTGCCGCCGAGCGCGGCGCGCCTGTCCTTCAGGTAACGCATCTCGGGGCTGTCCTCGGCCGGCTTGTAGAAGGCGGCCTGCGCGGCCTGCTCGTCGGTGAGCGGCAAGCTGAAGCGGTTGCGGAATTCGATGAGGTCGGTCTCGCCCAGCTTCTTCTGCGAATGCGTGGTCATCTTGCCCTGGCCCGCGGTGCCCATGCCGTAGCCCTTCTTGGTGTGGGCCAGGATCACGGTGGGCTGGCCGCGGTGCGCGGCGGCGGCCGCGTAGGCGGCGTGGATCTTCACCAGGTCGTGGCCGCCGCGCTTGAGGCGGTCGATCTGCTCGTCGGTCAGGCCCTCGACCAGGCGCGCCAGCTGCTCGTTCTGGCCGAAGAAGGTGTCGCGGTTGTAGCGGCCGTCCTTGGCGGCGAAGGTCTGCATCTGGCCGTCGACCGTGTTGGCGAAGGCGCGCACCAGCGCGCCGCCGGTATCGCGCGCGAACAGGCCGTCCCAGTCGCTGCCCCAGACCAGCTTGATCACGTTCCAGCCGGCGCCGGCGAAGAGCTTCTCCAGCTCGTCGATGATGCGGCCGTTGCCGCGCACCGGACCGTCGAGGCGCTGCAGGTTGCAGTTGACCACCCACACGAGGTTGTCGAGCTTCTCGCGCGCGGCCAGCGTGAGCGCGCTCATCGATTCGGGCTCGTCCATCTCGCCGTCGCCGAACACGCCCCAGACCTTGCGGCCTTCGCAGTCCAGGAGATGGCGATGGGTGAGATAGCGCATGAAGCGCGCGTGGTAGATGGAGCTGATGGGCCCGATGCCCATCGAGCCGGTGGGGAACTGCCAGAAGTCCGGCATGAGGTAGGGGTGCGGGTAGCTGCTGAGGCCGCGCGCGCCGCTGCCGCCTGCGAAAGCCGGCGCGCTCAGCTCCTGGCGGTAGTGCTGGAGGTCTTCCTCGGTGAGCCGGCCCTCGAGGTAGGCGCGCGCATAGACGCCCGGCGCGCTGTGCGGCTGGAAGAACACGAGGTCGCCGCGATGCCCATCTTGCCCCCCACGCTCCCCCACTTCGTGTGGGTCGCTGCCCCCCCGAGAGGGGCTCTCGCCGCTCGGGGCGGCCCTTCGCGGCTCGGTGCGCGCATGGAAGAAGTGATTGAAGCCGGTCTCGAACAAATCCGCCGCGCTGGCATAGCTCGCGATATGGCCGCCCAGCTCGCCATAGGCCTGGTTGGCGCGCACCACCATGGCGAGCGCGTTCCAGCGCATCAGCGAGGCCAGCCGCTCCTCGATCGCGAGGTCGCCCGGGAACGCCGGCTGCTGCTCGACCGCGATGGTGTTGACGTAAGGCGTGGCCAGCTCGGGCTGCCAGCCGATGCGGCGGGTGCGGGCGATGCGCGCCAGCTCGTCCAGCATCCATCGCGCGCGCTCGGGCCCGTGCGTTTCGGCCAGCGCGGTAAAGGCCTCGCGCCATTCCGTGGTTTCGGCCGAGTCGGGATCGTTCAGGGGCGTGTCGAGCAGCGCACGCAGCTGGTCGGTGGAAATCGGGGCATTCATAAACCGCACTTTAGGCCGTGATAGGCGGAATGAGCTGCCGTTCAGGCAGCATCCACGCCTTTGTCGCGGCATAAGATGCTGCATCTTGGAAATTTCAAGGCATTTCATGCAGCTGGACACGATCGACCTGCGCATCCTCGACGAACTCCAGCGCGACGGCGCGCTGTCCAACGTGGAGCTCGCGCGCCGCGTGCACCTGTCGCCCTCGCCGTGCCTGGCGCGGGTGAAGGCGCTGGAGGCGGCGGGCGTGATCCAGCGCTACGTGGCGCTGGCCAGTGCGGCGGCGCTGGGGCTCGGGCTCAACGTGTTCATCTCGATCAGCCTTCGCACGCAGAGCAAGCAGTCGCTGGCCGACTTCGAGCAGCGCATCGCCGAGCATGACGAGGTGATGGAGTGCTACCTGATGACCGGCGACAGCGACTACCTGATCCGGGTCGCCGTGGCCGACATCGCGGCGCTCGAGAAGTTCATCCTCGAGCAGCTGACGCCCATTGCGGGCATCGAGAAGATCCGCTCGAGCTTCGCGCTCAAGCAGGTGCGCTACAAGACGGCGCTGCCGTTGCCGGCGGCGCCGTCCTGAATGCGCTTACAGCCCGACGATTCCGCCGTCGTCCTTGGTGATCACGACCGTGGCCGAGCGAGGGCGGGCGTTGCCGCCATCGGGCCAGTGGCTGCCGAACTGCGCCGGGTTGGCGAGGCTCGCCGTCGGCGTGGTCTCGCCCGGATGCTGGATGTTGACGAACAGCGCGCGGCCATCGCCCGACTCGGCGATACCGGTGATCTCGCAGTCCTTCGGGCCCACCAGGAAGCGGCGCAGGCCGTCCGTGCCAGGCGCCTTGCCGACGAAGGTGGCCTGCTGCCGGGTGGTCGCGCCGTCGACGTTGGTGATGGTCTTGGCCGCGCCGTCGCCCACCTTGCCCGGAACGGCGGCGAGCAGCATGCAGTTGGTGACGTCGGTGTAGGCGCCGTCATCGGTCTCCAGCCACAGCAGGCCGCCCGTGGCTTCGCTGAACCACAGGCCGTCGGGGCTGGAGAAGTCGTTGTCGGCGACCAGGCCCGAGAGGTTGACGTCGGCCGATGCGCCGGCGCGTGCGCCGAACAGGTACACGTCCCACTTGAAGCCCAGGGCCGCCGGGTCGCCGTTGTCGTCCGCGAAGCGCACGATGTGGCCGTTGGGGTTGCCGGTCTGCGCGGTGGCAGCGGCGCCCTTCGGGTCGTTGTAGAAGCGCGGGTTGGCGGCGTCGGTGGCCGTGATCGGGCGCGCGGCGGCATTGGTGTTGGTCAGCGTGACGTAGACCTCGCCGGTCTTCGGATTGACGGACGCCCACTCGGGACGGTCCATCTTGGTGGCGCCGGCCGCATCGGCCGCCAGGCGCGTGTTGATCAGCACGTCGGCCGCGTCGGCGAAGGCGTAGGCCGTGTTGCTCGAGGTGATGCCGTTGACGCCGAGCTTGAGCTCCAGCCACGCGCCGGTGCCGTCGGCGTTGAACTTCGCGACGTAGAGCCGGCCGTCGTCCATGTACTTGTCGCCGGCGGCCAGGCCGCCGTTGACGTCGGCCGCGTCCCAGTTCTTGGTCGAGACGAACTTGTAGATGTACTCGTTGCGCGAGTCGTCACCCATGTACCACACGAGGGGCTTGCCCACGACCACCGGTCCGAGGCAGGCGCCTTCGTGGCCCATGCGGCCGAGTGCGGTGCGCTTCTTCGGCGTGCTGCCGGGCGTGAAGGGATCGATCTCCACCACCCAGCCGTAGGTGTTGGCGCCGTTGCGATAGTCGTCCGCGGCGGTGGCGCCGGCAACTTGCGCATTCCAGCGGCCATAGATGTTGTCGGCGGTGTCGGGCGTGGCGGTGGCCCACAGCTCGCGCCCGGTCCCGGCAACGCCATAGCGGTTGAAGCTGGCGATTTCCCTGGCAGTGCGGCTCGGGTTGTCGGTGGCGGCGATGCGGCGGAAGTACCCGGCCCAGTTCTCCTCGCAGGTCAGGTAGGTGCCCCAGGGCGTGGTGCCGTTGGCGCAGTTGTTGAGCGTGCCGCGGGTCTTGCTGCCGTCGGTGGAGAACTTGGTCGCCAGGTACCCGGTCTTGGCAGCCGGGCCCGAGAAGGTCATCTCGGTCAGCGTGTGGACGCGGCGGTTGAAGGCGGAGTCCTGCTTGTAGCTCCAGGCACTCGCGCCCTTGTTGACCTCGATCACGCTCACGCCGTGCAGGTAGAACTCGCGAAGCACTTCGTCGGGCACGGTGCGCACCTGCGCGTTGCCGGTGCCGGTGGTGGTCTGCCCGGCCGGATGCAGGAAGAGCGGCGTGATGGCTTCGTGGTTCATCGCCAGCAGGCCGCGCGTGGCGCTGGTCGGCGCCCACTTGTCCGAGGCATCCATGCCGAAGAAGGTCATGCCGTCGTGGTGGTCGCCGGCACGGCGGTCGAAGGTGGCGGCGGCATCGGTGCCGTCGTTCGCGTAGGCCGGCACGCCGGCCGCGATCGGGTCGCCGAGGCGGTACAGCACGGTGGCGGTGTAGCCCGGCGGCACGGAAACCACGTCTGCGAGGCTCTTGGAGACGGCGGTGAAGCCGAGCTTGGGCGCGGCGGGCGCCGGGGCCGGCGCGGGTGCGGGAGCCGGTGCAGGCGCCGGGGCCGGGGCCGGGGCGGACGGCAGCACCGGGAAACCGTCGCTGCCGCCGCCGCCGCAGGCCTGCAGCAGAGCGGTGCCGGCAGTGCCGACGCCCAGGCCGAACAGGTGACGGCGGCTCAGGCGGGACGCGAGCAGGTCGGTGAAGGAGGGGTTGGAGCTCGTGTTGTGGCCGATGTCGTCGGGATCGATGGGGGTGACGTCATGGCGGGTATGGGCGGTCATGCGCGAGTCTTTCGTGGGGAACGGTTGTTGCTTAACCCCTGTACGCTAAAAGTTCCGTGTGACGCCAAGAAGTCAAATCCGGGGCAGATGCTCGCCGCTCCCACCGCGACGCCGCGCCCGCCGCTCAGCGCGCTTGCTGCAGCAGCCGAATCGCGGCCTCGTACGTGGCCGCGTTGTGGAAGGCCGCGAGACCCGCTGCCGCCAGCGCCATCGCCGCGGCCAGCGCGGGCGGCAGGGCGTGCGTGGCGAACACCGCGACCGCCATCAGCAGCGGCAGGAAATGCGCGGCGTACAGGAAGGTCTCGTCGCCATAGATCAGGTGCAGCAGCACCTGCGCGCCCAGCGTGATCCCGAGCACCGCGGCGAAGCGGCGCCAGCGCGATGCGCGCAGCAGGCCGACGACGCCGGCCGCGAGCAGCAGGCTCCAGAGGACGAGCGCGGAAACACCGGCCCAGCCGCCCGAGGCCGGGGCGCTCAGCTGCACCGTGATCCAGTCGAGCGCTGGCGGGACCGAGGGCACGCTGAGCACCTCAGGCAGGCTGAGTGGATGCCAGAACATCGCGGCCAACTTGTTCAGCACGGTGCCGGAGCGCTCCAGGTTCACATAGTCCGCCTCCTCGCTGCTGCCGAGAAAGAAGAACTTGGCGAAGCGGTAGAGAAAACGCTGCGCCACCGAGACGGCGGCGACGATCGCGAAGGCCGCGGCGCTGATCGCGAGCGCGCGCCGCCAGGGCCGCTGGACCACGGCCAGCGCCAGCCCCGCCACCCAGTTGGTGACCGTGATCGCGAGGCTGGCGATACTGGCGGCCAGCAGCAGCCGGTCGCCCACGGGCCGGTGCACCGCGACCGCCGCGACCAGCAGTACCCACAGCAGGGTCAGCGATCCGAGCCCGTAGGTCTCCGGCACCGAGAACCAGAACTGGAAGGCGGCGCTGCCGATGGCCAGCAGCGAGAAGCAGGCCGCCGCGACGCGCCCGCTGCCGAGCACGCGGCACAAGGCGTAGAAGGACAGCACCCACAGGGCGGCCACCAGGTAGGCGAAGCGCATGGCCACCTGCAGGTCGCTGCCGGGCCACAGCGCGCGCAGGCCCGTCACCACAGGATGGATGATGATCGAGACGATCGGGTGGACCTTGGTGCGGTAGTGGTTGCTCTGCGCATCCACCATGTTGGCCAGCACGCGCGGGATGTCGGACTGGAACCAGGCGTCGAGGCCGCTCTCGCGCACGAAGAGCGCGGGAGGCAGCTGGCGGGCGAGCGTCGTCAGCAGCAGCAGGGCCGCGAGCGCCAGCCCCGCGGCGACAAGCGCATCCCAGGCCAGCGCGCGTTTCGGCACTAGTCCGCCGCCCACAGCACAAGGGCGGCGATGCCCACCGCCAGGCGGCTGACCCAGTCGCGCGCGGCGAAGACCACCGGGTCGTCGTGCAGTGCGCCGCGGATCGCCTTGAGCCACACGCGCATGATCCAGAACAGGAGCAGCGGGATCAGTATCCACAGGTACTCGGGGTTCCCATAGCGCACCACAGTTTCCTGGTCGTGCAGGTAGAGGCCGAGCAGCAGCACCGACATCTGGCCGGCCGCCACGCCGGTGCACAGCACGAAGGTCGCGTCCCCCGGCTGATAGCCGCGATCGCGCTTCATGCGCCGCACCTCGCGCGCCGGGCCGGTCAGCTCGACGTAGCGCTTGGCCAGCGCCAGGCTCAGGAAGATGAACATCGAGAAGGACAGGATC
Source organism: Variovorax sp. RA8 (assembly GCF_901827175.1). Lineage (NCBI taxonomy): Bacteria > Pseudomonadati > Pseudomonadota > Betaproteobacteria > Burkholderiales > Comamonadaceae > Variovorax > Variovorax sp. RA8. The sequence goes on along the minus strand of NZ_LR594662.1, from coordinate 6,203,062 downwards.
CAGAAGGACAGCGGCAGCCCCGTCGCCGCGGTCCCGGCCGCCACGCGAATCGTGTAGAGGCCGGCCAGCGCGAACACGTCGACCACCGCGCGGCGCTTGAGGAACAGCGAATAGGCGGTGGTCAGGGCCATGTAGAGCAGCAGCACGCCCACGAAGGCCGCGGGAAGGAGCGCCAGCGCCAGCACCAGCGAGGCGGTGCACAGGAGCACCGCAACGGCCAGTCCTTCGAGGGCCGTGATCTCGCCCGCGGCGAAGGGCCGCAGGCGCTTGCGGTGATGCTGCCGGTCCGACTCCAGGTCGAGCAGGTCGTTGAGCACGTAGATGCCCGAGGCCATCAGCCCGAACGCCACGAAGGCCAGCACCGCATGCAGCACGATCGGCCGCGTGAGCTCGTGCAGCACCGGCATCAGCGGCAGGAAGATCAGCACGTTCTTGAGCCACTGGTGCAGCCGCACGCCGTACAGGTAACGCTTGAGCGGGGTGCGCGGCGGCACGATTCGCGCCTCGAGCGTGGTCAGCCCGGCCACCCTGCGCGCCAGAGGCTCGGAGCGGCTCACCACGACCCCGGCCTCGGCCCCGCGCCAGACCGCGAGGTCCACATGCCCGTTGCCCGCGTAGCTGAAGCCCCGGCCGCCGGCGTCGGCCTCGATGGCGGCGCGCTTGCGCGCGCCGCGCAGGTTGTGCTCGCCGTCGGAGGCGATTACCGCGTCGAACAGCCCCAGGTGCGAGGCCACCGATCGCGCCAGCCGCCCGTCGCTGGCGGTAGCCAGCACGGTGCGTCGCCCGGCGGCGCGGGCGCTGCGCACCAGTTCGAGCACCTCCGGCCGGTACGGGAGTGACTCTACGTCGATGGGGGCGCGGCTCGCCACCTCCTGCTTGAACGCGGCCTTGCCGCGCAGCAGCCACAGCGGAAGCGACAGCAGCGATGCCGGCGAGACGCGAACCAGTTGCAGCAGGGATTCGTGCAGAGAATCGGTGGCGATCAACGTGCCGTCCAGGTCCACGTAGAGCGGGCGCATGGCTTCATCCCCTGCTCAACACGACCACGCCGACGAGGATGATGGCGATGCCGAGCACGCGCGTGGCGTTCAGCGATTCGCCGAAGAGCTGCCATGCCAGCAGGGCAGCGATGACGTAGCCCATGGACAGCATGGGATAGGCGACGGTCACGTCCACCCGTGTCAACGCGAGGATCCACAGCCCGGCGCTGATGAAGTAGCAGACCAGCCCCACCACGATCCACGGCTGCGTGGCCGCGCTCCATGCAGCGGCCGTCAGCGAGGCGCTGCTGCCCATCGCGACGGTGCCCAGCGTGCGGGCGCCGGCCTTGAGCATCAGCTGCGCGGCCGAATTCAGCAGCACGCCTGCGAAGATGATCGAGAAGGTGTGAAGGTTCATTGTGCTCCCTGTTGCCCAAGCACGGATCATGCCCCTTCGTCATGTCATTTCGGCCACAACACCCACAGGCGAAGTGGCTGATTCACGCGTGCTGCCAGGCGCCCTGCTTCAGCGCCGGTGCCGGCGAAGAAGTCAGCGCGCACTGCGCCCACGATGGCGCTGCCCGTGTCCTGCGCCACCACCAGGCGGGCCAGCGGCACGGCCGGGCCCGGCGAGGCCAGCCACACCGGCGTGCCGTAGGGAATGCTGTCGCGGTCGACCGCGATCGAACGGCCCGCGGTGAGCGGCACGCCCTGCGCACCGACCGGGCCGGTGGCGGCGTCGATGTCGGCCAGCGGCTCCTCGCGGAAGAAGACATAACGCGGATTGCTCCACAACAGCTGCGACAGGCGCTGCGGGTTCTGCGCCACCCATTGCTTGGTGTCGTCGGGCCACAGGCTGACCTTGGTCGCGCCCTGGCTCTGCAGCCATTGCTGCACGCTGCGGTAGGGCTGCTCGTTGGTCGCAGAGAAGGCCACGCGCACGGTGCGCTGCGAGCCGTCGGCCTCGGTGATGCGCAGCCGGCCCGAGCCCTGGATGTGCAGCATCAGCACGTCGATCGGGTCGGCCAGCCACGCGATCTCGCGTCCGCGCAGCGCGGCCTGGGCCTGCGGCAGCGTGTCGATCTCCTGGCGCGTGAACCACGGGCGGCGCGCCACCAGGCCGGTTGGGGCCTGGTAGAGGGGCACGGTGTGTTGCGCCGTGGGACGGCGCGAAGCCTCGAACACCGGCTCGTAGTAGCTCGTGAGCTTGCCCTCGACCGGCCCCGTCGGCGATTCCACACGGTAGGGCTGCAGGCGTTCGCGCAGCCACTGGCGCTGCTCCTCGGTCTCGGCCAGCGCCAGCTGGCGCACCTCGCGGCACAGCGGCGCGAAGGCGGCGTTCGGGCGGGCGCAGTTGGCGATCATCGCGCTCCAGCCTTCGTGCAGCGCATCGTCCTCGAAGCCGGGCAGTTCGGACCAGGGCACCGGCACCCAGCGGCTCTTCGGATGGTTGAGCGAGCCGGTCAGCGGGCCAAGTTCGCGCGCGGGCGGCGCGCTCGAGGGTGCTGTCGCGACGGGCGCCTCGGGTTGCAGGTTGCCGACGGAACAGCCGGCCAGCATTGCTACGATTGCGAGCCCGACCAGCCACTGGAGTCCTCTTTTCATGGGTTTGATTTTGCTCGAAGCGCTCGGCGCCGGAATCCTGCTGGTCTTGATCGTGTGGTGGACGATGTTCTCGGGCCGCAAAGGCGGTGAACTGCATGAGGCCGACGAGGCTGAAAAAGCGCCCCCGTCCGACGAGCCGCCGCCGGGGAGCTCCAGATAATCCCAGTTCGCTGAAGATTTACAAGGAGCTACACATGAAGAAATTCGTCCTCGCCACCACCGCCGCAGCCATCGTCCTGTCGGGTTGCGCCGGCATGAGCGACACGCAACGCAGAACCGGCATCGGTGCCGGCGTGGGCGCGCTGGGCGGCGCTGTGATCGGCTCCGCGACCGGCGGCGACAGCCGCGCCATCGGTACCGGCGCCGCCGTGGGCGCAGCCGCCGGCGCGCTCGGCGGCTATCTCTGGTCGCAGCGCATGGAAGCGCAGAAGCGCGAGATGCAGGCCGCCACGCAGGGCACCGGCATCGCGGTCACGCAAACGCCCAACAACGAGCTCAAGCTCGCGATCCCGAGCGACGTCTCCTTCGACACCGGCCGCTCCACGATCAAGCCCAACTTCGTGCCCATCCTCAACCAGTTCGCCAACGGCCTGCGCAACAACCCGAATGCCGAGGTGCGCATCATCGGCCACACCGACAGTACCGGCACCGACGCCATCAACAACCCGCTGTCGGTGGAGCGCGCGGCGAGCACGCGTGACTATCTGATCGCGCGCGGCGTGCCGCAACAGGCCTTCCGCATCGAGGGCCGCGGCTCGCGCGAGCCGATCGCGGACAACGGCAGCGATGCGGGGCGGGCGCAGAACCGGCGGGTGGAGATCTACGTGGGCGAGCGGCCGCAGGGCTGAGCTCGAAGGATCGGCGCGAGGGCGCTCGGCTCGGCATCCTCGGGCCGAGCAGACCGCTTGCGCGGACCCTGCTCTTAGTTCATCGCCTGCTGCGACTCGCGCGCTCCGGCTAGTTTCATCCGGCGGCGATCGACCAACCCCTGCCAGGGGATCCATTGGTCCAGGTAGTTCTGGAAGCCTTCGTTTCCGAGTTTCAACATCTCTTGCCACGCGACCTGAACGGTATCGGCAGCCATGGCTTCTCCCGGCGTCATGCCCTGCTGCCGGGGAGGCAGCCCCCGCTTGCCGCCATCACGCAACACAGCGATCAAGGCATCTTCGAAAGCCATGGAAAGATCAACTTCGAGCAGGGAGTTGTGCTGCTGTGAATCTCGCATCGCCTTCAGCTGGTTTGCGTAAGCGTCCTCCAGCAGTTTGTACCGTTGCACGCAACGGGCAAAGTCAAGCGCGACCAGAGGTTTGTCGTCAAGCGCACCCGAGGCGACGCGGTGTTCCATATAGGCGATGCACATCTTGGAAAGCGCGAACATGCTGGTCATGCCGGTGGTCACCTTCTCTGCAGCTCTGAGCACCGAGCGGAGTGTGTCCGGATCGTCGCGCATGCCGAGAAAAAGGGTGTGCAGAAGGCCTTCGACATGGCTCTGCGTTTCTTCATTCAGGTAGTAGATTTGCCCCATCAACTGATACACGGCCTTTGCGCCCGGGGTGCCCGCTACTGACTGCCAATGCTTCGAGAACTGGAGCTCGTTGAACGCGCTCATGATGACCGTCGGCGCCTCGTTCTCTTCTCCCGGGCTGGCGCCGGTCTCTCGCATGGCCACGATGAACGCCTGCAGCTGCTCGATCTCCCTGTTCAGCTCGAAGGACTTCACCCGGTTTTGCTCAAGCTTTTGCCTCACTGCGGCGACCTCGTAGTCGGGCGCCCTGACGTGCTCGGGAGGCGCGACCTCGTCCAGCACAGGAAAAACCCAGGTGCGAACGTCATCGGCGTTCAGGGGCTCATCTGAAGCGAGAGGGATCTCCAGCCTGTCGAGGACCTCCCGCACCTGTTCAACCTCTTCGATGGAAACCTTCGCATCGCGCTGCACGAGGTACAGGTGCGCGTCTTGCGGCACATGTGCATGCAGCAGTTCAGGCAGTTCGATATCGGACCCGGCAGCTTCGCCCACCTCGATCGCGCAGAAATTGCACTCCGCGACAATGGCGCCGTCCTGCCAATCCCGGATCAGGGTGTTCGACATGTGGCTGGGTCCTCCTATCGTGAGCAAAACCAACGTGGGGCCGGCAGGGTAGCCCATCGACGTGGCCAGCACTTTCGAAACGCGGCGCAATGGCGTGTTGGCCGGCACTTGAAGCGTGATCCGCGGCGACCCCGGGGGCGTGCGATTGGGGGTGGTCCTGGGGGTGGTCATTGGTCGTTCTTCCTTGACTGTGTATCGATGAATGGCTGTTTGCGCGCTGCGCGCCACGCGAGTCTTCGCTTCCACGCAGGAGACACCCAGCGCACCAGCCTGTGTGACCGTCACGCCGGTTCGGTTCCATGCACGGTCCGAGTCGACAGTGAGTGGGAACGAACCAGGCGCCGATGCCACTCATGGGGGTTCTCGCATTGACCTGTGAATGCGCTCCCAATCCCTTCTGCAACGAACACCATGGAATTCTTCTCCAACACCCGCACTACAAAAGGGTTCCAAGCAGGAAACCGACCCATTGCTAACAATGTCCTTCGTATAGAGCATGACGATCCGAAACAACGATTCGGCCACAGCCTCACGACCATTCGCCATGAGAGATCCGACGCGTTCAACGACGCGATTACCCGTCTTCTTTACGAAAGGATCTCAATGAATTCGACGAGTCGGACCTGCGCGGGCTGGTTCACGGATGCACGGAGCACAGAGAGATCGCCGCCCTGCGCGAAATCCTTCCGCTCTACATGGGCTTCGACTACAAAATCCTGCGCATAGAAGGGCCCGTTAGTACGGACGGATGGGAGACCTTGGTCAAGGCCACCAAGGAAGCTCCTCTTTTCGTGGAGGCGCTGGCGATTTCGGGCTTCAATCTCGACTATTCCAAGGGCAGATTCTTCTTCGAGGCGCTGGGCCAGATGCCTGCACTACGCACCTTGCACCTGGGACCCGTCGGAGTGGAGAGCGCAATTCTGTTTTCCGAAGAATGGCATATAGCAGGCCATGAAATTCTTCTGCACGTAGCACGCCAGCTGCAGAGACTTGAGTTCGACTTGGCCCATGATGGCTTGACAGAGCTTCTCATGCTGGGCGATGGTGACCTTGCCGAAGTCCATGAGGTTCAGCTTGCTAAGCTTGCAAACTTCGGTCAACGTCGTCGGTCACTCCGGCAGAGACCATCACGGTCTCGAGCTTCAGGTCGGAACACTTCAGCATGGGGCCACCATGATGGGGGACGATACTGCCAACGCCTTGGGATCTCTGCTGACGAAGCAGGCGACACTTGTCTCGGTCAGCTTTGTCAGCAATGGACGCCGAGACGATTTCTTCCTGAAGCCGCTGGTAGAAGCGTTGCGACAAAACACGACCTTGCTTCAGCTTGATGTCAGCAAGTTCGCCGTCGGTGCCTGGCGCGATGAATTGCGCGATCACCTCGCCCGCAACAGGAACATTTTCAAGATGGCCGTGGCCAACGGTATGTGGCATGGCTTGAGCGTGCTCCTTGGGGGCCGGTTTTATGACGACATCGTCAATCGCATCATCGACACAGCTGAATTTTCCGACCGGGACGCCTTGGCGCTGTCGTCGCTCCATCCGACGGCTTGGGCTGAGCGGCACAAGACTTTACAAATGGACGGCGTACCGAAGTGACGAGACAGGACGGCACACCGCATTGCTCGTGCGGCATCAGATGCCCCTCAGCAGATTCGCCAACTCCACCGCCGACCTCACTTCCATCTTCTCGAACACCCGCGCCCGGTGCACCTCCACCGTCCGCACGCTGATCGAGAGCTGGTCCGCAATCAGCTTGTTGGGCAGGCCCTCGACCACGCGCCGCATCACGTCGCGCTCGCGCTCGGTCAGCTCCTCGACGCGGCGCAGCAGCAGTCGGCGCGCGCGCTGCGCTTCCACCGCGCGCAGCGAGGCGCCGAGCGCATGCTCGATGCGGTCGACCAGCGCGTTGTCGGAGAAGGGCTTCTCGCAGAAATCGAAGGCGCCGCGCTTCACCGCGTCGACCGCGGTGGGCACGTCGGCATGGCCGGTCAGGAAGATCACGGGCATCACCTCCAGCAGGCCGCGCTCCGCCAGACGGTCGAACAGCGCGAGCCCGCTCATGCCGGGCATGCGCACGTCCAGCAGCAGGCAGTGCGGCTGATCGGCCAGTGGACCCTCGGCCAGGCGCAGCTCGAAGTCCTCGGCGCTCGCATACTGCTCGCTCACCAGGCGCCGCGAGCGCAGCAGCCAGGCCAGCGCCTCGCGCACGCTGGCGTCGTCGTCAACGATGAAGATCAGGGCATCGATCAAGGGTTGCATCAAGGAAGAAGGGGAATACGGGAGAGTGTCAGGCCGCCGGCAGCGTGAACCGGAACACGGTGCCGCGGGGCCGCTGCGGCTCGAAGGCCAGTGCGCCGCCGTGCTGCTCGACCACCGTGCGGCACAGGCTCAGGCCCAGGCCCATGCCATCGGGTCGCGTGGTGAAGAAGGGCGTGAAGAGCCGCGCCGCGACCTCCTCGCTGATGCCGACGCCGCGGTCGGCCACCGAGAACTCGACCCAGCGGCGCACGTCGGCCTTGTCGGGGGTGTCGCCGCTTTCGCCGACGGCACGGGCGCGCGCGACGCGCAGGTGCAGCACGCGCTCGCTGAGCTCGGGCAGGTCCATTGCCTGCATCGCGTTGCGCGCCAGGTTCAGCAGGACCTGCTCGACCAGCGTGCGGTCGCACAGCACGCGCGGCAGGCGCTCCTCGTAGTGCACGTCGACCCGCACGCCGAGCTTGCGCGCCTGCAGGCGCACCAGCGGCATCACGGCATCGATCAGGGCCTGCGGCGCGACGGCCTCGCGCAGGCGGTCGCGCCGGCGCACGAAGTCGTGAACGCTGCGGATCACCTGGCCGGCACGGTCGGCCTGTTCGGCGATGCGGCGCACGGCCATCGCGACCTCGCCGTGATCGCCGCCGGGGGACGCGCCGGCGCTGCGCAGAAGATTGAGCGAGCCGCTGGCATAGCTGGCGATGGCGGCGAGCGGCTGGGTGAGCTCGTGGCTCAGCAGCGAGGCCATCTCGCCCACGGTCGCGAGCCGCGCGCTGGCCTGCAGCCGCTCCTGGCTGGCGCGCGAGAGTTCCTCGATGCGCCGCTGCTCGCTGACGTCGATGAAGGCGCTCATCCAGCCGGTCTGGGCGCCCTGCGCGTTGATCAGCGGCGCCTCGAAGATCAGCACCGGGAAGCGCCTGCCGTCCTTGTGCATGAAGACCGACTCGAAGCCCTCGCGCGGCGGCACGCCGCCGGCCATGCGAAGCGCCTGGCGCTGGCGGTATTCCTGCGCCAGCTCGGTCGGCCAGTAGGGCATGTCGCTGGCGTGGTGCATGAGTTCCTCGGCGCTGAAGCCCACCATTTCGCAGAACGCGGGGTTCACGTAGGTGATGCGGCCCTGCAGGTCGCGCGCACGCAGGCCGGTGATGACCGAATCCTCCATGGCCTTGCGGAAGGCCAGCGCATCGGCCAGGTCGTGCTCGGCGCGCAGCCGCCGGCGCGTGTCGCGCGCCAGGAGCACCAGCACCGAGACCAGCGCGATCGAGATCGCCGTGACCAGGCCGGTCAGCAGGTTGGGAAAGAGGTCGGGCGCGGCGCGCCAGCCGTCCACGCGCAGCATCAGCGCGTTGCCTGGCAAGTCGACGAGTTGCTGCGCGGTGAAGACGCGCGTGCCGACGCGGCGCGCCGCGCCCACGGCCACGAGGCGCGTTCCGTCCGGCTCGGTGAAGGCGACCTCCTGGCCGCGCGTGAGCGTGGGTGCGACCAGTTCGATCAGTGTGTCGCGCAGCGAATAGGTGGCCACCAGGTAGCCGCCGCCATCGACCGGCAGGCACAGCTCCATCACCTCGAGGCCGCCGCTGGGCACGAAGGGCACGTAGTGGCTCGGCGAGTAGGCCGGCGCTCCCGCCTTGCGAGCGGCCGCGCAGGCCAGCGCGACGTCGGCCTGCTCGCGGCCACGGTTCGCGTCGTCGAACACGCGCCGGCGATAGGGCGTGTCGACGGCCGCCAGCGGGCGCAGCGCCGCGTCGCGCCATTCGAGGCGCAGCCATTCGCGATGCTCGCGCAGCAGCGCCGCGGCCTCCATGGGCCAGTGCTCGCGGTCCCTGCCGTTGACCTGCGAGGCGCGCAGGCTCTGGGCATTGCGCTGCAGGCCGCTGCGCAGGTCGGAGACGGCATCGGCGGTGTCGCGGTCGAGGGCTGTCTGCACCTGCTCGACCTCGTGCCGGCCGGCAAGCCACACCACGGTGGCCAGCAGCGCGATGACCAGCACAGCGAGGATCACCCACAGGAACCAGCGCTGCCACAGCGAATGGAGCGAGCGCAGCGAACGAAGGCCGGAGAAGGCACCCCGGACCGTTCTTGCGATGGGCAGCGTGGTGGAGGACACCTTCTTCAGAGCACCCGATGCGAGAGTGCCGGCAATTGGGTGCGCGCGTGCTCGACCTGCCGGGCGTCGAGCTCGAAGCTCACCACGCCCTCCTCGACCGCGCGCTGCGCGACCACCTCGCCCCAGGGGTCGACCACCATCGACTGGCCCCAGGTCCGGCGCCCGTTCTCGTGGGTGCCGCCCTGGGCCGGGGCGACGACCCAGCAGAGGTTCTCGATGGCGCGTGCGCGCAGGAGCACCTCCCAGTGGGCCGAGCCGGTGGTGTGGGTGAAGGCGCTGGGCACCAGCAGCAGCTCGGCGCCTTGGCGCGCGAGCTCGCGGTAGAGCTCGGGAAAGCGCAGGTCGTAGCACACGCTCATGCCGATGCGCCAGCGATGGCCGTCGCGCGAGGGCAGGTCGAAGCACACCGGCTCGGCGCCGGGAGCGATCACGCGGCGCTCGTCGTAGCGTTCGCGGCCGTTGTCGTAGAAGAAGAGGTGGATCTTGTCGTAGCGCGCCACGTGCTCGCCGTCCGGCGAATAGGCCAGGGAGCTGTTGAACACGTGGCGCTCGTCGCCGGTCTCCAGCGGCAGCGTGCCGCCGACGATCCACAGCCCGAACTCGCGCGCTGCGTCGGCCAGGAAGCCCTGCACCGTGCCGGCGCCGGCGGTCTCGCGCAGGCCCAGCTTGTCGGTGTCGCGCGCGCCCATCATGCAGAAGTACTCGGGCAGCACGGCCAGCTCGGCGCCGCCGGCGGCGGCCTCGCCGAGCAGCGCATGGGCGCGGGCGAGATTGGCCTCGCGTGCGATGGCCGAGACCATCTGGATGGCGGCAACTTTCATGAGCGCTCCGTTTTCTCTTTGTGCTTGGAGTTTGTGTGCCTGGAGTTCGTCCTGCCTCAGCGTACCGCGGGCGCGGCCGGCGCGCCCTGCGCTGCCGGCAACAGCCGGCGCGGGATCTTGGTGATCTTGGGATCGGCCCAGGTGCCGTCGATCTGGAACTCCTGCGTGGCAGCGGCGATGAGCGGCCGGCTCAGCACCATCTGGGCCAGGAAGGTGCCGAGCCCGATCGCTGGGTTGATCGCGGTCGCGACCAGCGCGGCGGTGCCGGCGTTGATCTCGGGCACCACGACCACCCTCAGGCTCTGCGTCTCTCGGGCGATGTCGGCCGAGCCGTCCATCAGCACCGCGGCGTTGACGCCCTTCATCTGCAGGTTGTTGGTGCTGGCCACGCCCTGGTTGATGCGGGCGTCGCCGCGCAGGAAGTCGAAGCTGAAGCCCTGGCTGAACACGTCGCGGAAATCGAGCGTCAGGCGCCGCGGCAGGGCTTGCAGGCTCAGCACGCCGAGCAGCTTGGCGATGCCGGGCTCGGCCTTGAGGAACTGGCCGGACTCGACATCGATCTTCAACTGGCCGCCCAGGCTGGGATAGTCGAGCGCGAAGGGCGAGCCGCTCCAGTGCACCTGGCCCTCGAGCCGCCCGCGGCCGGCGCGTATCACGTCCTTCATGCCGAAGCGCCCGAGCAGGCCGCCGGCGTCTGCGATGTCGAGCTTGAAGTCCATGGTGGTGCGGCGCGGCTCGCCGCGCCCGCGCGCGCCGGTTCCGGCGGGCGCGGCAGCCCAGGCGCCCTGCGCGGTGAAGCTGGCTTCGGGTGTGGTGAAAGCCAGCTTGTTGAGCCGCCACTCGCGCCCAGCGCCGCCGCGGTTGACTGCATCGATCTCGGCACGGCCCAGGCGCCGGCCCAGCAGCTCGAAGTCGTCGACCACGATGTCCAGCGCGGGCAGCGTGCTCGGCTGCTCGTCCAGCAGCGACTCGACCGCGTTGGCTGTGCTGGGCGCGATCTTCAGGCGCGCCAGCCGCGCGTACAGGCGCCCCGCCTGCGCGCTGCGGTACTCGGCATAGCCGCTGAGCTCGGTGGCATCGATGTTGGCGTGCCAGAGCGTGCCCTCGCGGGTGCCGCCGAGCACCACGTTGTGCAGCGTGCGGCCGCCGATGGCGAGCTCCTGCGCGCGCAGTGCGAGGATGGTGGGCAGGTAGGCCGAGGCGTCGTCGCCGCCCTCGGTCGCCTCGGCCGGCTTGCCGGTGGTGTCGCCGAACAGGGCCTGCCAGGCGGGCACGTCGACGCGCGCGAGCTGGATGTTGGCGAGCACGCCGCGCTCGGGCGGCGCCGCGGATTCGCCCGCGGACAGGCCGATGCCGATGCCGCCGCGCAGCACCCGGGCTTCGCTTCCGGAAATGTCGCGCACGTAGGAGGCCGAGCCGACGCGGGCCAGCTCGACCGAGAGCCGGTCCTGTAGCAGCGGGGTGGCGCCGGCGCGGGTTTCGCGTTGCACGATCTTTTTCTCGATCGCAAGCGGCATCGGGTCCTCCGGCGGCTTGGCCAGCGGCGCGGGCAGTTGCAGCCCCAGGCCCTGCAGACTGCTGGCCAGCGAGAACTCGGAGGCGCCGTCGCGCATCGAGAAGGTGGCGGTGTAGGGGGTGCTGCCGCTGGCGTGCCGGGCCAGGCGCGCCAGCCAGTCGACCTCGCGCGCTGCGCGCATGCCCTCGGCGCTGGCATTGCCCTGGGCGCGCAGATTCAACTCCTGCACGGCGCCCCAGCGGCCCGCGCCCTCGATGCGCAAGGCGCCGCCGAGTGCGCGCGCCTGCACGCCGGCCAGCGAGAAGCCGCCCTCGGTGAAGCTCAGCGTGCCGCGCGCCTGGCCCAGGGTGGGAGCCTCGGGCAGGATCTGGATGTCGTTGTCGGCCAGGGCGACGCTGGCCTGCACCTTGGCCTTGTCCATGGCGGACAGCGGCAGCTCCAGGCGCAGCCGGTAGTCCGCATTGCCGGTGGCGCGCGCGCCCGCCAGGGCAGGGCCGGCCTCGCCCGCCAACGGCGATCCGGCGCGCAGCAGCTCGGCCAGGGGCCCCTTGGCCTGGGCGTCGACCTTGAGCAGCGGCGCATGGTGGTCCAGGTCGGGGATCTGGGCCTCGGCCTTGGTCACCTCGATGCCGGGCGCGCCCGCGATGCGCCCGCGGGCGTTGCGCACCTGCATGCCCGCCCGCTCGAAGACCAGCTCGCCGCTCACGCCCGTCAGGGCCGGCCAGTTCTTCTCCGAGCCGGCCACCGGCGGCGCGTAGGCGTAGTGCACGTCCCCCACCCGCGCGGCAATGCGGAAGTCGCCCAGCTTCGGGTCGGTGAAGGGCATGTCGTGCAGGTCGCCCTTGACCTTGAAGTCCACCGCGCTGGCGCTGCCCTTCTGCACGGCGTCGCGCACGTAGTCGCGCGTTTCCTTCGGGATGTGCTGCGGCAGGTAGCGATAGACGCGGGTGCCGTCGGCGCGCGTGAGCTTGCCCTGCAGGTCGAGCACGCCGGGGAAGCGCGCACGGCTGCTCGAGCTGGCAGGGTCGCTGGTGCGCCAGCTGGCCTGCGCCTCGCCCTCGGCATCGGCGTTGGCGAACCGGAGACCCGAAACCTGGAGCTGGGACTTGTCGTCGTCGATCTTCCACGAGAGCTGGGCGGACAGCTGGTCGATCGCGATCACCGGTTCCTCGAACACGCCCGGGAAGTCCAGCGCACCGTTGGCGATGCTCAGTGCAGCGCTGCCGCCGGCCTGGGTGGCGTCGAAATCGATGGTGGCGCCGCGGATGCCGGGCGCACCGGCCGGCGGCGGTGCTGCGGCATTCGCCGCTGCAGCCGGCGCGGAGGAACGCGGCGCGGGGACCACCCGGGCCGCCGGCATGGCGACGGTCTCGGCGGACCGCGACGCGACGCCGAAGCCGCTGACGCGGCCCCGCGCCTGATACCTGTCCGGCGCGCCCAGCGGGCCCTGCCAACTGGCATCGATGCGCTCGACCAGGCCGCGCGGCACCAGGCCGTCGATCAGCTTGCGGCTCTTGGCGTCCAAGGGCAGCCGGTCGGCGATCATGGCCAGCGCCGCGAGGTCCAGCCGGTCGGCGCGCAACGCGCCGCGCTCGGCGACCCGGCCCTTCGCAGGCAAGTGCTGGAACCAGAGGTTCCCGCCCGGCCATCGCATGCCGTCGGGCGTCTGGAACTGCAGGTCGGTGGTGGAGAACTCCTGGGCCTCCTGCGTCATGCGCCCGGCCAGCCGGCCGGTGACGTCGCGCAGGACCAGCGGCTCGAGCGACTTGCCCAGCGAGGCATCCACCCGCAGCAGCGCCAGGTCGGCCGTGCCGCCGGCGATCTGGCCGTCGTCGATATCGGCCCAGATCCGCAGCGCACCGTCGCCTTCGCGGATGCGGGCGTCGAGCGTCACGTACTGGCCCAGCTGCCGGATGTCGATGCGCGGCAGCTCGGCGTAAGCCACGCCGTCCCAGCTCTGCCAGTTGCCGCTGCGCACCGACAGCAGGGGCTGGCGGAATGCGCCGCGCAGGCTGAAGCGCTCGCCCCAGCCGGGCGGCGGCGTGGCATCCAGCCGCATCGTGTGGCTGCGCGAGCCGTTGCGGGCGATGAACTGCACATCGGACAGCAGGAGCGACGGGGCGCCGCGGCTCTCGTCGATCCAGCGCACGATGCCGCCCTGGATCACGAACTCGCGCTGGGCGAAGAACCAGTCGGCCCCGCGGCTCTCGCCGGTGGTGTCGGTGTCCATGCTGAGGCCGGCCACGTGCAGCTTGCCGGCGGCGTCGCGGCGCACCTCCAGCTCGGGACGCTCGATGTAGACCTGCTCGAAGTTCAGGCGCCACAGCGAGCGCGGCGAGACGCTGGCCACCACGCGCGCCAGGCGCAGGGCCTCGCGCTGCTGCGGGTCGTGCAGCACGACCTCGCGCAGCTCGAAGCTGGGAAACAGGGTACCGCCCTTGGCGGTGATCGAGCCGATGCGCACCGGTACCCCGATGGCCTTGCTGGCCTGCGCTTCCAGCGCGCCACGGTACTCCCCGATTCGCGGCACAATCCAAGCGTGTAGGACCAGCACTGACAGCGCGAGCATCAGCCATGCACCGATCAGCAAAGCCAACAACCAGCGTGCCGCCACAGCGGTGATCTTGAGCAGACGTGAAGGGGAAGACGTCGTGTCGTTCATTGAGGATCGCGCTGTGACAGGAATTATGACTGCGAGCCTCCCACCCGGTTCCACCGATACCCATACTGAAGGCGGCGCAGCGGATGCGCCGCAGATGCCGTTCGCGGCCTCTTCGCGTTTCGTGCAGCGCCTGCGCCGGCGCTACGCCGGCGAACTGGCACTGCTGGCGGCCGGCGAACCGCGGCGCGCCACCATGGCGCAGGCCTACGACGCGCTGCGCGAACGCGGAGACGGCGTGGCCGATGCGTTGCGCATCGTGCGGCAACTCGTGATGGAGCGGCTGGTCACGCTCGACTGCGAACAACAGGCAGCGCTGGCGGTGGTCACGACCGCGGTCACCGAGCTCGCCGAGTTCGCCCTCGACATCGCCTGCCGCGAGGCCTGCGCCGAGCTCGAGGCCACGCACGGCACACCGCTCGGCCCCGATGGCCAGCACGCCCAGCTCTGGGTGGTGGGCATGGGCAAGCTCGGCGCGCGCGAGCTCAACGTGTCGAGCGACATCGACCTGATCTACCTCTACGACCACGACGGCGAGACGGTGGGCGACGCGCAGGGGCGCGCGCGGCTGGCGAACCAGGAGTTCTTCTCGCGCGCCGTCAAGCGCATCTATGCGCTGGTGGGCGACACCACCGAGCACGGCTTCGTGTTCCGCGTCGACCTCGCGCTGCGGCCCAACGGCAACTCGGGACCGAGCGTGGTCTCGCTCGATGCGCTGGAGGAGTATTTCCAGGTGCAGGGGCGCGAATGGGAGCGCTTTGCCTGGCTCAAGAGCCGGGTGGTGGCGCCGCAGAGCGTGATCGCGGACTGTTCGGCCCAGGCCCTGCGCGGCGTGGTGCTGCCCTTCGTGTTCCGGCGCTACCTGGACTACAGCGTGTTCGACTCGCTGCGCACCCTGCACCGGCAGATCCGCGAGCAGGCCGCGCGCCGCAGCGCCGGGCGGCCTGAGCGTGCCAACGACGTCAAGCTCTCGCGCGGGGGCATCCGCGAGATCGAGTTCATCGTGCAACTGCTGCAGGTGGTGCGCGGCGGGCAGTTCCCCGAGCTGCGCACCCGACCCACGCTCGATGCGCTGCAGCGCCTGGCGCGCGCCAACCTGATGCCGCAGGAAACGGCCGACGCGCTGGCCGCGGCCTACGAGTTCCTGCGTCGCGTGGAGCACCGCATCCAATACCTGGACGACCAGCAGACCCATGTGCTGCCGGTGCAGGACGAGGACCTGCGCTGGATCGCGCGCACGCTCGGGTACGAGGGCTGCTGCCCCTTCCTGGCGCAGCTCGATGCGCATCGCGAGTTCGTGGCCCAGGAGTTCGACAAGCTGCTCGGCGGCACGAAGGCGCCCTGCAAGCGCTGCAACGGCGCGGCGGCCGGCACCGTCCCGGCCGACCTGGGCGACCTGATCGAGGCGTTGCCGGCGCCCTTTGCAGAACGCATCCAGGCGTGGCGCGACAGCCCGCGCGTGCAGGCCCTGCGCGACGAGACCCGCGCACGTCTGCGCCAGCTGGTGCAGCGCACCGGCCAATGGCTGCGGGAGCCCGACGGCGAAGGCCCTGGCGAGATCGCCCACCACATCGACGGCGCAATGCGCTGGGTCGATTGGATCGAGCCGCTGATGCGCCGCGAGAACTACATTGCGCTGCTGGTCGAGCGCCCGGCGGTGCAGGAGCGGCTGCTGCGCCTGCTGGGCTCGGCGCGCTGGCCGGCGCGCTACCTGATGCAGCACCCGGGCGTGATCGACGAGCTCGCAAGCCATGAAATGCTGGCCGGCCGCTTCTCGGCCGCCGAGTTCGAGCGCGAGCTGGAAGCGCGCCACCTGTCGCTGCGCCAGACCGGCGAGGCCGACGAGGAGCGCCTGCTCAACCTGCTGCGCCACGCGCACCACGCCGAGCTGTTCCGCACGCTGGCGCGCGACGTCGAGGGCCGCATCACGGTCGAGCAGGTGGCCGATGACCTGAGCGCGCTGGCCGACGCGGTGCTGCGCGTGACCGCGCGCTGGTGCTGGCCGCACGTGCGCAACCCGCACCGCGAGACCCCGCGCTTCGCGATCATCGGGTACGGAAAACTGGGCGGCAAGGAGCTCGGCTACGGCAGCGACCTGGACATCGTGTTCGTCTACGACGACGACGACGAGCGCGCCGGAGAGGTCTATGCGGCCTACGTGCGCAAGCTCATCAACTGGCTGACGGTCAAGACCCGGGAGGGCGACCTGTTCGAGATCGACACGGCGCTGCGGCCCAACGGCAACTCGGGCCTGCTCACCACCAGCTTCGACGCCTACGAGAAATACCAGCTGGGCCGCGGCAGCAACACCGCCTGGACCTGGGAGCACCAGGCCATGACGCGCGCGCGCTTCGTGGACATGGCTTCGGGGCCCGAAGACAGCGGCGACTGCTCGCTGTGCGACCGCTTCGACCGCATCCGCGAGGCCGTCATTACGGCGCCGCGCGACCGCGCCGCGCTCAAGGCCGAGATCGTCGCGATGCGCGAGAAGGTGCGTGCCGCGCGGCCGGTCAAGGCCGATCGCTTCGACGTCAAGCACAGCCCCGGCGGCATGGTGGATGCCGAGTTCGCGGTCCAGTTCCTGGTGCTCTCGGAAGCGAAGGCCCATCCCGAGCTGATCCCGAACGTGGGCAACATCGCGCTGCTGGTCCGGGCCGAGGAGGCCGGCTTGCTGCCCGAGGGCATCGGCCGCAACGCCGCCGCGGCCTACCGCGAGCTGCGCCGCGTGCAGCACCGGGCGCGGCTCAACGAAGAGCCGACGCAGGTGCCGATGAGCGCGTTGGCGGCCGAGCGCGAAGCCATGCTGGCCCTGTGGAAGGCGGTGTTTGGCTGACGCACGCGTCCTCGCGCTGGCTGTCGGCGCGGCACTGGTGCTGCTGGCGGGCTGCGCCAGCGGGCCGCGCGGCTCCGGCATCGGCCGCGACGGCCCCGACGCCAACCCGCCCCCCGGCCTGGGCCAGATGCCCGATGCCGAGCCGCGCGTCGAAGCGATCCGCGGCAGCGGCGGCACCAGCAAACCCTATGTGGTGCTGGGCCGCTCCTACGTGCCGATCACCGACGACCGGCCCTGGCGCGAGACCGGCCTCGCCTCCTGGTACGGCCGCAAGTTCCACGCGCAATCCACCGCCAGCGGCGAGCCCTACGACATGTACGCGATGACGGCCGCCCACAAGACCTTGCCGCTGCCCAGCTACGTGCGGGTGCGCAACCCGGCCAACGGGCGCGAGGTGATCGTGCGGGTGAACGACCGCGGGCCCTTCCACGACGACCGCATCATCGACCTGAGCTACACCGCGGCCTACAAGCTCGACCTGCTGCGCGGGGTTGCGCCGGTGGAGATCGAGCGCATCACCAATGCGGACATCCGCGCCGGCACCTGGCGGCGCGGGGACACAGCGCTGGCGCAGGCGGCGCCGGCCCAGGCGCCGGTGGCGCTTGCCGCGGCCCCCGCCACCCCGGGCGCCGCCGATGCCGTCGCCGTGCCCGCGGCGCTGACCTCGCCGGTCGTGGCCGCGCCGCGCGCGGAAGTGCGGGAGCTGGATACCCTGCCGCCGCTGCCGGCACCCTCGTCCGAGCCGGTGCCGGCCCCGGCCGCCGAATCGCCGCCGGTCGCGCCGGCATCGGGCTTCTGGGTCCAGCTCGGCGCCTTCAGCCAGCGTGATGGCGTGGAGCGCTTCCAGCAGCAGGTGGCGCGCAGCCTGCCCGTGTTGGCGGGCGCGCTCAACGTGTTCGCCGAGCGCGGCACCTATCGGTTGCAGGCCGGGCCTTACGCTTCGCGCGACCAGGCGCGCGACATGGCCGAGCAGGTGCGCAACGGGCTGCAGCTGGCGCCGATGATCGTCGAGAGGCGCTGAGGCGCTGAGGCGCTGAGGCACGCTCAGGGCAGGGCTTCAGGCGGCGCGGCGGTCCGCAGCGCCTCGAGCTCGGCACGCGTGATGGCCCGCGCCGAGAAGCGCGCGGCGATGCGCGCCAGTTTTTCCGGATTGCGTTGGGTGCGGATGCGCAGGATCCGCTCGCCGTCGGTTTCGATGGTCTGCACCGACTCCAGGGACCCGTTGTAGAAGCGCAGCAGCCCCGGCTCGCCGTTGATCTCGGCAAGCTCCAGCCGGAGCCCGCCACCCAGCAGGCGCGGGACGGCGTAGAAGTACTGCGCGATGCGCTGGGCGCCCCGCAGCATCTTGCGGAAGGCGGGCACCTTGCCGCCGCTGTCGCCGATCAGCTCGGCATCCTCGGCCAGCAGTTCCTTCAGCCGGCGCATGTCGCCGCTGGTGGAGGCTTCGGCAAAACCCTGCATCAGGCGCCAGTGGGTATCGCGCTCCACCGCGAAGCGCGGGCGCTCGTCCTGGATCTGGGTCTTGGCGCGGTGCACCAGCTGGCGGCACGCCGCCTCGCTCTTGCCCAGGGTACGCGCCACGTCCTCGTACTCGGCGTCGAACACCTCGCGCAGCAGGAAGGCCGCGCGCGCCTCGGGGGCGAGGCGCTCCAGCACCGCCAGGAAGGCCACGGAGATGTTGTCCGCGCGCTCCAGCATCTGCTCGGGCGATGCCGGCGCGTCGGTCAGCAGCGGCTCGGGCAGCCAGGTGCCTTCGTAGTGCTCGCGCTGGAGCTTGGCGGCGCGCAGGCGGTCGATGGACAGGCGCGTGACCACCGTGACCAGCCAGGCCTCGGGGTTGTTCAGTGCGTCGACGGTCGCGTCGTTCCAGCGCAGCCAGGCGTCCTGCACCACGTCTTCGGCATCGGCCGCCGAGCCGAGCATGCGGTAGGCAATGCCCAGCAGGCGCTTGCGGTGGCGGTCGAAGGTGTGGGTGGAGTCGTCCATATCGGCAAGACGGACGATGCGCCCGCCTTGTGACAGGTGCGGGCGCGGCGGGTGCTCAGGCGCCCTGGTACTCGGCCTTGGGACCGAGGGTGGCCGTGACTTCCTTGCGGTACCGGTTGAGCTCCTGCACGGTCTTGAAGCTGCGGTTCATCAGCAGGCTCAGGTTGTGCAGGATGCGGTCGCCGACCTTGTGTTCCCAGACGGCGTCGAACTTGATCTGCTTGTCCAGCCAATGTTCCAGCCAGTCCGGGTCGGGCACGCGGCTCTGGATGGTGTCCTTCGGGAACAGCGCCTTGTTGACGTGCAGGTTGGTCGGGTGCAGTGCCTGGGCGGTGCGCCGGGCGCTGGCCATCAGCACGCCGACCTTGGTGAAGGCGGCGCGCGCCTCGTCGCCGAACTTCTCGAGTGCACGCTTCATGTAGCGCAGGTAGGCACCGCCGTGGCGGGCTTCGTCCTGGCTCAGGGTGGTGTAGATGTGCTTGATGACGGGCTCGGTGTGCCACTCGGCGGCACGCCGGTACCAGTGGTTGAGGCGGATTTCGCCGCAGAAATGCAGCATCAGGGTCTCGAGCGGCGGCGCCGGGTCGAAGTCGAAGCGCACCTCGTGCAGTTCCTGCTCGGTGGGGGCGTGCTGGGGGCTGAAGCGCTTGAGATATTCCATGAGCACCAGCGAATGCTTCTGCTCCTCGAAGAACCAGATCGACATGAAGGCGGAGAAGTCGCTGTCATGGCGGTTGTCGCGCAGGAACATCTCGGTGGCGGGCAGGGCAGCCCACTCGGTGATGGCATTCATCTTGATGGTCTGGGCCTGTTCCTCGGAGAGGCGGCTCGCGTCGAAGGACTGCCAGGGGATGTCCTTGTCCATGTCCCAGCGGACGGATTCGAGCTGTCTGAAAAGTTCCGGGTAGAGCATCAATGACTTTCTGAACCCGGCGATTTTAGACGCGGGGTTTGGCGCACTCGTGACAAGCGCGCGATGATGCGGTATAGACGACCGCGCCGCCATTCCGGCCAAGTCCCTACATTCACTCTGGAAACCGCCATGCGAAGCCTCCTGCGACGGCCCTTTGTTTCTCCCCACTTCGCGGCTTCCGCGGCTTTCGCAGCGGCAACCTGCCTGGCGCCCGCTGTCGCCAACGCCCAGGGCGCTCCAGCGCCCGGCGCCGCAGCGACCACCCCGGCCGGCTGCCCACCCATCCTGCAACACACCTTCCCCCGGCTGCAAGACGAGAAACCCCAAGCGCTGTGCCAGTACACAGGCAAGGTGGTGCTGGTGGTCAACACCGCCAGCTTCTGCGGCTTCACCCCACAGTACAAAGGCCTGGAGGCGCTGGACAGCAAGTACCGCTCGCGCGGGCTGGTGGTGCTGGGCTTCCCCTCCAACGACTTCTCGCAGGAGACCGGCACGAACAAGGAGATCGCCGAGTTCTGCGAAAGCACTTTCGGCGTGAAATTCCCGATGTTCGCCAAGTCCTCGGTGCGCGGGCCGCAGGCCAATCCGCTGTTCAAGGAACTGGCGCAGGCCTCGGGCACGACGCCCAAGTGGAATTTCTACAAATACCTGATCAGCCGCGAAGGCAAGGTGGTGGAGTCCTATTCCAGCATGACCTCGCCGGATGACAGGGCCTTCGTGCGCGACCTGGAAAAGCAGCTCGGGCCGCAGTGAGGTTGCGGGGCACCTGCCGTCACAAATGCTTACCACTGGCCGGGGAACCGCTCTGCGCAGGTCGGCTCTTACCGGCTCGGGTGTAGAAAACCCGAAAGTTTTCATGTTGCGAGGCCTTCTGGGCGCATGACGTCCGGATGAAATCCCGGGGCGATTCTTCTCCTCCTC
Organism: Variovorax sp. RA8; assembly: GCF_901827175.1. Taxonomy (NCBI): domain Bacteria; kingdom Pseudomonadati; phylum Pseudomonadota; class Betaproteobacteria; order Burkholderiales; family Comamonadaceae; genus Variovorax; species Variovorax sp. RA8. Next base: position 6,182,376 of record NZ_LR594662.1, on the reverse strand, counting down.
CCTCCCTCCCTCCTTCGTTTCGGGGCGCCTCGCAGCATCTTTATCTCGCCCCCAGGTTGGCTCACTTCGTGTAGCCGCTCACCCCCTACCGGGGGCAACACCAGCGGCCCGGCAAAGCCGGTTCCGCGGTGGGGATGTTGCTCGCCCCCAGGTTGGCTCACTTCGTGTAGCCGCCCACCCCCTACCGGGGGCAACACCGGCGGCCCGGCAAAGCCGGTTCCGCGGTGTCCACCAACAAAAAGCCCCGCGGTGCGGGGCTTTTGCTTTGGGGCCGATGGGGTGGCTCCGGCGCTCAGGGCGCGGTGTCGGCGAAGCTGGCGCGCAGCATCAGCTTGTCGTAGAGCTTGCCGAGGTTCGGGTGCTCGCCGCGCCAGTCGATGTCGGGGAAGCGGAACGCGATCCAGCCCAGTGCGCAGCCGACGGAGATGTCCGACAGGCTCAAATGGATGCCGCTGCAGAAGGGCTTATCGCCCAGGCCCTTGGCCATGGCACGGATGCCGGCCTCGACCTTCGCACGCTGGCGGTCCATCCAGGCCCGGCTGCGCTCGCCGTCGGCACGGCGGGCCCACGTGGCCTCGAGACGCCAGAGCACGCCGGCATCCATCACGCCGTCGGCAAGGGCCTCCCAGGTCTTGACCTCGGCGCGCTCGCGGCCCGGCTGCGGGATCAGCTTGCCGACCGGCGACAGGGTGTCCAGGTACTCGACGATCACGCGCGAGTCGAACATGGCCTCGCTGCCGTCCATGATCAGGCAGGGCACCTTGCCCAGCGGGTTGGAACTGGCAATGGTCGTGTCGTCGGACCAGACGTCCTCGATCACGAACTGGTAGTCGAGCCGCTTTTCGGCCATGACCACACGCACCTTGCGCACATAAGGACTGGCAGCGGATCCGATCAGTTTCATGCGGGCTCTCTCCCCCTGGGGGTCGTCGTTGTAGCGTTTTGATTCTAGGGGAAGGCGCGCGGTGCAGAATCCTGCTTCCATGCCAACGAGGGAGAAGGTGAAGGAACATGGTCACAGAAGCGCCCATCGATACAGTGCCCGAGCGCCATCCGATCGAGTTCACGGCCAGCGGCAGCGAGTACTTCCGCATCTGGATCGTCAACCTGCTGCTCATCGTCCTCACGCTCGGCATCTACCTGCCCTGGGCCAAGGTGCGCAAGCTCAAGTACTTCTACAGCAACACCTGGGTCGGCGGCGACGCGCTGGACTTCCACGGCGAGCCGGCCAAGATGCTGCGCGGCACGTTGATCGCCGCCGGCTTCCTGATCGCCTATTCGGTGGGCAGCAACTTCTCCGGTTGGGCGGCGCTGCTGGCGGCGCTGGCCTTCGTGGCGCTATGGCCGGCGCTGTTCCGGGCGGCGATGCGCTTCAGGCTGGCCAACACCAGCTGGCGCGGCCTGCGCTTCCGTTTCGCGGGCGACACCGCCGGCGCCTACGCCTGCATGCTGCCGCCGCTGGCCCTGGCGCTGCTGCCGGCGGCCCTCGCGGGCGCGATGGCCGGAGCGTCGATGGATGGCAAACCCCCCGCGTTGCCGGCCGTGGCCACCGGCGTGGTTGGCCTGGGCATGCTGGCCTTCGTGGCGGGCCTGCCCTACTTTTTCTGGCGCGTGCGGCGCTACCAGCACGACAACTACGCGATCGGCACGCTGCAGACCCGGCTCAAGGCCGATGTGGGCGTGCTCTACGGCATCTTCATCAAGCTGATCGCGATCAGCCTTGGGGCCTTCGCGATCATGCTGCTGGTGGCGGGCCTTTTTGCCTTCACCGGTCGCAGGACCGGCACCGGCGCGACGTTCGTGGTCGTGGCGGCGCTCATGGGCTTCGGCACGATCCTGCTCGTCAACATCCTGCCCAAGTCCTATTTGCAGGTGCGGCTGCAGAACCTGCTGTGGTCGACCACCGGCAACGAGGTGCTGCGCTTCGACAGCCGCCTGAAGTTCGGCAGCTACCTGGGCCTGCAGTGCAGGAATTACCTGCTGATCTTCCTTACGCTCGGCCTCTACTGGCCTTTCGCGGTGGTGAACACCCGGCGTGCCCAGATCGATGCGGTCGAGTTGCAGACGCGAATCGGGCTCGACCAGCTCAGCCAGGTGGCGGGGCGGGAAGACCCGGGCGCCGCGGGCGACATGGCGGCCGACCTGTTCGGGCTGGACATTGGCCTGTGAGCGCCACCCCGACGGCTGGATGAGCGCAGAACACGAGGCGACAAGCCCAGGGGCAGTTGTCGAATGAACGCCCTCGAGGTCCGTTTCTTCGACGGCCGCAGCAGCCGGCCGCAGGCGGCGCGCCTGCACGTGCAGGGCGATGTGCTGACCATCTCGCCGGCGCCCGGCGAAACCTTTGCATCGTTCAGCGTGCCGCTGGCGCGGCTGCGCTGGCCCGAGCGCACCCGTCACGGCGGCCGGCTCCTGCAGCTGCCGCAGGGTGCCAGCGTCCAGGCGCTCGACGTCGCGGCTTGGGATGCATGGGCCGCGCAGCTCGGCCGCAGCGAGAGCTGGGTGGTCCGCGCCCAGCAGAACTGGCGCGGCGTGGCGCTGGCCTTGGCGTTGCTGCTGGCCGCCACCGCGGCGCTGTACCAGTGGGGCCTGCCCTGGGTCGCGCGCGGCGTGACGGCGGCGGTGCCGGCCGGCGTGGACACGACCATTGGCGCCGAGGTGCTCGAATCCATCGACCAGTCGCTGCTGGCGCCCAGCGCGCTGGCGCCGGAGGAACAGGAGCGCATTCGCCGCACCTTCGCGCGGATGGTGCAGGCAGCGCATCCGGAGGGCGCGCCGGCCTGGAAGCTGGAGTTCCGGCGCGCCCGCGACCCACGGCTGGGCCCCAACGCGCTGGCGCTGCCGGGCGGCACCATCGTCCTGACCGACGAGCTGGTTCAGCTGATGCCCGGCGACCCGGATGCAGTGCTCGGCGTGCTGGGCCACGAGTTCGGCCATGTGCGGCTGCGGCATGCGATGCGGCAGTTGGTGCAGGCCTCGGCGATCGGTTTTGCCGTGTCGGCCGCCTTCGGCGACTACGGCACGCTGATCGGCAGCGCCCCGGTGCTGCTGGCCACGCTCGGCTACTCGCGCGATGCCGAGCGCGAGGCCGACGCCGAAGCGGTGCGGCTGATGCGCGCCGCCGGCATCTCGCCGCGCGTGATGATCGGCTTCTTCGAGGCCGTCGAGCGCTGGCGCGCCGGGCAGAAGCGCGCCGGGCTGGACGATGACGTCATCGGCCTGGCCTTCTCCTCGCACCCGGCCACGGCCGAGCGCATCGCCTTCTTCCGCGAGGCAGCGGCCAACTGAAATTGAAGGCCTGGGGCCGGCACCTAAAATTCGGGCATGAGCTTTTCCACCGTCTCCGCCCTTTCCCCCCTCGACGGCCGCTACGCGGCCAAGCTCTCGGCCCTGCGGCCGCTGATGAGCGAGCAGGGCTACATGCATCGGCGGGTTCAGGTCGAAGTGGCGTGGTTCATCGCGCTGTCGGACTGCGGCTTCCCCGAATTCAAGCCGCTCACCGGCGGCGCGCGCAAGTACCTGCTGGGCCTGGTCAACAATTTCTCCGAGGCCGACGCCATCGCGATCAAGCAGATCGAGAAGACCACCAACCATGACGTCAAGGCGGTCGAGTACTGGATCAAGTCCAAGTTCGAGGCGCGCCCGGAGCTGCAGGCGGCCTCGGAGTTCGTGCACTTCGCCTGCACCAGCGAGGACATCAACAACACCAGCCATGCGCTGCAGATCCAGGCGGCGCGCGAGAAAGTGGTGCTGCCTGCCATCGACGGCCTGATCGCCACCCTGCGCGAGATGGCGGGCCGCTTCGCCGAGGTGCCGATGCTGTCGCGCACGCACGGCCAGACCGCCAGCCCGACCACCGTCGGCAAGGAGATCGCGAACGTCGCCGTGCGGCTGGCCAAGGCACGCGAGCGCATCGCCGGCGTCGCGCTGCTGGGCAAGATGAACGGCGCGGTGGGCAACTACAACGCCCACATGGCGGCTTGGCCCGAGTTCGACTGGGAGGCCTTCAGCCGCAAGGTGGTCGAGACGCCGGCGCCGCTGGGCCTGGGCCTCAGCTTCCAGCCGTACAGCATCCAGATCGAGCCGCACGACTACATGGCGGAGCTCTTCGATGCCGTGGCGCGGGTCAACACCATCCTGATCGACTTCGCGCGCGACGTCTGGGGCTACGTGGGCCTGGGCTATTTCAAGCAGCGGCTCAAGGAGGGCGAGATCGGCTCCTCGACCATGCCGCACAAGGTCAACCCGATCGATTTCGAGAACGCCGAAGGCAACCTGGGGCTGGCCAACGCCCTGCTTCGCCACCTGAGCGACAAGCTGCCGATCAGCCGCTGGCAGCGCGACCTGACCGACAGCACCGTGTTGCGCAACATCGGCGTGGCTTTCGGCTATGCAGTGCTGGCCTATGCGAGCCTGGCCACCGGCCTCGGCAAGCTGGAGCTCAACGAGGAGGCGCTCGCCGAGGATCTCGAGGCCTCCTGGGAAGTGCTGGCCGAGCCGATCCAGACCGTGATGCGGCGTTTCGGCGTGCAGGGCGCGTACGAGCAGCTCAAGGAGGTCACCCGCGGCAAGACGGTGACGGCCGAAGCGCTGCACGAGCTGATCCGCTCGCTCGAGATCCCCGAAGAGGAAAAGGAACGGCTGCTGGCCATGACGCCAGCCAGCTACACCGGCAAGGCGGTCGAACTCGCGCGGCGGGCGCAGACGCCCTGAAGACAGGGTAGGCCGGGCGGGCCGAGGGGCCGCCTACACTCGCGACCCCATGGCGCTCAAATCCACCATCTTCAAGGCCACCCTCGCGGTGGCCGACATCGACCACGGCTACTACGCCGACCACGCGCTCACGCTGGCGCGCCATCCCAGCGAGACCGACGAGCGGATGATGATCCGGCTGGTGGCGCTGGCTCTCAATGCGCACAAGCTGCAGGACGTCTGCCAGGGCGACGGCACGCTGGCCTTCGGCGCGGGCCTTTCGAACCCGGACGAGCCTGATGTCTGGCTGCGCGACTTCACCGGCGCGGTGCGGCTGTGGATCGAGGTCGGCCAGCCGGAGGACAAGCCGATCATCAAGGCCTGCGGGAAGGCGGACGAGACGATCGTCTATGCCTTCCACCATGCGGCCGAGGTCTGGTGGCGCGGCATCGAGAACAAGCTCACGCGGCCGCAGAACCTGGCGGTGTACCGCGTGCCGACGGCAGCTTCGCAGGCACTGGCCGCGCTGGCGCAGCGATCGATGCAATTGCAGGCGACGGTCCAGGAAGGCACGCTGATGCTGGGCGATGGCACGCACAACGTGGACATCGAGCCGGTGCGCTGGAAGTAGTCAGGCTTCGCCAGGCATCATCGCGCCGCAGCGCCAGCACTGCTCGAAGCCGCCTTCCACCAGCTCGCCGCAACCACACTGCCAGCGCCGCTGGGGCCGGTGCTGCAGCGCGTGCAGCAGCTGCTTGGCGCGCTCGAACTGGGCCTCGTCCTCGATCCAGATCTCCGGCAGGCATTGGTCGGGCGGCAGCTGGCCGGCGGCCGCGCCGAGGTATTCGCGCTGCACGGAGGCCGCGACGCCCTCCTCCCGCAAGGCATCGGCCCAGAGGGTGGCGATCGCCAGGTTGGGGGCTTGCGCGAGGCGGCGCATGGCGCTTGCGTCCTGCGTCCTGTTCAGCGCGGCAGCTCGACGAGCTCGCCGGGCGCGGGCTCGTCGTCGGGCCAGGCAGGCTCGGCCTCGCGCGCCCGCTCGGCATAGCGGTTGAAGCGCCAGGCCTTGTCCTGCATCGTGATGCGGCGCCAGGTGGCTCGCTTCTCGCCGGGCGTCATCGAGGGCCAATGCTGCACCTCGTCGAAGCTGCGGCCACAGCCCTTGCATTCGTCGTCGCCCTGGCTGGTGGAGCAGATGGCGATGCAGGGGGTGTCCGGTGTCGTCTGGTACCAGGCGAGCCAGGCGTCCCAGGCCTTGGGCGGGAAGCCGACCTCGGCGGCCTCGTCCTCGTGATGGAACACCATCAGCGCGTAGACCTCCGCCAGCGCGCGCAGTTCGGGTGCGAGGGTGATGCCATCGGGCGAGGGCTTTTTCTCGCGCCAGTAATTGATGGCGGCCTCGATGTCTGTGATGTGGATGGCGGCCATGAAGGGGGTCGGAAAATGCGGCTGGGCATCATAGTCCCGGCAAAGCCCGGCGGCGGGCGAAGGTTATGCGCTGCTCTCAAATCGATAGCGGCCGCCGCCCTGGTGGCGCAACATCCGGACGCTTTTTCTTTAAGCCCCTGGAAAAATCCGGTTGCCAGGCCAGGGTCCTCGATGCTCTAATCGTCCACCGAAGGGGAGTAGCTCCCACCCGTTCTCCACGAGGACGAAATCGACAGGTCGTCAATACGAAGACAACACTTCCGGCCTGTCGGGCAGCCCACGCTGCCGAGCAAGACCTTCGATTAGAGCTCGCGCGGGTTCGATCGAAGCGTTTGCATGTCCGGGACCCGTGGGTCCTCATTCAGCCGCTTGATCCAACCCGCACGGGATGAAGCAATTCGAACAGAGGACGCTATGGAACAGTTCCTGACCCCCGAATTCTGGGTCGCCGTCGGTCAGATCATCATGATCGACATCCTTCTCGGCGGCGACAACGCCGTCGTCATCGCGCTGGCCTGCCGCAAGCTGCCCCCCGCGCAACGCACCAAGGGCATCCTTTGGGGCACGGCGGGTGCGATCGTGCTTCGCGTGATCCTGATCTTCTTCGCGCTTACCCTGCTGGCCATTCCGTTCCTGAAGCTGGCTGGCGCGCTGCTGCTGGTGTGGATCGGCGTCAAGCTGCTTGCTCCGGAGCATGACGATGCGCACGGCAACATCGCCGCCAGCGACAAGCTGTGGGCCGCCGTCAAGACGGTGATCGTGGCCGACCTGGTGATGAGCGTGGACAACGTGATCGCGATTGCGGGCGCTGCCCAGGGCGCGGGCTCGGACCACCAGATGCCGCTGGTGATCTTCGGCCTGCTGGTGAGCATTCCGATCATCGTCTGGGGCAGCCAGCTGGTCATCAAGTTGATGGACCGCTTCCCCATCATCATCACGCTGGGTGGCATGCTGCTGGGCTGGATCGCCGGCACGATGGCTGTGTCGGACCCCGCGGTCGTCAACCCCGCCGCCTGGGCCTGGGTGCCGAAGGTGCCGCAGACCGACATGGTGCGCTACATTGCCGGTATCGGCGGCGCGCTGCTGGTGCTCTTGATCGGCAAGTGGGTGGCGATGCGCCGGCCGAAGCCGCAGGACACCGCCACCGCGTGATCTCGACAAGAAGGAGCACCCATGGAAAAGATCATTCTGTATGTCGACGACGCGGCCTACGCGCGCGAGCTGCTCTCGCGGCTCACGCCGGAAGCGGTCGGCACGGGTGCCCGCCATTGGGTGCTGGTGGCCTGCGCGCCGCGCATGACGCATCGCATCAGCAAATGGGTGAGCCACAGCGCGCGCGAGAACTGGCGCAATAAATGGCTGGCGAAGACGCAGGAGCAGTTGCTGCCGCTGCTGCAACTGCAAGACGGCCAAGTTACCTCCGTGCTGGCCAAGGGTCCCTTGGCCGAGTTGACACGGCGCCTGAAGATGGAGCACGGCGCGGCGCGCGTGATCGATGCCCGCCGCCCGAAGATCGGCGTGGACCTCGAACCGGTCGCGCCTGACGTGAAATCACCCAGCCAGTCCGGCTGGGCGCTGCCCGGCGCGGTGCTCGGCATGGGCGCGCTGCTGATGCTGGCCAACGAGCTGTCTGAATAAGACGCTCGCCACACCGCACGCATGCGCCTCGTCATCAAGTGGCTGCTGAGCGCTCTCGCGCTGCTGGCAGTGACCTACGTCTACAGCGGCGTGCAGGTGTCGAGCTTCACCTCGGCACTCATTGCCGCGGCCGTGATCGGCCTGCTCAACATGGTGGTGCGGCCGGTGCTGGTGGTCCTGACGCTGCCGGTCACCATCGTCACGCTGGGCCTCTTCCTCTTCGTGATCAATGCCCTGCTGTTCTGGGCCGCCTCGGGGCTGCTGCCGGGCTTCCACGTGAACGGCTTCGTGGCGGCGCTGATCGGCTCGCTGATCTATTCGCTGCTGGGCCTGGTCATCGAGGCCGCGCTGGGCGGCCTGTTCGCCAGGGGCTGAGCGCTATTTGAGCGGCGGCTCCGCTGCCTGCTCCCTGACCAGCACCTCGATCGCCCGCGCGCGGGTGTCGACGATCGAGGCCTCGTAGTGGTCGATGGGCCCGCCGCCGTTGTGGATGAGCTCCTGCGCCGCCTTGAAGCGGTCGCGCGCGCCCGGGTAGTCGAGCACTGCCACGTTGGCCTCCGCATCGGCGCGGATCGCCCGAAGCGTGTCGTTCTGCGCGCCATAGAGGCGGCCCAGCATGCGCCAGGCCGTCGCATCGCGCGGATGCGATGCCACCCAGTCGCGCAGCGGGGCCACCATCGGCGCCGGCTGGCGGGTGGCCGAGGCAGCCTGCGCGGCGAGCAGCATCTCGGGCCGGTCCTTCGCCTGCGGGTCGAGCAGCGTGGCCGCCTTCGCCGCGCCGTCGGCTGCCAGCTCGATCTCGGCCGAAAGCAGGCGCGCCAACCGCGTTGCGCGCGCGTCTTCCCCCGCACGGGTGCGCAGCCGCTCTACCAGGGCGCGGGCCGACTTGTAGTCGCGCAGCTCGTTGGACGCAAGCGCCGCCGCGTAGAGCGTGCCGGCCTGCTGCGCCGGCGAGCTGCGCGCGAATTCGCCGCTGCCGGCTGCGTCGATCCACAGCCGCAGCACGTCCACGCCGGGGCGCACCAGCACGCGGGCGCGCGCGGCGATCATCGCGTGGTCCATCGCCAGCGGCATGGCGAGGCCGCTGCCGGGCCGGAACTGGTAGCGGCCCTGCATGTCTGCGATCCGCTCGCTGTTGAGCGGGTGGCTGCGCAGGTACGGATAGGAGCCGTTGTCATTGAGGCGCGCCGCGTACTGCAGCTTCTCGAACATCGCGGCCGCGCCCTGCGGCGCATAGCCTGCCTGGGTCATGACGCCGAAGCCGATGCGGTCGGCCTCCCGCTCCATGTCGCGCGAGAAGCTCAGCTGGCTCTGCGCGAAGGCGGCCTGGCTGCCCATCAGCACCGCCTGGCCCGCATCGGCATTGCGGCTCTTGCCGGCGGCGATCATCCCCAGGATCATGCCGGCGAGCAGTAGCGGCATCTGCCGGCTCTGCTTGGCCATGATGCGCGAGATGTGACGCTGCGTGACGTGCGAGAGCTCGTGGCCGAGCACGGTGGCGAGCTCGTCGCGGCTGCCGGTCACCGAGATCAGGCCGAGGTGCAGGCCCAGATAGCCGCCCGGCAGCGCGAAGGCATTGATGCTGCGGTCGCGGCCCAGCATCACGGTCCAGGCAAAGCGCTCGTCCAGCTCGGGCGTGAGCTCCCCGCGCAGGCGCGCCGCCGCCAGCAGCCGCTGCCAGATGTCCTCCACATACTCGACCAGCACCGGGTCGTCGATGTAGTCGGGGTCGCGGTACAGCTCGCGCGCGATCTGGTCGCCCAGCCGGCGCTCGGCGCTGGCCGTCATCTCGCCGTCGCCCATGCCGGGCAGCAGCTGGGCCTGCGCCAGCGGCGGCATCGCGAGCTGGCACGCGATCAGGAGGAAGGCGCAGAGCGTCCGCAGCAGGCGCTTCGGCTTGCAAGTCGCAGGGGTGGAAGGGTTCCGGCGCAGCATGGGGAGGGTCGATGGCTGGGCCTCGTATGATGCTTCACTCCGCCGAACGTTCAAGCATGAGCTCTCTCACCCATTTCGATGCCCAGGGTCAGGCCCACATGGTGGACGTCGCTGCCAAGCCGGCCACCCACCGGATCGCCGTTGCCACCGGCCGTATCGAGATGCAAGCGGCAACGCTGGCGCTCATCGAATCGGGCACTGCGAAGAAGGGCGACGTGCTGGGCATTGCGCGCATCGCGGGCATCCAGGCGGCCAAGAAGACCAGCGATCTCATCCCCTTGTGCCATCCACTGCCGCTGACGCGGGTCGCGGTGGCGTTCGCCATGGCCGAGGGCGGCACGCCGCAGGTGGCGTGCACCGCGACCGTCGAGACCGTCGGGCCCACCGGCGTCGAGATGGAAGCCCTGACGGCCGTACAGGTCGCGCTGCTGACCATCTACGACATGTGCAAGGCGGTGGACCGCGGGATGACCATCAACGGCGTGCGCCTGCTTGAAAAGCACGGGGGCAAGTCGGGCAGCTACATGGCGTCGCCGCCCGCGAAGGGCTGAGACGCCGAGGCGCTCAGGCCCGCTACTCCGACGGATCTTCCATCGGCTCCTTGGCGAGCCAGCGCGCGTACTCGCCGGGAAAGGCGATCCTGAAGCGCTTCGCCTGTTCGAAGGCCTCTGCCTCGCGGCCCAGCAGCACGGCGCTGTCGACGAGCTTGACGATCACGCGCGGCTCCGGTGAGAAATGGACAAGGCGCTGCGCCAGTGCATGCACCTCGGCTGCGTTGGCTCGGGTGACCGGCATCAGCGCGAGCTCGGCGAACTTCACCTGGTTGGCGAAGAGCCAGGAGTCCTGCACCTGGGCCAGCGTGTCCTCCCGCCAGACCGGCAGGCGCTCTTCACGGGCGAGATAGAGCTGGCTGACGCGGGTGTAGTCCCAGGCGGCATAGGCGACGACCGTCATCAGCGCAAGGGCTGCGGCCAGCGAGAGCGCGAAGAACGGCCGCCCTTGCGCTGCGGTGGCAGTCTTCTTCGGCGATGCAGGCCACAGAAAGCCCAGGCACAGACCGAAGACGAGCTGGAACGGGCCGTACCACAGCGGATATTCGAGCAGGCTGTGAAGCACGATCACGCCCAGCAGGCCCCACGCCATCAGCCTCGCAGGATCGGTCTCGCGCCACGGCCGCGCGCCCAGCACCAGCCAGCCGAAGCCGCCGCAGATCAGGACCGCCGCCGGGATGCCCAGCTCGACTGCCAGGTGCAGGGGCAGGTTGTGCGCGTTGTCCAGGATCTCGACGAAGCGCGGTCCTTCATAGAGCGTGGTGTAGTGGGCGAAGCTCAGTTCGCCCCAGCCCCAGCCCGTCCAGGGGTGCTGGGCGATCAGCTCGAGCACGTTGCCCCAGAGCACGAGCCGGCTATGGGCGGCGGGCGCGCCTTCTCGCAGGCGATGCATCATGCCTTCGACGCCTGAGCCTGCGAACAGCGGCAGCAGCCATGCGGCCGCGAAGTAGGCGGGGATCAGCGCGAGCAGCGCCCAGGGAGGCGGCAGGCGCGCCCCCGTGGGGCCACCCTGGCCTTGAAGGCGATGTCTTTCACGCCAGGCGAGCCACGCGGAGATGCCGCTGATCAGCAGCAGCTGGAGCAACCCGGTCCGCGAGGTCGAGGCGGCGAGCGCGAGAAGCAGCAAAGCCGACACGGGGACCAGTGCAAGGCGCGCTCGCCGCCCTCCGTTGCCATGCAGCCAGAGCGCCGCGATGAGGGCCATGCTGATCAGCGTGGCGAACTGGTTGCGCTGGCGGAGGTTGCCGTAGGCCTGGCCGAGGTCGGGGGCGGTGGTCCAGGGGACGAGCGGGGCGGCGAGGCCGTAGTACTGGAGGAGGCCGAGCACCGCACTGAGGAGACCGGCGGCGAGCAGGCCGCAAGCCAGCGCTGCCTGTCGCGAGACCGGAGCGCGAGCCAGGCCGGCGCCCACGCAGGCCGTCCATGCGACGACGGCCAGGGCCGCTGCCGCGTAGAGATCAAGGATCGAGCCGGCCACCCGTCCCAGCAGGACCGCCCCGGCGATCACCGCCAGCCACACAAGGACGCCGCGCTCCGGCACCGCCGCAGGCTGGGCAAGCAGCAGCAGCGCCGCACAGGTCCATGTGGCCAACTGCTGCCAGACATTCGCCGAGGGGCCGGACGCGAAGGGGAAGAGAAAGGGCAGCGCGATCAACGCCGCCGAGGCCGCGACGGGGCCGACGATCAACGATGCAGGCGGACCGGCACAAACTGCGGAGGTCGTCATTCGCGGCATTGTGCCTATGCGGAAAAGTGCACAAATGACTTACTGGGAGGCGACGAAAGGAAGCGCACTGCGGACGGACGGTTGTCGCGAAATCTCGCACGTTGTTCACAATTTGTCACTGTTTCAAACCTGTGCTCGAAGGGGTCACCACAGTGCCAGACGCTCTCCAGTCTCGTTGCTCGTCGAGGGGATTCACGCTGATCGAGGTCATGATCACGGTGGCGATCGTGGCCATCCTGGCGGCGATCGCACTTCCGAGCTACCGCGACTACGTGCTGCGCGGCCACCTCGTGGATGCGCACAACGGGCTCGCCGCCATGCGGGCCAACATGGAACGCTTCTATCAGGACAACCGGACCTACAACTCGGTGGGTACGACGTTCATTTCCCCTTGCCTCGTGGATGTGAATCTGCGCAAGGTCGGAACCTTCACGCTTTCCTGCGACGGCACGCCCACTGCGACCGCCTTTGTCCTGCAGGCCGTCGGAAGCGGAACGACCAACGGCTTCACCTTCAAGGTGGACCAGCAGAACCAGCGATCCACCACGGTGACTGGCGTCCCCGGGTGGAACAGCTGCTCGAACGACTGGGTGACGAAGAAGGGACAGACGTGCTGATGCGCAGGCCTGGGCATGTTGCCGGCTTCACCCTTATCGAGTTGATGGTGACCATTGTGCTGCTCGCCATCCTCCTGGCGCTCGGCTTTCCGTCGATGACGACATGGATCCGCAACTCCAAGATTCGAACCGTCGCCGACTCGCTGCAGAATGGCCTGCGGCTCGCTCAGGCCGAAGCGCTTCGCCGCAGCCGCCAGACTGTCTTTTCGCTGACCAACAGCACATCGCCCGCAACCAGCCTCACTGCAGTGGCCAACGGCCGGAACTGGTCAATCAACACTGTTCAACTGCTTACTGACGAAACCCCTCAGTTCGTCGAAGCCGGTGTTTTGAGTAGTGTCGGCAACGATGTGCAAATCACCGGCCCGGTGTCCATCTGCTTCAACTCGCTCGGTCGACTCGTTGCCAACGCCACTCCTGGCCCGACCGGCGCCAACTGCGCGGCTGCTGCTGCGAGCTACAACATCACGTTGACCGGTGCCGACCGGCCGCTGCGTGTGTTGGTCTCGCTGGGCGGCCAGGTGCGCATGTGCGACCCCGCCAGGAACGTTTCAACTTCACCCGACGGATGCCCCTGATGAAGCGCATTCCTCATTCTCCCGTGCGCGCCCAGCGTGGCGTTGCCATGATCGAGGTGCTGGTGTCCATCCTGCTCTTCTCCCTGGGCATCCTTGGCCTGATCGGCTTGCAGACGCGCGCCATGAACTTCTCGGTCGATGCTGCTGACCGCAACCGCGCTGCCTTGCTGGCCAACGAGATCGCCAGCACGATGTGGCTGAACAACTCGATCACCGTGGACACGAGCGCCGGGACCGCATGGGCCACGCGCATTGCAGATGTGTCCAAGGATGGATTGCCGGGCGCCACCGCGACCGTCGCACCTGTCACGACGCTGGTCAATACAGCAGACATCACGATCGAGTGGGCGCCCCCTCAGCGCAACGCGGCCGACAAAAGCCGGCTCACAACTCGCGTCACCCTTCCGCCGCCGCCATGAACGCATCGACCTCCACCTCCCGCGCGTTGCAGCGGGGCCTGACACTCATCGAGCTCCTGGTGGCCATGACCATCGGCCTCATCGTCACTCTCGCAGTGACCAGCGTTGTGACCGTGGGGGAAGCCCACAAGCGAACCACCACGTCTACCAACGACATGAGTCAGAGCGGCGCCTTTGCGGCTTACGCACTCGACCGCGTGCTGCGCAGCGCGGGCTCGGGCTTCGTGCAGTCGGGAAGTCTCGGTGTCTATGGCTGCAAGTTGAGCGTGGCGCGCGACATCAGCGGCACGCCGACCACCATCCTGCCGCGCATCAGCGCTTTTCCCGCCCCATTTGCGTCCTTTCTGGGGGGCGCCGGCGCCAGCCTGGCCGGCAACCTGCGGGTGGCACCGCTGCTGATCGGCCAAGGCCAATCTGCGACCGGTTCCGACGTGCTGATGGTGATGGGCGGCAACGCTGCCGCAGGCGACATCCCGCGGAAGATTCGTTCGGAGGTGACCGGGACCGACAACTTGCGGCTCGATAACACCATAGGGTTGGCCAGCGGCGACCTCGGACTCGTCTCGCAGGATGGCACGGCGGACTGCCTGCTCGAGCAAGTCAATGTGACGGACGCGACCGCGTTTGCTGCCGCGGGCAATGAAGTGCTGCCTATGGGCGGACGCTATTTCACTTCGACCGGTGGCACGACATCGCTCGCGACCCTGGCCGCCAGTGGAACGGCCTACTACACGCCGCTGGGCAACACGCTTTCCAACAACGTCCAGTTTCAGCTGATCGGCGTCGGCGCGAACCAGACCTTGTTTGCCTACGACCTGCTCAGAAGCGCGGGCAATGGCTCCGACGCGGATGCCTTACAGGCCATTTCCGATGGTGTCGTCGAGCTTCGGGCTTTGTACGGCGTGGACACCAATGGTGACGGAATCATCAATGACTGGGTCGCGCCCAGCGGTACGACATACGGGATCGCCAACCTCATGACGACGCCCGCCACCATCAGGCAGATCGTGGCTGTGCGCATCGCGCTGGTCACGCGCAGTTCAGAGCTCAACAAGGACAACGTGTCGCCCGCTTCGCTGACGCTCTTCAGCGATCTGGCCACGACACTGCAGCGCTCCGTGACCCTTGACCAACACTACCGGCACCGCGTCATCGACACAACCATTCCACTGCGCAACATGTTGCTGCAGTCCGCCTCATGATGATCGCAACCGCATCCGTTTCGCCATCCCGCCAACGGGGCGTGGTGCTGCTGTTCTGCCTGGTCATTCTCGTGATCCTGCTCGCCGGCGGGGTTGCGGTGATGCGCTCGATGAACTCCTCACTGTTCAGCGCCGGGAACTTGGCCTTTAGGAGGGATCTGGTCAACCAGGGGGAACTGGCTGTTTCCAAGGCCATGCAAGCGTTCAAGACCGGGGGGCTTGCGACGTCCACGCTCACCTCAAGCAGCGTACCGGCCGAAAACTACAGCGCGATCCAACTGAAGGTTAACAAACTCGGCATCCCTGACGTGCTGCTTAAGAAGACCGGCCTTACCGGCAAGGACATCACCAACGCTGACTTCACGCCAACTGGAGGAGCGATCACGGGGGCCGGCGGCGTTACTGTGCACTACGTGATAGATCGGCTGTGCAACGCCACAGGCAGCTTCGCCTCGCTGAGCAACAGCGCGTGCGTTTCGGCGCCGTCCACGACGCAGGTCACTGGCGGCACCGCCGGCATGGCGCGCCCGGAGATTCCGCCCCCCGCCATCTATCGCCTCAGCATCCGAGTCGACGGACCGCGCGACACGCAGGTCTTCTTGCAGAGCTCGTTCTCCCGGCCCGAGTAACCAGCAGAGCATCATCATGAAAACAAAACCTCTCTTGTTCGTCCGCACTCTGGGAAAGGTGGGACTTGCGATCGCGATGGGGCTGACCTTGGGAGGTGCTCTGATCGCCTCCGCCACGACGCTGTCCGATCAGCCGGTGTTCTCGACTTCCGAGGTTCCCGGCAACTTGGCACTGGCTCTGTCCGTGGAGTGGCCGACCGCCTCCCGGACAGCTCACGTCGGCGCCTACAGCAGTGCCAGCACCTACCTCGGCTATTTCGACCCGAACAAGTGCTATCTGTACCAGACCAACACCACGGCCAACAGCACCAACACCGGCGATACCAGCTACTTCTATCCAGCGGGCTCGGCCACCGACCGCACCTGCACAGGGACCAGTAACAACAACAAGTGGAGCGGCAACTTCCTCAACTGGGCCGCAACAGCCACCATCGATCCATTCCGATGGGCCATGACGGGCGGCCGCCGCGTTGTGGATACGACGACCGAAACCATCCTCGAAAAGGGCTGGCATTCGGGGCAAGGCCTCTTCGACGATCGCGATCTCACTGTCAGCGAGATCGCGGGCGCGACGCCCTACAACACGGCGACCCGGCTTGGCATCCGCGTCAACGGGATGGGGTTCAAGATGCGCCTGAGCATCAACGACCCTGGGCTGCGGACCTTCACGGCCAGCTACTACAACAACAAGAACGTGAACAACCCGGCGGTATTGACCGTCAGCAACGACACCGCTGACCACGATTGGGGAAATGCGAGCCCCGGTACGGGCGTCAACGCCGACAACTTCTCCGCGCGATTCACAGGCACCTTCACGGCGCCCGAAACTGGCAACTACATCTTTCGGACCAATTCCGACGATGGCGTCCGGCTGTGGGTCGACACTTCCGGAAGCGGCAGCTTCGGCAATGGCAATCGGGTCATCAACAACTGGAACGACCACGGCCCCACCGACGACGACAGTGGGGCCATTAGCCTGACTGCGGGCCAGAGCTTCAGCATCCGGGTGGAGTATTACGAGGGTGCTGGGGGCGCCACCATGCGTCTGTTGTGGCAGAAGCCATCCACACCCGGCACGTTCACCGCATTCAGTTCCGGTGACGCCACTGTGGACTACACGATGCGCGTGAAGGTCTGCGATTCATCGACCGCGGCAGGCGGCTTGGAAGCCAATTGCAAACCCTACGGCAGCAATTACAAGCCCGAAGGACTCATCCAGAAATATTCGCAAAGGATACGCTTCAGCGCCTTCGGCTATCTCAACGACGCGAGTGACCAGCGCGATGGCGGCGTCTTGCGCGCCGGCCAGAAGTTCGTCGGGCCGACGGCTCCGCGGCCTGGTCAAACCGCCATCGACAACACGCAGAAGGAATGGAGCGAGACGACCGGCATATTCGTTCCCAACCCCGACAGCGCCGACGCGACGGCGACCACCACGCAGTTCAGTGTGCAGGTCGACAACAGCGGCGTGATCAACTACCTGAATCAGTTCGGCCAGCTGATTCCCGGCAACTACAAGAACTACGACCCGGTCAGCGAGATGTACTACGCCGTCTTGCGTTACTACAAGAATCTCGGAAACGTCCCGGCCTGGACTTCGATGGCCGGAGCCGGCGCGAGCACCAAGCGGACATGGGTCGATGGTTTTCCGGTCATAATCAACTGGGGCGATCCGATCCAGTACTCGTGCCAGCGAAACTTCATTCTGGGCATTGGCGACATCTACACCCATGTGGACAAAAACGTCGCAGGCAATCCCACATATCGCACCCGCGAACCGACCATGGCGGCGGAAATCGCCGCTGACACGACCGTCAATGCCATCACGGCGACCAACAAGGTGGGCGCCTTGCAGGGATTGGGAAGCACACTGGGCGCGACCAACAGCTACAGCGGCCGCGACAACTCGGCGTATATCGCGGGCCTGGCCTACGACGCCAACACCAAGGACATTCGCCCGGACGTCACTGGCCAAGCCAAGACCGTCGGCAAGCAGACCGTGCAGACCTACTGGGTCGACGTGCTGGAGCAGCCCTTCCAGGCCAACAACCAGTTCTACCTGGCGGCCAAGTTCGGCGGATTGAAGGTTCCTGCCAATTTCGATCCCTACACCTTTGCGGCGACCATTCCGTTGGATTGGTGGTCGACCAACGGCGAGACGCTGACCGATACTCGTACCAACACCACGCAGAACCGACCCGACAACTACTTCGCGGCGGGGCGCCCTGACACGCTGGTATCAGGCCTGACCCAGGCGCTCGAAAGCATCGTTAGTGCCATCAAGGCTTATACGACGTCGTTCTCGCTTTCGGCCGTGCAGGTGTCTTCGGCGGGAGCAGCATCTTACGCATCGCAGTACGACGCCAACGGCTGGACCAGCATTGTCACGGCGAGCGAGATCACCTTCGACAGCGCCGGCAATCCTACGACGACTCTGAAGTGGACGAGTACCGACAAGCTCGCGGCGCAGTTGGCCGGCACCGGCTGGAATACCAACAGGCGCATTGCCACCTGGAACGGTACCACGGGCGTCGCGTTTCGCACCACCAGCATTACCACGGCGCAATTGACGGCCCTTGACACGAGTTACGTGGCCGGCGATGACAGCACGAACTATCTCAACTACCTGCGCGGCGACCGCAGCAATGAGAGGTCGTTGGCCGCTCCGTCAAGGCCTTATC
Source organism: Variovorax sp. RA8 (assembly GCF_901827175.1). NCBI lineage: Bacteria > Pseudomonadati > Pseudomonadota > Betaproteobacteria > Burkholderiales > Comamonadaceae > Variovorax > Variovorax sp. RA8. The sequence continues at coordinate 6,164,280 of NZ_LR594662.1, read as the reverse complement.
GGACGCGAGCGACCTTGCTGGGCGACATCGTCAATGCCAAGGTGACGCCGGTTGCACCGCCCAGCGAGAAGTTCTCGGAGGCAGTCAATCCTGGCTACAAGACCTTCAAGACGACTTGGGCCAATCGTCCCACTATGGTGTACGCGGCGGCGAACGACGGCATGCTTCACGCCTTCAATGGCGCGCTGACCGGCACCGATGCGGGCACGGAGCAGTTCGCGTACGTCCCGAGCGCCGTGTTCCAAGGGCCTACGTCCCCCGCGGCACCGCAGGTCGACGGCCTGGCGCAACTCGGTAATCCCAACTACCTGCACCACTACTACGTCGATGCCACCCCGAAGGTCTTCGATGTCGATTTCAACAGGGCCAGCGGCACCTTCGTGACGGATGGCACTTCCAGATGGCGCTCCATCTTGGTGGGCGGACTGGGCAAGGGCGGCAAGAGCTACTATGCCATCGACGTGACCAACCCCGCGGGCATGACGAGCGAGGCAACTGTTGCGAGCAAAGTGCTGTGGGAATTCACGGACCCGACGATGGGCTTCAGCTTTGGCGCGCCTACGGTGATCAAGACCAAGCGCTATGGCTGGGTGGTCGTGCTGACGTCGGGCTACAACAACAGCGATGGAATGGGCTATCTGTACTTCGTGAATCCCGAGACCGGTGCCTTGCTTCAGAAGGTGAGTACGGGTGTTGCTTCGAATGGCCTGACGCACGCTTCGGCGTATGTCCAGGATTTCACGGACTACACGGCAGACGCGATCTATGTGGGCGACCTCGATGGGCAGCTTTGGCGCTTCGATGTCACCGCCCCGCGTGGCACCACGACCGCCTACCCCGCCCCCACGAAACTGGCGCTGGTGACTGACGGCGCCACGGTCGCCAAGGCGCAAGCCATCACGACCCAACCGCTGATCGAGATCCACCCGATCACTCGCAAGCGGTACGTGATGTTCGGCACCGGCCAACTGCTCGATCCGAGTGATATCAGCTCAACGACCGCTCAGAGTTTCTACGCGATCATCGATGGAAATGCGACCGGCTTTACGCCTGCCGACGCGACCTTGCCGATCACCCGGGCAAACCTGACTGCGCTGACAAACCTGGCCACCGGGGTCACCGTGCCCAGCACATCCAAAGGGTGGTATCTGGATCTGGGCGCGGACACCAGCAGCACGGTCGCTTGGCGGCTCACGCTCAATCCACTGGCTTTCAACGGGGTGGTTTCGTTTGCGCCACTGCTGACCGTTGGCGATGCCTGCAGCCCGTCGGGTGTCAGCCGCTTCTATGCGATCGATTTCGGCATGGGCAAGTCGGCGTTGACGCCTGATGGACAGGCCTTTGTCGAATCTAGTTCCGCTATTACCGATCTGGCGGTCGTGGGGGTTGACGGCAAGACACGGTGGCTGACGGGTAACGTGCAAGGTGAAGTGAAGAAGCAGGGCGTCAAGGAGCCGGGCGGGCTGGGGCTGCGGCAATTGAATTGGCGGGAAGTGCCCACTGTGGATTGAGAGCGTACCGGGTTACGTCAGCATCGATGAGCCGTCCGTCGGTTACCGTCCGCGTTCCAAGCTTCAAGAGTGTGCGCGAGATGGTGACTGCGCAGTGCCCTCAATCGCGGTCCACCGACACTTGTGCTTTGATTGACGAGAAATCGAAATCATCTCTAGGACCCTGGCCCACGTAGAACTGCGGCAACGGTTCGCCAGATGATGAGCAAGTCGAGCGTCATGCTGCGCTGCGTGACATAGCAGCAGCAATACTCCAGCTTTGCTGGCATGATCTCGCTGAGATAGCGTTCTTCGGGATCGCCCTCGCCAGAAAGCAGCGCACTCTCGTTGCGGTAAGCGACGGAAGCAAGGTCGGTGATGCCCGGTCGCACACTGAGGATGAGTTCGCGTTTCTCGCACGGATAGAGGTCGACGTAGCGAGAGACCTCTGGTCTCGGTCCCACAATGCTCATGTTCCCTATGAGCACGTTGAAGAGCTGTGGCAACTCGTCCAGCTTGTGGCGGCGCAAGAACGCGCCAGCCCGCGTCACACGGGGGTCGGCGGATACCGCAATCTGCGGGCCCTGTTCCTCAGCGCCAATTCGCATGGTTCGAAATTTGTTGATGGCAAACGGGTGGCCTCGCAACCCAATACGCTGCTGCCGAAATAGTATCGGTCCGGGCGAATCAAACTTTATCCACACCGAAATGATCGCGAGAGCAGGTGCGGAGACCAGTAGTGCGCAAAGTGCAAAACAGATGTCGAAGGCCCGCTTGATCATCAGGTCAGTATCTCGTGCAAAGCTTCTACCACCCGATCCTGGTCCTGATCCGTCATGGCAGTGAATAGCGGAATGCTCAGCATGGATTGGTAAGCCGCTTCGGAGCAGGGAAACATCTCGGGCTTGAGCTCATAGAGATCGCGCCAGTAGGGCTGGCGATGAAGCGGAATGTAGTGCACGCTCGTCCCGATACCGCGTTCGGACAATTGCTGAATAAGCTCGTCTCTGGTGATCCGAGCGTTCGGGGACAAGCGAATGACGTAGAGATGCCAAGCATGAACTTCACCTTCGGGTGCATCCGGAGGGCAGACCAGCGGAAGAGCCTGGAGTGCTTTCCGATATCGTGCAGCAAGGTACTGCCGACGTTGCAGAAATCGTGGCAACTTGGTCAGTTGCATCAAGCCGATGGCCGCAGCAATGTCCGTGAGGTTGTACTTGAAACCGGGCGCAACGACCTCGTAATACCAAGCGGGCCGCTCGGATCGAAAGCGATCAAAGGCATCGCGGTCAATTCCATGCAGGCGCATGACCTTCATGCGTTTTGCGACAGCATCATCACGCGTGACAACCATCCCGCCTTCCCCTGTCGTCATGGTCTTGTTTGCGTAGAAGCTGAACACGGTGGCGTCCGAATCCAGGGTGCCAACCAGTCGCCCTTCAGATGTGGCGGGCAGAGCATGCGCGGCGTCCTCGATGACCTTCAGACCACGGGGCCGCGCAAGTTTCAGCAAGGCCGGAATGTCCGC